>NZ_LNRB01000019.1:0-100021 GCF_001557945.1 Vibrio sp. CUB2 | reverse complement strand
ACGTTGATAGGCAGGGTGTGTAAGCGTTGTGAGGCGTTGAGCTAACCTGTACTAATTGCCCGTGAGGCTTAACCATACAACACCCAAGGGGTTTTGATGGACTCAATGCAAGAACATTGAATGTGTATAAATAGAACTTAAAACAGCTTTCCGAATTAAAGAATTTGCTTGGCGACCATAGCGATTTGGACCCACCTGACTTCCATTCCGAACTCAGAAGTGAAACGAATTAGCGTCGATGGTAGTGTGGGGCTTCCCCATGTGAGAGTAGAACATCGCCAGGCTTGTATTTTATTTTCACTTTTTATGAAAAAGTGAAGACAAAAACTTAGACTTAAATGTCTAACCAGTGCGGAGCGGTAGTTCAGTTGGTTAGAATACCGGCCTGTCACGCCGGGGGTCGCGGGTTCGAGTCCCGTCCGCTCCGCCACTTATTTAAAAACCCAGTCTTCGGACTGGGTTTTGTCGTTTAAAAGCAAAGAAATTTTCCCTTTCAGGAAACTAGTCCCATAGCCACAACCCCGAACTAGACGTCCCCGCCGACTCTCCTATTTATTCCAGACTCCAGCAGAAGTGCTGGGGTCTTTCCGTATTTGCGATATTATTATGGTCTACGAGTAGTGAGTATTAATTGAGTGCAAGTTCAGTCGCTCTGCTACTTATTTAGATTATTTAGAAACCCAGCCTTTGGACTGGCTTTTGTTCTTTCTAGAGTATAATGACATTCCCTTTTAGGAAGCATATCCCCAAAAGACGTTCTCTTAGTCGAGTGCTCCTTCAAGCGTTTCCGATTTAATTTTTCTTACTCAGAAAAACACTAAATAACGATGTTAAAGAGCGCCTTGGACTTTTCGTATCTATGGGCTTGTTAATTCTCTAATAAAGCTTAGTTAGCATGTAATCTACGTTTCGGACTTATCAACTCATTTAGAATGCCCTATCTTAATCTAGTAATGATTTTGATGTTTGAGTCGATAAGCTCCATAGCTCTCGCTAGTCTCGTCTTCACTTATTCCTGTAAAGCAGGCCTTAATCAGAAGACCCTATATTCCATCATTCATTAACGGCTAAGCTTTGGAGTTGTTCTTATCGTATGGGGGAGGGAGAACTTCTTCTTTTCAATTTGGCAAGCTACTGTCGACTCTCCTCTTAGTGTTACATCGGTCTGTGTTCATGATTATGGATTAAGAAGCGCTGCATGAAATTACTAGAGCTAAGGGGGAGGGAAATAGGCTTTAGTTTATTGTTTTGGCTTTAGATACCCTAGATTTTAGGCATAAAAAAGGCAGCCAAATAGCTGCCTAGTTTGATAATTGTAGAAGTACTTACTCTTGAGAAGCTTTTGCTTCTTGTGGTTCAACTGAGCCTTCTGCTTCCATTTCTTTCTCAGCTTGTTTCGCTTTCTCGATCATTGGCGTAATGGTGGAGCCTTGAATCAGGATTGAGAATACGACCACCGAGTAGGTCATCACCATGATGATCTCTTTCACATCAATCAATTTCTCTGGAATAACCAAGATACCCGATGGGATTGATAGTGCCATAGCTAGAGCCAGACCGCCGCGCAAGCCACCCCAAGTTAAGATCTTGATAGACCAAGGATTATACTTTCTATAGCGCTTAAATCCGATGTAAGAAATGAACACGCTTAGATAGCGAGCAGCCAGCACTAGTGGTACTGAAATTGCCATCATGATCCAGTCTTCTTTGTGGAATTCGAACAGCAGCATCGACATACCAATAAGAAGGAATAGCACGCCATTTAAGAACTCATCGACCAATTCCCAAAAGTGGTCTAGATGATCTTCACTCTCTTTAGAGAAGCCAATAAAGCGTGTCCAGTTACCGATCATGATGCCCGATACCACCATTGCAAGCGGACCCGAAACATGAAGGTATTCAGCAAATGCGTAACCAGCGGTTGGCACACCAATAGTAAGCAATAGCTCCATTGAGTGGTCATCAGTAGCGCTGATTAAGTAGTGGAAAATAAGACCTAATACGAAGCCATAAACGATGCCACCAATCGCTTCTTGGACAAATAGAAGTGTCACACTACCAACGGTAGGAGCTTCAGTACCGAAGGCGATGGTGAATAGTGTTACGAAAATTACCAGACCAAAGCCGTCGTTAAACAGAGATTCACCTTCGATCTGTGTAGAGATTCGTTTTGGTGCATTAAGCTTTTTAACAATGGCGAGTACTGCAATCGGGTCGGTTGGGGAGATAAGCGCTCCGAAGAGCAGACAGTAGACGAGGTCAAATTGAATGCCGATAACTTGGCAGAAGCCGTAAAGTACAAAACCGATAAAGAAGGTTGAGAAGAGTGTTGCACCTAAAGCGAGTACAGTGATTTCCCATTTTTGATCTTTGAGGTTAGGGAGTTTGATACCCAAACCACCGGCAAAAAGTAGGAATCCGAGGATACCTTTAAGAAGAAAATCCTCGAAGTTAATGCTGGTAACCGTTTCGGTCGCTATCTCGGTGAGATGAAACCAATCATTTTGACCTGCGATTAGAATGAGGAGTGAAAGAATCATCGAACCGGCAGTGATTGCGATGGTGGTTTGCATCTTTCCTATCTTACTGTTTACAAAGGCAATAACCATTGCCGCTGCAGATAGAAAACATAAAGTATGATAGACCGACATAGAGCTCTCTATTTGTAACATTTTATGAATGGAATTCTCGGACGATGTTGACTAAATAGCAAACATTTTTTCGAGATTATTTTGTAACTCGACGGAGACAAAATAATCAGTAATTCGCATTTTAGACGTCTAGACTCCTTTAATTTGTGTGATAGGATGGAGAGATAACTAAAGGAATGAGGCTGTACTGTGGGAAGTAATGTAAGACAACAGATTGAAGCTCAATTAAAGCAACGTATCTTGCTGATCGATGGTGGTATGGGCACCATGATTCAGGGATATAAACTTGAAGAGCAAGACTATCGAGGAGAGCGCTTTGCGGATTGGCATTGTGATCTAAAAGGCAACAACGATTTGTTGGTGCTCACTCAGCCTCAATTGATTAAGGAAATTCACAGCGCTTACTTAGAAGCAGGCGCTGATATTCTTGAAACCAACACCTTTAACGCGACGACGATTGCGATGGCTGACTATGAGATGGAAAGCCTGAGTGAGGAAATCAACTTTGCCGCTGCAAAGCTTGCGCGTGAAGCCGCTGATGAGTGGACGGCAAAAACGCCAGAGCGCCCACGTTATGTCGCGGGTGTGCTTGGTCCAACAAACCGTACTTGTTCTATCTCCCCTGATGTAAACGATCCGGGCTATCGTAACGTCAGCTTCGATGAGCTTGTTGAAGCTTATTCAGAATCAACTCGAGCGCTGATCAAAGGTGGCTCTGACCTCATTCTGATCGAGACTATCTTCGATACACTTAACGCGAAAGCTTGTGCCTTCGCGGTTGATAGCGTCTTCGAAGAACTAGGCATCGAGTTGCCAGTTATGATCTCCGGTACCATTACCGATGCTTCTGGACGTACGCTTTCTGGTCAAACAACGGAAGCCTTCTATAACTCTCTTCGTCATGTTAACCCTATTTCATTTGGTTTGAACTGTGCGCTTGGTCCTGATGAACTGCGCCCGTACGTAGAAGAGCTTTGTCGTATTTCGGAATCTTTTGTTTCTACTCACCCAAATGCGGGTCTACCGAATGCATTTGGTGAATATGACCTTTCGCCAGAAGATATGGCGGAACACGTTAAAGAGTGGGCGGAGAGTGGTTTCCTCAACCTAATTGGTGGTTGTTGTGGTACCACGCCAGAGCATATTCGCCATATGGCAATGGCAGTTGACGGCGTGAAACCTCGTGATTTGCCTGAGCTTACGGTTGCTTGTCGTTTATCCGGTCTTGAGCCTCTTACTATTGAAAAAGAGACGCTGTTTATTAACGTAGGTGAGCGTACTAACGTTACTGGTTCTGCTCGATTTAAACGTTTGATCAAAGAAGAGCTCTATGATGAAGCGCTAGAGGTCGCCCGACAACAAGTTGAGAACGGCGCTCAGATTATCGACATCAACATGGATGAAGGCATGTTGGATGCAGAAGCGTGTATGGTTCGCTTCCTCAACCTATGCGCATCTGAGCCTGAGATCTCCAAAGTGCCTATCATGGTCGACTCTTCTAAATGGGAGGTGATCGAGGCGGGTCTGAAGTGTATTCAGGGCAAGGGCATCGTAAACTCTATCTCTTTGAAAGAAGGTAAAGAGAAGTTTGTTGAGCAAGCAAAACTGATTCGTCGATACGGTGCCGCAGTTATCGTTATGGCGTTTGACGAAGTTGGTCAGGCAGAAACACGTGAACGCAAGCTAGAAATCTGTACTAACGCTTACCGTATCTTGGTTGATGAAGTCGGTTTCCCACCAGAAGATATCATTTTTGACCCGAACATCTTTGCAGTTGCGACGGGTATCGAAGAGCACAACAACTACGCCGTGGATTTCATCGAAGCGGTTGCAGACATCAAACGCGACTTACCTCACGCGATGATCTCTGGTGGTGTGTCTAACGTTTCCTTCTCATTCCGCGGGAATAACTACGTTCGTGAAGCGATTCATGCGGTGTTCCTATACCACTGTTTTAAAAATGGTATGGACATGGGCATCGTGAACGCGGGTCAGTTGGAAATTTATGATAACGTTCCAGACAAACTGCGTGAAGCGGTAGAAGATGTGGTTCTTAACCGTCGTGATGATTCGACTGAGCGACTACTTGATATAGCCGCAGAATACGCTGGAAAGGGTGTCGGCAAAGAAGAAGATGCTTCTGCACTAGAGTGGCGTACTTGGGCGGTAGAAAAACGTCTAGAGCATGCGCTGGTTAAAGGTATTACTGAGTTCATTGTCGAAGATACCGAAGAAGCTCGCCTTAATGCCTCTAAGCCACTTGAAGTCATTGAAGGTCCATTGATGGACGGCATGAACGTGGTGGGTGACTTATTTGGTGAAGGTAAGATGTTCCTTCCTCAGGTAGTGAAATCTGCGCGTGTTATGAAGCAAGCCGTAGCGCACTTAGAGCCTTTTATCAATAAAGAGAAGCAAGCGGGTTCTTCCAACGGTAAGATTTTGTTGGCTACGGTAAAAGGTGACGTGCACGATATCGGTAAGAACATTGTTGGCGTGGTTCTACAATGTAACAACTACGAGATCATCGATCTTGGCGTCATGGTGCCATGTGAGAAGATCCTCAAGGTAGCCAAAGAAGAAAACGTCGACATTATTGGTCTTTCTGGTTTGATCACACCGTCTCTCGATGAAATGGTGCATGTCGCGAAAGAAATGGAACGTCTTGATTTCGATCTTCCACTTCTGATTGGTGGTGCAACAACATCCAAAGCGCATACGGCGGTTAAGATTGAGCAGAACTACAAACATCCAGTGGTTTACGTCAATAACGCTTCTCGTGCGGTTGGTGTATGTACATCATTACTTTCAGACGAACTTCGTCCTGGCTTTGTTGAGAAGCTGGACGTGGACTATGAACGCGTGCGTGATCAGCATAACCGTAAGAAGCCGCGCACTAAGCCTGTTACTTTAGAAGAAGCAAGAGCGAACAAAGTTGCGATTGATTGGGATAAGTATACGCCTCCTGCTCCTGTGAAGCCGGGCATCCATATCTTTGATGACTTTGAAGTGTCTACTTTGCGTAAGTACATCGACTGGACACCTTTCTTTATGACTTGGTCATTAGTCGGTAAATACCCAACAATCTTTGACCATGAAGAAGTGGGTGAAGAGGCGCAGCGCCTGTACAAAGACGCTAATGAGTTATTGGATCGTGTTGAGCGTGAAGGCTTACTCAAAGCGCGCGGTATGTGTGGTCTGTTCCCTGCTGCAAGCGTGGGTGATGATATTGAAGTTTACACCGACGAGTCGCGAACTGAAGTGGCGAAAGTGCTGCACAATTTGCGTCAGCAAACGGAGAAACCGAAAGGCTTCAACTACTGTCTGTCTGATTATGTTGCACCGAAAGAGTCTGGTAAGCGCGATTGGGTTGGTGCTTTTGCCGTAACTGGTGGTATCGGTGAGCGTGAACTTGCTGACGAATACAAAGCACAGGGTGATGATTACAATGCCATCATGATTCAAGCGGTAGCGGACCGTCTGGCGGAGGCATTTGCTGAGTATCTACATGAGCGTGTGCGTAAAGAGATTTGGGGTTACGCTGCGGATGAAGCTCTGTCGAATGAAGAACTGATTCGTGAGAAATACCAAGGTATTCGACCTGCTCCGGGCTATCCAGCATGTCCAGAGCATACTGAAAAAGGACCGCTTTGGGAGCTGATGAATGTTGGAGAAAACATTGGCATGTCACTGACATCGAGCTATGCGATGTACCCAGGTGCATCTGTATCGGGTTGGTACTTCTCGCATCCTGATTCTCGTTACTTTGCGATCGCTCAGATCCAAGAAGATCAGCTGCAAAGCTATGCTGATCGTAAAGGCTGGGATAGGATCGAAGCGGAAAAATGGTTAGGTCCCAACATTAACGGTTAACCAAACCGTCTTGAAACTAAAAGGGCTGCAATTTGCAGCCCTTGTTTATTAGTGAATGAAAGCAGTCTTATTGTTCAAACAACTCGGTATGCAGTTTTTGAATCGCTTGGCGAGATACGGACTCGTGAACAAGGAAGCACAGGTTATGTGGGCTTGCTCCGTAACAGATCATACGTAGGTTGAAGTCTTCTAACGTGCCAAATACTTGCTTCGCATAGCCTTTGCTTTCACTCATGTTGTTACCAATCAGAGCGACGAGACATAGGTCGTGTTCCACTTCTACTTTACACAGCTCTTCAAGCTCTTCACGCGCGGCTTGTGGTAACTGAGGAGCACCGCCAGACGTGTCTGTTTGATCAAGAGTGAGTGACACACTGATTTCAGATGTAGTTATCAGATCTACTGAGATTTTGTGCTTCGCTAGGATCTCAAATACTTTCGCTAAGAAGCCGTACGCGTGGAACATGTTAGCACTGCGTAATGTCACCATGGTTTGGTTGCAGCGCAGAGCAAGTGCTCGGAATAAAGGTGAGCTCTCTACTTGGTGGCGAATCCATGTACCGCCTTTTTCTGGCTCTTTAGATGACCCAACAAATACCGGAATGTCGTGACGAAGAGCTGGAACCAATGTTGAAGGGTGCAGGATTTTTGCGCCAAAGTTTGCCATCTCTGATGCTTCGCTAAAGCTGATCTCTGGGATTGGCGCTGCTTTTGAGGCGATACGTGGATCAGTGGTGTAGATGCCCGGAACGTCGGTCCAAATCTCTAGACCTGCAGCTTTCACGCCTTCTGCAATGAGTGCTGCACTGTAGTCACTGCCGCCACGGCCAAGCGTAGTGGTATTACCTTCTTCATCTGAACCAATAAAACCTTGGGTGATAACCACGTATTCTTGGCAAAGTGGGACTAACTTTTCTTGTGCTAGTTGTGCAATGGTCTCGACATTAGGTTCAGCTCGACCAAAGTTTCCATCGGTTTTTAGCACATCGCGAATATCAAAACGAATCGCATTCACACCACGCTCTCGCATTAATTGAGCAAGGATATGAGTCGACATTAATTCACCACAAGCGACTAAATGATCGGTCAGTTTGGTGCTTGCTTGGATTGAAGCGGCCTCTGCCAAACTTGTGACGGTATCAAGAATCGAATAAACCTCTGCCGCAGCTTCGGTTGCGTCCTCAAGTTGCGACAGAATCGATTCGTGGATGCCTGCTAGTTTCTGAAGTACTTCCGCACGATGTTCTTGGTCTTGAACACCATTTGCCAGTTCAACCAATAGGTTAGTGACACCTGAGCAAGCGCTGCTAACCACAAGGCGAGTATTTGGGTTGTTTTCTATAATAGTGGAGCAACGGCTCATTGCCTCAAAGTTGGCAACACTGGTTCCACCGAATTTTGCTACGTTAAATGCGCTCACTGCGTTCTCCCACGACTTCCTGAAAAAATTACAACAATTAATAGGTTGCCTAATACATCCAATGTTTGGTGAGGAAAGGAACAGAGCAAATAGAGAGGTAGTTAGAATGTAATTTGAAAATTTACCCTCAGAAGCTCTTCATCATACGGCGCTGATGACAGTTGATGGGATTCAACCCAAGTCAACCGACAAGTCAAATCCTGCAACTTTGACTTACCTCGGCACTACTCCCCCTGAGTGATTGGTATTGGAATTGCGGCTCCACAAATCACCTGCCTGGGCAGTGCTCCTCTTCTGCATAAAGCTTAAACATTGAACGGTTTTGCTGTCATATTGTCAACCAATATCTCAACCAGATTGAAAGTTTTTATTAACGAATTTGTGACAGTGGTTTGACCTCTATACTTAGGGCTAATTGCCGATAGAGGAAAAATCTATTAGGGTGAAAACTTCGATACCTGAGCCAACCTTTTGAATAGAACTTTTATAACGCTCAGGATGAATGACTGCAATCAAGGAGCTGACATGCCGATCCAAAGCTTTATTCCCCCACACCGTATTTTGATGGGACCTGGTCCATCTGATATTTCACCTCAGGTTTTGCAAGCACTAAGCCGCCCAACAGTTGGTCACCTAGACCCACTTTTCATTGCCATGTTGGATGAGCTCAAACAACTGCTTAAGTACGCTTTCCAAACGGAAAATGAATTTACCATCGCAGTTTCTGCGCCGGGCAGTGCGGGCATGGAAACGTGCTTCGTTAACCTGATAGAAAAGGGCGACAAGGTCATCGTCTGCCGCAATGGTGTTTTCGGTGAGCGTATGCGTGAAAACGTGGTTCGTGCTGGTGGTGAAGCGGTTGTCGTCGATGATGAGTGGGGAACCCCTGTATCTGTCGATAAAGTTGAAGAAGCATTAAAGCAGCACCCTGACGCGAAGATTCTTGCTTTTGTTCATGCAGAAACATCGACAGGCGCGGTAAGTGATGCACAAGCTCTGGGTCTACTCGCGAAGCAATACGGTCTGTTATCGATTGTTGATGCTGTGACCTCGCTTGGTGGTGTACCTCTTAAAGTTGACGAGTGGCAGTTAGATGCAGTGTATTCGGGCAGCCAAAAATGTCTTTCGTGTGTTCCAGGTTTATCGCCTGTGACGCTTTCTCCGGCAGCTATTGAGAAGATTCAATCAAGAACGACACCGGTTCAAAGCTGGTTCTTGGATCAAAGCTTAGTATTAGGTTACTGGAGTGGAGAAGGCAAACGCAGCTATCACCACACGGCGCCAGTGAACAGCTTGTATGCTCTGCATGAAGCTCTACTTATCCTTAAAAATGAAGGTTTAGAAAATGCATGGGCGCGTCACCAGTTAATGCACGAGAAGCTCAAAGCCGGTCTGCAAAAACTAGGCTTTGAATTTGTGGTAGAAGAAGAGTATCGACTACCGCAATTGAATGCGATTTATGTCCCTGAAGGAATTGATGAAGCAAAAGTGCGTAATCACTTACTCGCAACCTACAATCTAGAGATTGGTGCAGGTCTTGGTGCACTGGCTGGTAAAGCATGGCGAATTGGTTTGATGGGCTATGGTGCTCGACCTGAAAATGTAGCTTTGTGTTTGCGAGCTTTAGAAGAGTCACTGACTGAATAAATCGACTCGGTAATGAGCTAAAGAAAAGCGAAGGTTATTCCTTCGCTTTTTTGTATTTATTGCTCAGCACCTGAAGTCGGTGTTGGTGAAGCAGATATGGCTTGAGAAGGTGGCTGATAGTTGACGCCACTGAAATCAATTTTAGGGAACAGGAACTGTGCCTCTGCACGAATTTGTTCTGCCTTGCTTGTGTCATCCAACCCTTGATATGCCAGTATCAAGTTGTTGTAAAACGCTGGGCGTGGCTTGTCTTTAATGATTTCCAAAGACCAATCAATGTAAGGCTGAATCAAAGTTGGATCTTGCTTGTATAAACCGATGTTTAAGAAAGTACTGTATACATCCCAGTCGAAACGATCTTTCCAAACCACAGGGTTCGTCACTTGATTCAAGATATCCGGGTTGGTTGGGCGCGTAGTTTCAAACTTGGTTAAGACATAGTTAGTGTGCAATGCGCTAACCATATAGAAAGTAAACACTGCTGGAATGACTAGGCTACATACTCGCAATAAACTTTTGGTTACTTTGCTAAACGGTGCTTGGCGGTAACGAGAAACACGTTGGTCGACCCAATACAGCAGAATCACAAAGATCAGCCAATGCACCAATGAATGATAGAAGGGGTATTCTAATTGTGAGTGCAGCACGATTGGAATAAACAGAGCCAACAGTGCTAATCGAGTACCGCGTTTAGCTTGGTAGATGCGATATAGCACTAGCGCGATTGCCAAAAAGATCCCCAGAATTGGCAAAAGTCCGCCTTCTACCGCCCAGTACAACAACTCATTGTGTGGGTGATCCATCGATGGCAAGCCCGCAGGATAGCTTTCATTAAGTGCATGCTGACGTGCCGTATATAGCATGTATTCTGACTCAAACTTGCCGTAACCATAACCAGTGAATGGCTTCTCAATCACCATATCTAAGGTTTGAGGGAAGGTATAGGCACGTGGTGATTCCATGTTCACTTTTTCACTGGCTAATCCGCTTCCATCGGGAAAGGCTATCTGCATGATCACAATAGATAAAGCTAAACCTGTTGCCATTACGAGTGCCCAACGTACGAACCTTGCTTTGGTGGCGAAGCGGTACATATACGGAATAACTAATAAAATTGCGATGATAGAAGCAAGCCATCCCGTTCGAGATGCCAAGGCGACAATCAACGGTAGAGTCAGTACTGGCACAGCATAAAGCAGATAGATATCGCTAAGTTTACGCGAGTATTTATAAGGTTGACGGACAAGCAGGTAACTTGCGATAACTAAACCAGTTGCAAGGAAGCTCGCCATGACATTAGGTTGTTGGAAGATGCCATAAGGGCGGTTAGCGATTGTGTCATATCCAAATACGTTTCCTGGTTTAAGGTAAAGATATTGCGTTAAACCGAAAATCGCTTCGATAACGACGGCAAGCACAATAAACCACAATAACCGTTGACGATGCTTGTTACTGAAATGGAATTGCTGCAGCACGATGAAGAACAACATGCCGCACCACAGACCAATCAGCTTATTTGCCGCAAGCGCACTATCCGCATTGGGGTAGAAGATAGGCAGCGTCATGATGATACAGCTGATCAACAGACCAATTGTTAATTTGGAGTAGCGTAATACACGATTGGTCGCAAGTTGGTAGCAGCCAATACCAAGTGCAAAGCTGAACGCAATCCACGTGGTCGCATTAAAAGATAGTGCTAGTCCAGAGCCACCCGGATTAGGCATGAAGAAGTGCATCGCCAGCAGAAAGAGTGCTGCTAACGCGATGAGAAACTTGCGGTTAAGAGGAACTTGCACTTTACCTGGAGAAAGCTTAGTTCCACTGACGTGTATAGTAGCCATAGTTATTGTGTTGTTTTGAATGAAAAAAGACCAGCAATGGCTGGTCTTTGTACTTTACCTGTTTTTTCTACTTCAACATAGGCTTAAGGAAGCGAGCTGTGTGCGAACCTTCGATCTGAGACACATCTTCAGGCGTTCCTTGTGCGATGATTTCACCGCCGCCTTGTCCGCCTTCGGGACCTAAGTCGATAATCCAGTCTGCTGTCTTAATCACATCGAGGTTGTGCTCAATGACAACAACAGTATTCCCGTGGTCGCGCAGACGGTGCAGTACGGTTAATAATTGCTGGATATCGTGGAAGTGTAGACCGGTTGTCGGTTCATCCAAAATGTATAAGGTTTTTCCTGTATCACGCTTAGACAGCTCTCTAGCCAGTTTCACACGCTGAGCTTCACCACCTGACAGCGTAGTTGCTGCTTGACCTAAGCGAATGTAAGACAAACCTACATCCATCAGAGTTTGCAGCTTACGAGCAATCGCAGGTACTGGATCGAAGAAAGTACGTGCATCTTCTACCGTCATTTCCAGTACTTCATCAATGGTCTTGCCTTTGTAACGTACTTCAAGTGTTTCGCGGTTGTAGCGTTTACCTTTACATACATCACAAGGAACGTAGACGTCAGGTAGGAAGTGCATTTCTACTTTGATTACGCCATCACCCTGACAGGCTTCACAGCGACCACCGCGTACGTTAAAGCTAAAGCGCCCCGGTTTGTAACCACGAGATCGCGACTCTTGCGTGCCCGCAAACAGTTCACGAATCGGAGTAAAGATTCCAGTGTAAGTGGCTGGGTTTGAACGTGGTGTACGACCGATAGGGCTTTGGTCAATGTCGATCACTTTATCGAAGTGCTCTAACCCTTTGATTGCTTTATATGGTGAAGGGTGGGCCGTTGTTGCGCCATTCAACTGGGTATGAGCAATCTTAAAGAAGGTATCGTTAATCAGCGTTGATTTACCTGAGCCAGATACGCCGGTAATACAACTGAACAAGCCAACAGGAACGGAAAGGTCAACATTCTTTAAGTTGTTACCTGTCGCGCCAAGTAGCTCAACGGTTTTCTTTGGATCGCGTGGTGTACGCTCTTTTGGTACCGCAATCTCTTTCGCGCCACTGAGGTACTGACCAGTCAGTGAGTTTGGATTTGCGATGATCTCGTCCATCGTACCTTCAGCGACCACGTTACCACCGTGTACACCTGCACCTGGACCGATATCGATCACGTGATCAGCACAACGAATCGCATCTTCATCGTGCTCAACTACTAACACTGTGTTACCCAAATCTCTTAGGTGGGTCAGGGTTTTCAATAGGCGTTCGTTATCACGCTGGTGGAGGCCAATCGATGGCTCATCCAGTACGTACATAACACCTACTAAACCGGCACCAATTTGGCTCGCTAGGCGAATACGTTGAGCTTCACCGCCTGATAAGGTTTCCGCGCTGCGTGATAAGTTGAGGTAGTTCAAGCCTACGTTAACTAAGAACTGCAGGCGGTCGTTGATTTCCTTCATCACTTTTTCAGCGATCTGGGCGCGTTGACCTTCTAGCTGCAAGGAGTGGAAGAATTCCAATGCGTCGGCAATGCTGAGTTCAACAATCTCCGGTAGCGTCGTATCAGCAATAAAGACGTTACGTGCTTCTAGACGTAGACGTGTACCGCCACAGCTTGAGCAGGACTTAGTAGAGATGTATTTCGCAAGCTCTTCACGTACCGAGTTAGATTCGGTATCGCGGTAACGGCGTTCAAGTGTATTCAGGATCCCTTCAAAAGGATGGCGCTTAACGCGAATGTCACCACGATCGTTAATGTACTTAAATTCAACTTCAGTACGCCCCGATCCTTTGAGAATGATGTCTTTGGTTTTCTTTGGTAGAGAATTAAACGGTGCGTGAAGATCGAAGCCGTAATGATCCGCCAGCGCTGTTAGCATCTGGAAGTAGTAATAGTTCTTTTGATCCCAACCGCGAATCGCACCTTGTGCCAAACTCAGCGTTTCATCTTGAATGACTCGGCTTGGATCGAAATATTGCTGTACGCCCAAACCATCACAAGTGCCACACGCGCCAGCAGGGTTGTTGAACGAGAACAAACGAGGTTCTAGTTCCTGCATGCTGTAGCCACAAATAGGACAAGCAAAGTTGGCTGAGAAAATCACTTCTTCACCGTCGCCATCCATTGGTGCAACAACCGCAATACCACCAGAAAGCTCTAGCGTGGTTTCGAACGATTCAGCTAAACGTTGCTGCAAATCTGGGCGAACTTTAAAGCGGTCCACAACGACTTCAATAGTGTGTTTCTTGTGTAGCTCTAGCGGCGGTGGATCAGAAAGGTCACAAGTTTCACCATCGATACGTGCGCGGATGAAACCTTGAGCAGCTAGGTTCTCTAGCGTTTTAACGTGCTCACCTTTACGCTCTTTCACGATAGGAGCAAGCAGCATCATTTTGCTGCCTTCTGGTAACTCTAATACTTTATCGACCATCTGGCTGACAGTCTGCGCCGCAAGAGGTGTATGGTGCGTAGGACAGCGAGGCTCACCAACGCGTGCATAAAGCAGACGTAGGTAGTCGTACACCTCAGTAATAGTACCAACGGTAGAGCGCGGGTTGTGTGATGTTGATTTCTGCTCAATCGAGATCGCAGGAGATAAACCTTCGATGTGGTCAACATCTGGTTTTTCCATTAGAGACAAAAACTGACGTGCGTAAGCTGATAGCGATTCTACGTAACGTCTTTGACCTTCAGCGTACAAAGTATCGAATGCGAGAGAGGATTTACCAGAACCACTCAAACCAGTAATGACAATCAGTTTATCGCGGGGGATAGTGAGGTTGATGTCTTTGAGGTTATGGGTGCGGGCACCACGAACTTCTATTTTATCCATCGTTTTTGCTCTATGTATAACCAAGTGACGCAAGTATTACATAGTGTGAGAAATGTGCAAAGAAAATACTGGACAAAAAAACAGTAAACAAAAAGCCCAGCATTAAGCTGGGCTTTCTCATCAATCAGTTTGAGTTGGTTACGCTTCTTTCTTAGTTGCGTGTTTGCCTAGCTCAGACTTCTTTTCGTCTTTTAGGTACAGGTTTTCGAAGCAGTAGTTTGTTGCTTCGATGTAGCCTTCTACGCTACCACAGTCGAAACGCTGACCTTTGAATTTGTATGCCAATACACAGCCCGCTTTTGCTTGTTTAAGCAGTGCGTCAGTGATTTGGATTTCGCCGCCTTTACCTGGTTCTGTGTTTTCGATCAGCTCGAAAATATCTGGAGTCAGGATGTAACGACCAATGATCGCTAGGTTGCTTGGCGCAGTGCCTCGTTCTGGTTTCTCGACCATGTCGTCTACACGGTAGATGTCATCTTTGATCATCTCACCAGAGATTACGCCATATTTGTGAGTTTCTTCTTCTGGAACTTCTTGAACAGCAACGATTGAACAGCGGAACTGTTTGAAGAGCGCTACCATTTGAGCCAGTACGCCTTCTTGTTCATTCACACAAAGGTCATCAGCCAGTACAACAGCAAATGGTTCGTCACCTACAAGTTCACGACCAGTTAGGATTGCGTGACCTAGACCTTTCATTTCGCGTTGGCGGATGTAGGTGAAGTTTGCAGAGTCAATGATTTCACGGATATCAACCAACAGTTCTTCTTTGTTTGTACCGCTGATTTGGTGCTCCAATTCGTAGTTTTTATCGAAGTGGTCCATGATTGAGTGCTTACCACGGCCAGTCACGATACACATGCCGTTCATGCCAGCTTGGATCGCCTCTTCTACACCGTATTCAATCAGTGGCTTGTTCACTACAGGCATCATCTCTTTAGGCATCGACTTGGTCGCAGGGAGGAAGCGCGTACCATAGCCCGCTGCAGGGAACAGACATTTTTTAATCATCGGGGGAATATCCTTTCTCATTTTTTAATCAAGAATCTGGGCATCACTTTAACACGAGAGATGCATATGAATCATGAATTAAGTAGGAAAAAATCTGAGAATCGGAGCCTAAAGAAGCATGAGCAACTAATGTCTTTGTGAATTTGTGTCGCGCATCTAGTTTTATGACATCAGATTTTGGTCAGCCCAAGCAATGGCTTGTACGCGGTTTTTTACCGAGAGCTTCTTAAAAATTTGATACAGGTGTGACTTGATGGTGAACTCACTAACGAACAACTCTTCCGCCATTTGATTGTTCGATGCCCCCGCTTGAAGGCAGCGTAAGACTTGCAGCTCACGAATGGTCAAATCGACGGTGGCTGGCGCTGTGTGGGTACTGATGACATTGCGATAGTAATGCAGGAGTTGGCTGGTCACATTGCGAGGTAACCAGTTCTGACCGTTTACGATCTCTTTTAAACCCTCCCCAATTTGTTCTAAAGAACTATCTTGGTAGAAAATGCCTTTCAATTGCCCAAATGTCAGTAATTCATCCGTAGTCAAACGCTTTGGCACATTGAACACCACGGTTTCAAAATTTTTCCAGATCAACGGCAGATTTTTGATCGATTGAACCAGTTCTTTGTGTTCACTAAAGTCGATCAACAAGATTTTATTGCGGTGTTTCGGGTTGGCTTCCATCAAAGCTTGAGTCGAAATGACAGGGATGTTGATGTCAGTGTATTTTTCCAGAGCTTCGACCTTTTTCGCTGCATCATCTTCCATGCTGATCAGAAAAAGTTTTCTCGCATAAGCCGATTTTTTCACGCGCCTTAATCTCCTTGAGTAAAGTTTCTTGAGTTCGAAAACGCGGATACGTTGGCATCAATCATCACTCAGAGCTATAGGAAGGGAGGAGAAATGCGTTGAGATTCAAAGGTTCGCGAAACGATGTCTGCAAAACGAATCAAAAATGCTACGCCTAGAGGTTGAAGTGAGATTTCGATTCCACCAACTGTTGTCACAGAAGACAATGGGGATTAGGCTTTAATCAAAACATCAAAGCGTGTATTCTTATGCGCTAAAATTTTATATAGATCCAGAGTGAAACGGAGCACATCATGGCCAGCCGTGGAATTAACAAAGTTATTTTGGTGGGGAATCTAGGTAACGACCCTGAAATTCGTTACATGCCTAATGGCGGTGCAGTAGCAAACATCACAATTGCAACTTCTGAGTCATGGCGTGACAAAGGGACTGGCGAACAGCGTGAGAAAACAGAATGGCACCGTGTTGTGTTATTCGGCAAACTTGCTGAAGTAGCAGGTGAGTACCTACGTAAAGGTTCTCAAGTTTACGTTGAAGGCCAGCTTCAAACTCGTAAATGGCAAGACCAAAGTGGTCAAGACCGTTACTCAACAGAAGTTGTTGTTCAAGGCTTCAATGGCGTAATGCAAATGCTTGGTGGTCGTGCTCAAGGTGGCGCACCTATGGGCGGTGGTCAGCCACAACAGCAACAACAAGGTGGTTGGGGTCAGCCTCAACAGCCAGCTCAGCAGCAGCAATACAATGCTCCTCAGCAACAACAACAGGCTCCGCAGCAACCACAGCAGCAATACAACGAGCCACCAATGGACTTCGACGACGATATCCCGTTCTAAGTCGATTCAGTATTGAGTTTAAAAGGCCGCGAATTTCGCGGCTTTTTTATTATCTTCGCGCCTATATCGTGGGCTCAATCATTTCAATTTGTAATTAAAAGACAGTAACGCTCAAATATCGAATGATGTTTTGTTTCTTTCCGCCTCAGCTTCTCACATTCACACGAATGCGATTGTTTACTGAACGCTTATCAAGTATAAATATTTCAACAAGGTATATGATGAATAGAAAAGGAATTTGGTATTCATGAGGTATACCCCAACTCTTAAGCTAAGCACGCGGCTGGTGGCCTTTGTCACCATGATCGTTATTTGCGCAATGTTTATCTTGTTTGTCGGTGGCACCCTCTCTTTCAAACGACTAGGACAAGAGTATCTCAACCATTATTTGGAAGGGATCGTAGAAGTTGTTGATAAGGAGATGGAGGATCCTGACGCAGCGTATTCGATGCAACGTTGGATGCCAAAGATGCTGCAAGCAAGCAACATTGTTGAAATGACGCTCTCAACCAACAATGCTGTGGTTTATCGCTTCAAAGATACTTCCCATAAGATGGATAATTCCGTTTTGTTTGAGCACGAGTATCAGCTTAATCATAACCAAGATTACACCATCTATTTCAAAGCCATTCCTCCGTATCTAGGCTACGGTTATTCGATGCAAGCACTTTGGTCGATCACGCTAGCGGTCATTTTGATCATTTTCTGTTTAATGCGTGGTGTTAAATGGCTCAAAGAACAGCTAGCAGGATCGGAAATGCTTGAAGAGCGTGGACGCATGATCCTCGCGGGGCGAGTCGAACAATACGCCAAAGGTGATGAGCGAGAATGGCCATATACAGCTAGTGAAGCGCTAGATGTATTGATCGAAGAGCTTCAAGATGCGCGCCAAGAGCGTAGCCGCTTTGATACCTTTATTCGTACTCAAACCTTTCTTGATAAGCTCACTGGTACTGCAAATCGTGTGCTGTTTGATAGCAAGCTTGAATCTGCTTTGTTGGAAAGTGGTGCTCGTGGTTCAGTGATGCTGATTCGTATCCAAGATTGGAAGTCTGTCGAAGAAGAGCAAGATAAACAAACTTGTGATGAGTTTATTGTTGAAGTGGGCAGTTTGCTTTCAAACTTAGTTCAGCGTTATCCCGATGTTGTGTTCTCACGCTACTACAATGCTGATTTTGCCCTGTTCTTACCTCATCAAGCGGCAAAAGATGTCGCAAACTTGGCGTCTCAATGTATTCGCCAATTAGAAAAGCTTCATCCGCCTTACCCTCTCGATTCTGACAACTGGTGTCATATCGGTATCACCATGTACAAAGAGGGCGAACGTCATAGCCAAATCATTGATGAAGCTGAAACCGCATTGCGTAGTGCTCAGTTACAGAATAATAACAACTGGAGTCGTTTTAAGAAGTGGAACCACGACGAAGAAGCTCGCGGTAGTGTGAGATGGCGTACGCTATTTGATTCAGCACTCACACCTGAAAATGTGATACTCTACGCACAATCGGCCTATTCAATAAGTGATGTGGCGCATAAAAAACCATTACATGAAGAGTTAACATGTCGGATTCGCGATCCGGAAAATGGCATTGTTAAAGCGTCTCGCTTTATTTCTGCTGTTCGACAAGTTGGCTATGAAGCACAAATGGATCGCGCTGTTGTTCATAAATTCTTAAAAGATTTTAAACATAGCTTTGATAGTTCCAAGTGTTATGTCGTTAATCTGCATGTTGTGCCTTTTGGCCATCGAGAATACTTCAAATGGTTCCGTGATGAACTCTTACAGTTGTCACGTGAGCAAAGAAAGTGTCTCATTTTTGAGTTTGTGGAAGCACAATTTGTAAGACACTTAGACTTTATGCGACCAGTCGCTAAAATGCTGGCCGGTTTAGAATGTCACGTCATGATTGGGCAAGCGGGACGCACGATCGTTAGCACCCATTATTTAAAAGAAGTAGACATTCGTTACCTTAAGCTTCATCGCAGCTTGGTAACAAAAATCGATCAGAGACATGAGAACCAGTTGTTTGTTCGCAGTATGTTGGGTGCGGCCGCAAACAGTAAAACAAAAATAATAGCAGTGGGAATTGAGAATAAGCACGAATTGAACACCCTGAATGAATTAGGGGTTCATGGCGGGCAGGGACGTTATTTCTCTCCAGAAGAGCAGTATCTACCTAGATCCAAACCAACGGTCATTTCTCAATCTGAATCTCAAGTAAAATTGGGACGCAGAAATCGCTGGCGAAAAAAATAAAGATAATAATCATGGATTTTAAAGCAGTACTCGATAAGCTCAAGCGGTCATCGGTTGGTGGTCGTACGTGCTTTTTGGTCATTCAGCCAGACGCAGTTTATTTATCATCACCAACGAAAAGCAGTCGACCATCCAAATTTGAGATCACAGAATCAAATTGGGAACGAGCTTGTGAGCAAGCACTCAGTGTTGCTGCCAGTTCTTACGACTCGTTGGCAGTTGTGCTTTCTCACAACTATTACCAGATGTATCAGATCGACAAGCCTGCGATGCCGCGCAATGAGTGGCCGTCGGCGTTGCCGTTTCTGTTAAAAGAACTTATTTCTGAACGTGCTATCGACATTATTGCCGATGCCGCAGAGTTACCTAACTCAAATAAAGTTCAAGCTTATGTGCTTTCGCGCAAAATCCTCGACAAGATCGTACTGCTTGCAAACCGAGTTCAATTAACGCTTGAAGCAATCATTCCTGAAGATGATATCTGGGGGGATACCTCTGGTGAGCTAGGCAACTTCCTACTTCTACAACGCAGTGCGCGTGGTCACTTCCGTATTAGCGCATTCGTTGAGCACACTATTGCTTTCCATCGTTCTATTCGCAGTGTCACGCCTCCATTAACAGGTGTGCCGTCAAGCGACCTACAGATGGATAGCCTATCGCTTGAACTACAACGATCGATAGATTACCTCTCTTCTCAACTGCGTCATGTCCAATTGCATCAGCTTAAGGTCTGTTGTGATGATGAAGATGAAAAAGAATTGGTGGAGTCGCTTAACTATCGTTTAAGCACCAAAGTTTCGCCTTTGCTTGCCGAGGAGCATGAGCTATCAGGTCATGTATTGGCTGATACGGCATTAGCAACATCAAGTGCTCGACGTGTCAATCTCTACCCTGATTTTCTAAAGCCGAAGAAGAACCTGCTTACGTTAAAAAACGTCGCTATCTCTTGGGGTGTCGCTGCCGCGTTGATTTTCTTGTATTACGGTTATGTCACTTGGCAGAGCCAAGGCGTTGAGGATGAAATCGCGATTGTTAAAAGTCGTGGCGATATCATGAAATCAGAGCTGACACGCCAGCAAGCTAAGTTGCGTAAACACCAGCCGGATACCAACAAGTTGGCGGCGAAAGCACGTTTAGAGCGTGAGGTGAAAGCAAAACGTGACTCACTAAAAGCGGTCGGAAAATATGATGATTCACAACGCACTGGATACTCCGGCGTGATGGAATCTCTTGCCAAGCTTGGCAGCAATAACATTTCTTTGTCTGAAATTCGTATCGACAATACGACTTTAGATCTCAAAGGCTTGGCTCGTTCGCCAAGCTCAGTCCCAAACTGGGTGAGTCAATTTAAGAATGAAATAAGCCTTGTTGGACGTACTTTTGATGATGTGAAGATTGGTCGTAACGAAGACAACATTGTGACCTTTGAATTGAAGACGCGTGGAGACAAAGAGAAATGAACGAATTCTGGTCCTCGTTAAAAGAGCGCTTCGATGAGATGAGCGCACGAGAGAAGGTATTGATTGCCTTGTGTGGTCTTGTCACAGTCGTAATGCTGCTGTTTACCTTGGTGTTAGAGCCGAAACTGAATGAAGTTACCAGCAATGATAAACAGCTACGTAACTTAAAGCAGACTAATCAACAGACTGAAATCGAGATCTTACGCATCCAAGCGCAATTAAAGAAAGATCCGAACGCTGAGATTGATCAGGCTATTTCTCAATTGCTAACCGAAAGTCAGCACCTATCGATGCAGCTTTCTGAAATTATTGAACACTTGATTACGCCTTCTCAAATGGCGAACTTGTTAGAAAGTGTATTGGAGCAGCAAAGCGGTATTCATTTATTGTCACTTCAGACATTGCCTGCGGAGCCGATAACAGAAGATAAAGAAGCGTCGCAATACTCAGGTTACTACGTGCACCCAGTTCGAATGGAACTTACCGGTGACTACTTTGCAATTGCTAATTACCTAACAAAACTTGAAAGCTTGCCTGCAAGTTATTACTGGCGAAGCTTCAGCTACAAAGTCGAAGATTATCCAAAAGCAAAACTTGTATTGGAAGTCTACACCCTAGGTTCACGAGAGGAGTTTATTGGTGGTTAAGAAACTCATTATCTCATTGGCGCTTGTTTCTATTGCAGGCAGCTGTTGGGCGAACCAAGACCCAACTGCGCCGCTGGGCTGGACGAAACCAGCTACCGAGCAAGCAAAGCCAAAAGCGAAACAATATCGTCTGCCAACACTGAATAGCATCGTTTGCAAGCCAAACACGCCCTGTGTAGCGATTTTGGACGACCGTATTGTTGAGCCTGGGGCAAAACTTAATGGCTACCGAGTAGCTAGCATCAACAGTGAATTTGTAACTTTAAAGCGTGGTAACCGTCAGTGGAAGCTAGAGCTTTTTGGTTTAAACGTAAAAAAATAATAATCAGAGCCTGATCAGATATGCGCAAATTAGTTGTAGGAATTGTGATTGCTTCCTTAATGGGTTGTTCTATGGGTCACCGCGATCCAGTAGAAGTGAAGCAAGCACTGAATGAATCTATCAATGAAGCAAACAGTCGTGCCCTAGAAGACATTCCATCTTCAGTGGAAGCCGATCTTATGCCAAACCTAGACGCCAACATGTCGTCTCAGCAAGGAACATTGAAGCGTTTTAGAATCCAAGCCAACGCGGTTGAGGCGCGTAGCTTTTTTGCTTCTTTGGTTAAAGGCACCGAATACAGCGTGGCGATCCACCCTGCGGTACAAGGCAATATTACCGTAAACCTTTCTGATGTGACGCTAGATGAAGTGCTGAATGTTGTGCAAAACATGTACGGTTATGACGTCGTGAAGTCGGGTAAGGTAATTCAAATCTACCCAGCAGGTATGCGTACCGTAACAATCCCTGTGGATTACCTTCAGTTCAAACGTTCTGGTCGCTCGCTAACAAGCATCGTAACCGGCTCTGTAACCTCAGCAGGTACATCAAACTCAGGCGGCAGCTCTGACGATTCTGACTCTTCAGATTCAAATAACAACAATGGTGATAGCTCAACAACCTCAACGGGCGGCACTCGCATTGAAACCATCACTGAAAGCGATTTCTGGCCAATGCTACAGCAAGCGGTGGCTAACCTAATTGGCTCAGGTAAAGGCCAAAGCGTTGTTGTGACCCCACAAGCTGGCGTGATCACTGTGCGTGCTTTCCCTGATGAAATTCGCGAAGTTCGTGAGTTCCTTGGTGTATCGCAAAAGCGTATGCAGCGCCAAGTGATTTTAGAAGCGAAAATCTTGGAAGTGACATTGAGCGATGGCTATCAACAGGGTATCAATTGGTCAAACATGTCAGCCTCAATTGGTAACTCTGGCAGCGTTGTCGTGGATAGAAACCCAGTAACTCTGCCTTTGGATGCGATTGGTTCATTGCTAGGTGGACAGACGAATGTAACGTTTTCTGATGGTAACTTTGAAGCAGTGATGAACTTCATGGCTACGCAAGGTGATTTGAACGTACTATCGAGCCCGCGCATTACCGCGGCAAACAACCAGAAGTCCGTGATTAAAGTGGGTACTGATGAGTATTTTGTAACTGAGCTGTCGAGCAATGCAGGTAACGGTGAGAACTCCAATGCCGTTCCTGAAGTTGAGTTGACGCCTTTCTTCTCTGGTATTTCTTTGGACGTTACTCCGCAAATCGACGACAAAGGTAATGTGTTCCTGCACGTTCATCCTGCTGTCATTGAAGTAGAAGAAGAGATTAAAAACCTAAACTTGGGCGGTGATTTCCAAAACATTCAGTTACCTCTAGCTAAAAGCTCAATTCGTGAATCTGACTCTGTAATTCGCGCAAAAGACGGTGACGTAGTGGTGATTGGCGGCTTGATGAAGCAACAAAACCTAGAGCAGGTTTCGAAGGTTCCTTTCTTAGGTGATGTGCCTGCGCTTGGTAATTTATTCCGTAACATCAATAACGTAACGCAAAAAACTGAACTGGTTATTCTGCTTAAGCCAACCGTTGTTGGCGTGAACACATGGCAGAAAGAGCTAGAGCGTTCACGTGACTTGTTGCAAGAGTGGTTCCCTGACGCTGAGTAATCGGTGTTAGAACTGTCGTTAAACGTGGTTTTGTGATTCGACTATGTACTTGTCGCATTTTGGATTTCGAGTTCAACCTTTCTCACTGACCCCTAATACAGAAATGTTTCTGGGGTTAGTGCCTCACTACGAGGCCATTCAAACCATTATGGCTGCAGTCAAAATGGGGGAAGGGGTGATTAAAGTGACCGGAGAGGTTGGCACGGGCAAAACCATGGTTTGTCGTAAGTTAATCGAGCAAATTGAATCTGAAGTTGAACTCGTTTACTTACCCAACCCCGCTCTAAATGGCGAGCAGTTACAGTTTGCGGTCGCTCGTGAGTTGGGTATTGAAGATAGCGATCCGCTCAAGGTGGTTTCGCTGATCCAAGAGCGTTTAATTCGAATTCATGCGGTAGGTAAAAAGACGGTACTGATTGTTGATGAAGCACAGGCATTGTCATCAGAAGCTCTGGAAACGCTGCGTTTATTCGGCAATTTGGAAACGGAACAAGACAAGCTGATACAACTGGTCTTGTTTGGTCAGCCTGAATTGGATGAGCGACTTGGCACTCATGAATTAAGACAGTTCCGTCAGCGAATTACGTTTAGTTGCCAGCTTCGTCCTCTCTCGATTGAAGAGGGCGTCGCCTATATCAACAACCGTTTAGACAAAGCAGGAAATGGTGCCCATATCTTCTCGATTGAGCAGAAAAAAGCTATTTGGCGTTCGGCGATGGGTATCCCTAGATTGATCAACCAAATCAGCCATAAAGCCTTGCTGACGGCGTTTAATGACCGTTGCACCTTATTAAAGAATCAACACGTTTACGTTGCAATGCATGACACCTTTGATGCGCGTAAACCTAAGTTTAAAACTCCCAAATTTTGGGGATGGAGCCAGCCTTGAGTGCCATCAATAAAGCATTATCAGAACTTGCTGAAAAAGAATCGCCTTCTGCACTAACGAAAGCAGAGATTCCAAGTATCACACGAAGCAAACCGTGGCTGTGGCTAGTGGGTGGCTTCTCATTGAGCCTTGCTGTTGGAGGTTGGGCGGTCTCTCAAGGTCCGGCACCGATGGA
Source organism: Vibrio sp. CUB2 (assembly GCF_001557945.1). NCBI lineage: Bacteria > Pseudomonadati > Pseudomonadota > Gammaproteobacteria > Vibrionales > Vibrionaceae > Vibrio > Vibrio sp. CUB2. The sequence continues at coordinate 75,646 of NZ_LNRB01000019.1, read as the reverse complement.
AGACATTACATCTTCATCGAACATTTCAATGAATACCGTCAGTGTTGATAACTCACCAATCATGGCAGTGAATCACTCACCGACCAGCAAAGTGACGCCTCAGTTAGATAATGTGGTGTACACGCAAAGAATTGAGAAACCAAAGGTAACGGTTGAGCTGCCTGTGGCGAAGCCCACTCCGCAAGCAGAGCAATTCACTGCTAACGCAGAAGTGAACCAATCAGTAGAACAACCGATGTTGTTGGCGAGCGTGAATCAGAATGTGAATACCTCGTCGAATGTGTCACAAGATAGCTCAATGCGTATTGAGCAAGTTGAACTGACGCACCAACAGTTAGCAGAAAAAGCATTAGCACGTGCAGATAAAGCCATGGATGCGAATGATATGAAGACGGCTTTGTCTGCATTCGATGAAGCACTTCGCTATCAGCCAACGAATTTAGAGGCCCGTCAGAAGTTAGCGGCGTTGTATTTTGGAAAAGGGGATACGCGCAAAGCTTATGAGATATTACAGTCGGGCATCACACTAGACACCAATAACCAAAGCCTACGTCTTGCGCTATCAAAACTGTTGATGAAAGCGGAGCAAGCTGAAGCAGCATTAAGCCCACTTGTGCATCTACCGCCAGCACCAAGTCGCGAATATTTAGCCATGCGAGCCGCGTTGGCCCAAAAGCAAAAGCAAAATGAAATTGCTTTGGAAAGTTACCAACTATTGACTCAGCGCGAACCTGAGAATGCGCGCTGGTGGCTTGGTTTGGCCATTCAACAAGAGCGAGCATTAGCTTTCACTCCGGCGATCGCTTCTTATAAGCAAGCGCTGGGCAAAGTCGGTATTTCAAATCAATCTCAGGCATTTATTCGTGATCGCTTGAATATCTTAAAACAACTGGAGAGTGCGCAATGAAGATTCAGTTGAGAAAACGCTTAGGCGATCTGTTAATTGAAGAAGGTATTGTTTCTGAAGACCAAGTTCAGCAGGCGCTGAATGCTCAGCACAGTACTGGTCAAAAGCTGGGTGATGCGCTGATTGATCTTGGGTTTATCAGTGAAAAGCAGATGCTTGAGTTCTTGTCCCAGCAGTTGAGCTTGCCCTTAATTGATTTGAGTCGTGCTCCTGTTGATGCCGATGCGGTGCAAATTCTCCCAGAAGTACACGCGCGTCGTTTACGTGCCATGGTTGTGGCCCGTAATGGTGACACATTACGTGTTGCGATGAGTGATCCGGCGGACTTGTTTATTCAAGAGTCGCTGATGAACCTTCTTGGTCAATACGACTTAGAGTTCATCATCGCACCAGAACGCCAGTTAGTAGATAGTTTTGACCGTTATTACCGTAGAACCAAAGAGATCGCTTCGTTTGCAGAACAGCTTCAAGCAGAGCATCAAGACGTTGAAGGCTTCGACTACGGAATTGATGAAGGTGACAGCGAAGAAGTTACCGTTGTTAAGCTGGTTAACTCCATGTTTGAAGATGCGGTGCAAGTCGGTGCGTCGGATATTCATATCGAGCCCGATGATAAAGTGTTGCATTTGCGTCAACGTGTCGATGGTGTTCTTCATGAAACACTTCTAAACGAGGTGAACATTGCCTCAGCGTTAGTATTGCGTCTAAAGTTGATGGCACATCTCGATATCTCTGAAAAGCGTTTACCTCAAGATGGTCGTTTTAATATTAAAGTTCGTGGTCAATCGATTGATATTCGTATGTCGACGCTACCGACGCAATACGGTGAATCGGTAGTAATGCGTTTGCTAAACCAATCTTCTGGTTTACGTAAGCTTGAAGATTCCGGTTTGCCGCCTGAGCTACTTGCTCGTCTTCGTCGTCAGCTTTCTCGCCCACACGGAATGATCTTAGTTACTGGCCCTACAGGCTCCGGTAAAACCACCACGCTTTACGGTGCGTTGAGTGAATTAAACGAACCGGGTAAAAAGATCATCACCGCAGAAGATCCGGTGGAGTACCGCTTACCGCGTATTACACAGGTGCAGATCAACAGCAAGATTGATCTAACGTTTTCTCGCGTGCTACGTACCTTCCTACGTCAAGACCCAGACATCATCCTTATTGGTGAGATGCGTGACCAAGAAACGGTTGAAATTGGCCTTCGTGCTGCACTGACTGGTCACTTGGTATTAAGTACCTTACACACCAATGATGCCGTAGACAGTGCGCTGCGAATGATTGATATGGGGGCTCCTGGCTATTTGGTAGCAAGTGCTGTTCGTGCGGTTGTGGCTCAGCGTCTTGTTCGTCGTGTCTGCCCAGATTGTAAAACCACCGACGTGCTCGATGAGGCTCGTCAGCAGTGGCTTGCTGGGCGCTTCCCTAATCAAGTAGGGCAAACTTTCCATAAAGGTGCTGGTTGCCAAAACTGTAACCTAACCGGTTATCGCGGCCGAGTTGGTGTGTTTGAGATGCTTGAGCTTGAACATGAAATGATGGACAAGCTACGCGCGAATGATGCCGTGGGCTTTGCTCAAGCAGCACGCCGCTCAGAAAACTACAAGCCGCTATTGGCTTCTGCGATGGAACTTGCGCTGCAAGGCACTGTGAGTTTGGACGAAGTCATGACCCTGGGCGAAGGGGATGCTTCTGGTAAAAACGACCCAATTTTCATGTAGGTAAGTGAATGCCAACTTTTCGTTATCAAGGCCGCACTTTAGACGGCTCATCAACCAGTGGCAAAGTCGATGCGGTGAATTCCGAAGCGGCAGCGGAAGCATTGATGAATAAGGGGATCATTCCTCTAAACCTGCGATTAGAAAAAGAAGCGGTTAAAAGCAAAGTCAGCTTATCCAAGTTACTCGTGCCTGCGATTCCGCTTGAAGTGATTATCCTGTTTTCACGTCAGCTATTTAGTTTGACCAAAGCAGGCGTGCCATTGCTACGTTCAATGCGTGGTCTGCTGCAAAACTGTGAGAACAAACAACTTAAAGAGGCGCTTGAAGAAGTAGTCGCGGAATTGAGTAACGGCCGCGGCCTTTCCTCTGCGATGCAACCACATACCAAAGTGTTTAGCCCGTTGTTCGTTTCGATGATCAACGTTGGTGAAAACACCGGTCGCCTCGATCAAGCCTTGTTACAGCTAGCAAACTACTACGAACAAGAACTGGAAACGCGTAAGCGCATCAAAGCAGCCATGCGCTATCCAACTTTTGTGATCGTATTTATCACTATCGCGATGTTTATTTTGAACATTCTGGTTATCCCAGAGTTTGCTTCCATGTTTACACGCTTTGGTGTTGAGTTGCCGCTGCCTACCAGAATTTTGATCGCGACGTCGAACTTCTTTGTGAATTATTGGGGTTTGCTGATCGCGGCGATCATTGGTGCGTTTATTATTTTCAGATCTTGGGTGGCCACAGCTGACGGTCGAGAGAAGTTCGACAAACTGCGTTTAAGACTGCCTATCGTCGGCGATATCGTGAACCGTGCTCAGCTTTCTCGTTTCTCAAGAACGTTTTCGTTGATGTTGAAGTCCGGTGTGCCGCTTAACCAATCATTAGCTTTAGCTGGTGAAGCGTTAGGTAATAAGTTCTTAGAGAACCGAATTCTAGAGATGAAAGCGGCGATTGAAGCAGGTAGTACCATTTCAGTCACGGCAATCAACAGTAAGATTTTTACGCCTCTGGTTATTCAGATGATTGCGGTTGGTGAAGAAACGGGTCGTATCGATGAACTGCTATTGGAAGTGTCGGACTTCTATGACCGTGAAGTCGATTACGATTTGAAAACCCTAACCGCGCGAATAGAACCGTTACTTTTGGTCATTGTTGCAGGCATGGTTATGGTGTTGGCCTTGGGTATCTTCCTGCCAATGTGGGGGATGCTGGACATCATCAAAGGCGGCTAACGGCGTGGTCGAAAATCAAAGTCGAGCGACACTGATTCTAGCGGGTGTCGTCGGTATTATTGTGCTGGCAGCATTTATGCAAAAGTTGAAACCGATAGAGCAAGAAGCGCAAGCAACAGGAGCGAAACTTGCCAAGGTTTGGATGCAAGATAGCGTGCAGCGATACCACCAAGCATGGCTCGTCCATGGAGAGCCTAAGTTGCTGTTAATGGATGGTTTTGAGCTTAATATGACTGAAGGGGGCTTAGTGTCACCTTTCAGAACAAGCGGTGCACTCGATTGTGACTATTGGCTGACGGTCCATTACCCGCAACGTAAAATTATGGCGAGCGAGTTGTTAGAAATTCGTGGGGCAATTAAAAGTAATAGTTATACATGTAACTATACTTATGAAAATGGACAGAGAGTTGTTGTTATATCAGACGCTAATTACCTGAAAATAGACGTCGAAATGTCGGCGGAGTGAATTTTTTGACACTTAAGTACTATAAATAGGAATGAAAGTCGGTATAATGCAAACATTACCATAAGCAAAAGGTTGTAATAAAAAGTAAACCAAACTTGGGATATCTTTTTTGCACGACTTTAACTTAATAATGGCGAATCGTCATTCTGCTCAAGCGGTAGAAAAAGGGCTCAATGGATAAACCTTGGTTTATTGTTGAGATGCCACACCGTTTTGACATTATCCAAAATGGTCGCATGACCGATAAACTTTGCAGTCACTCTGCATGCTTACATAGAGAGAGTAAACAATGAAAAGACAAGGTGGTTTCACCCTTATCGAATTGGTAGTGGTAATTGTAATCCTAGGTATTCTAGCGGTAACTGCAGCACCACGTTTCCTTAACCTGCAAGATGATGCTCGTGATTCAGCACTTGATGGCTTGAAAGGTGCTATGACTGGTGCGGCTGGCATTACTTACGGTAAAGCAGCAATTGAAGGTCAAGAAGCTGCCGCTGACGGTGCAATTAGCATTGGTTCATCAACTCTAGGCCTTACTTACGGTTACCCGGACGCTACATCTGCAGCACTATCACTAGTTGTTGATGGTTTGTCTGAAGACTGGGTTGTAAAGCACTCTGTAGACACAGGCGCGAATCCATACATTTCATATGGTTTCGATAACTACGATTCGAAATGTGTGAAATACAGCCAAGCTACAGGTAAAGATACTCCTGCGACAGTTGTTGTTACTAGCACTGCTACTGAATGTGGTTCAAACTAACATTCTCAGGATAAAGGCCAGCTAGTCTGGCCTTTATCTCTTTATTTTGATTAATCTCGGAATAGTTCATATGCGTAAATCATCGGGTCTTAGTGCAATAGAGTTTGTGGTTGTGCTGATTATCTTAGGTGTTATCGGTTATGTGGTATTACCAAGATTTATCAGCTTTGAACCAGAAACTTACGAAGCAAAGTGGGAGCAAACCAAGCAAACCGCTGAGCACGTTTCTGAGACGCTAAGCAACAAAGAAACTTACGATCGAATTGAAGAAGAATTGGAGCGCTCAAAAGGAGAGAAATGACCTTTGGCGGTTATTTGTACACTTGCTCACAGTTCGAATTTAAAACTTATAAACCTATCATTATTCTCATAATTTCATCGTATACTTATTTCGCTTGTCCTAAGCCTAAGGTTGGGTTATGAAAATTCGCAGCTCTACATTAGGGTTTACATTAATGGAGCTGATCCTAGTGATCGTCCTCCTTTCCATTCTTTCTCTCTACGCTGCTAGCCGCTTTATGGGCAAAGGTAGTGTCTCCGCGTTTGCGCTTCAAGAGCAGGCTATTTCAGTGATTCGCCAAGTACAGGTGAATCGTATGCAGTCAAATACCTCAACCACCAATGATAATTTTCAGTTACAAGTCTCTTCTAATTGTATTGGTTCAGTGGAGGCATGTTCATTAACTGGTAGTGCGAAAGAGGCTCGAAGTGATTTAGTTGAAGATGACTCTGCAACGTTCAGTTTAACTGGAGCAACAAGCCCAATTAGCTTTGATTTGTTAGGGAATCCATTGAGTGTTGCTTCTGGTGGCGTGTCTATTCTTATCCGTGATGTAAACGGTCAAAGCCAATGTCGAGTGCTGATTAACTCTCAAGGTTATGTCTCTGAGGGTTCATGCTCATGAGAAAGCAACTCGGTATGACCTTAGCTGAAATGATCATTGCTATTGTCCTGATGGGCATAGCGATGGTTGCGTTTACCTCCTTTCTCGTACCTCAAATTCGCGACTCTGCAATGCCACATTACCAAACCCGAGCAACCGCGCTTGGGCAAAGTTTTATGTCGCAAATTTTGGCGCGCGGTTTTGATGAGAACAGCGACTTTGATGGCGGTCTATTACGTTGTGGTGAGGATTCGACTTCCTGCACTTTACCAGCCAATCTTGGTCCTGATTCTGGTGAGTCTATCCCCGAAAACTTTGACGATGTAGATGATTACATCGGTTGTTGGAGTACACCAACGACGGCGAGTCAATGCCAAGGGACGAACCGTGGCAATATCTCAGATATTTTGGGCACAAGTAGTGAAGACAAGTACCGAAACTTCCGAGTTGAAGTTGGTGTGGCATATGACAATCTGACAGCAACACCACCGACAGGAATCACTAACTATAAAAAAGTCACGATTACGATTTTTGCTAGTAACGCTCAAGCTCTGACATTAACTGCAATAAGAGGTAACTACTGATGAAAATTCGTGGTTTCACCTTAATGGAAATGATCGTCACCATCGTGATCGGCAGCTTCATCATGCTTGGTATTGCGGGTTACGTGCAACTAGGTATGAAGGGATACGCAGACACGATTGACCGCCAACGAATGCAAACGCAAGCGCAGTTTGTGCTAGAGAAAATGTCGCGAGAAATTCGTCACGCAGTCCCAAACAGCTTTCATGTCCCTACCGGAACGATTAACTGCTTGGAGTTTATGCCGATTGAATATTCTGGTTTTTACACGCTGACGAATAACAATTTAGAGTTTCTGCTAGGCAATGACTCTACATTGAATCCTATTCCAGCGGATCGTTGGATGGTGATCAATCCAAGCCGCTATGAAGATTTGCAATCTGCCTCTCCCCAGAGTTTGGCGGTTGGCAATCTAGCGAAAACTGGTGATGTTTTTGTTGTCAGTGGTGCAGCTAGTGCGATTGGAGGGTCTTCCATTTCTAGCCGTCATTATATCTATCAAGATAACTCTGAAGTTCGTTATTGCTTCGACAATGGTCGAATCATACGGAATGATATTACGGTCGCGGACAGTGTAGATACTTCCGCTAGCGATATGCATTACCTCGAGCCAACACTTCAACGTGGCGGTATCGTGCATATCAATTTAGAGTTCACTCAAAATGGGGAGCGTAGTGTTTACCAACAAGACGTACAGGTGCTAAATGTCCCATAAAAAAGCTCAGCAAGGTAATGTCCTGATCGTCGTATTGTTCGTCATTATTGTGATGGGTTATCTAGCCGCATCTTTAATGAAGGTGAGTTGGTCAAACCAAAGCACGTTAACCAGAGAATTCTTAGGAACGAAAGCTTGGTTTATTGCGCAATCTGCCAATGAGTGGGCACTAACTCAGCTTTATCCTTTAAACGACACTACTCCAGATGTGGCCGATTTTTGTGCCAATACGGTAAGTGGCGCTACACCAAATGTTACGCAAGGCACTGGTTGTCAATTACGTGCTATGACATGTTCAAACATTGGTACCTTTAACGCAGGTACCTCTGAAGCTGAATCTCTATTTAGGGTGCAAGCCACAGCAATTTGTGGTTCCGGGGTTGCACAAGTACAGCGACAACAAGAGATTTGGGTTAGGGAGTAAATAATAATGAAAAAACTGTTTAATTTGGTAGTGGCTACCATTGCTTGCTTACTTGTATTTCCTGCTTTCGCTGGGACGTGTGAGTTTTGGGGGAATAAAAGCTTTGAAGTTACTTTTGATGTCGTAGGTCCTGCGCATAATAGTTATGTGCTTCTTGAGCACAATGGTAATCACCCTGATGAAGTTCTTTGGTACACAACGGACCGTCTTTCCAATTCAAATCATTACTTTTATGAACCAAACTTGTTAGAAGGTCAGCGTTATAATATTCGTATTGACTACTCTGTATCATCTGCGACCCTGAAGTATTACCGCAAGTTTGCTAGTGAGAGTCACTGGCTACTTATTGAAACCCAATCTGGCGTTGATTTGAAAAATGGTAAACTTTCCCTTGTTCATTCTGGCAGCCCAAGCAACGTAGATTGTGGTGATGGTGACGAACCTAACCCTGTTGAGCCTGAAATCCCTGATAATGTCTGTCAGTATTTCCCAGAACCGATTCAAGGTATGAAAGGCGTTACAAATAACACTCTTGTTGTGCCAAACAAATCTGCGCGGGCGTTAGGTTGGTCAGAAGACTACAAGGCTTATTATACTGTTACAGATAAACAAGATTTATTTCGCTACTCAAGCTCAATGCCTACTCCGAGACAATCAAAATTTATTCTGGCGGGCTTTGACACGGTGAGTCAATTGGATGCTCAAGATCGTTTATATATGGAGCCAATGTGTGACTCAGATGCTGGCTGTGATGTGGGTAATAAAGATGGCTACCTAGAAAGCCGAAAAGCGAATGAACCACTGGGCGTGGCTACCAACTTTGGCGATGGTACATTACGTATTACTGCTGAAAATATAGGACAGATTTGTTCTAACAATAGTCTTTGTCGAGCTAATACGTATTCAGTTGATGGAAAAACAGGGATCGAAATTCAAGTTACATCGAATTTAGATACGCTAGATGTAAATCAATACAACTCACCTTATGATCAAGTGAAAGTCATTCTTCCAAATCAAACTAATATCAAGAAATTAGTTATGGAGGTCGGGACAAATGATGATGTGCGCCTAGTGATTCCCGAAGATGCAGAGGTAACTCTCGGGCAATGGAGTCATACTGGGCATGGTAAGTACACTTTTTTCAACCAGTCGAAAATCAATGTCAGTGGGGATTCTGTAATCTTCAATAACCCTATTGCGATAACTACTCATTACTATGTAACGATTTATGCTCCTGATGCGAACATAATTTTCAAAACTCGCAACCCTGATTTTTATGGCTTTGTATTAGCAAATCGCATTAGTTTTGAGAACCCAATAACTGTTCATGGCTCTGTGACGTCTCGACATCTAACCATGAAAAACGGTGTAGTTATTAAGAAGCCAGATTACTCTTGTCCAGTTCAGCCTCCAGTCCAACAGTGTAATCTATTACCGAAGGAAACGTTTAGCTCATCTAATGTAGATAACTGGTCTGTTATTGGTTACGGCAGCAGTGTTAAGCCACAAGTAATTAATGGGCGCTTCAGGTTAAATGATAATCGTGCTCGTCAAGCTACGGCTTCGGCATACAATTACTTGTTCCCATCCAAAGAGAATTATCTAGAAATAGAGTTTGATCACTATGCGTATGGTAGCTCTCGTAATGGTGCCGACGGTGTAGCTCTCGTGATTTCTGATGCTAATGTTCCTCCCCAAACAGGAGCGTTTGGTGGTCCACTAGGCTACGGTATGAAATTGAGAAAAAACCACTCACACGAAGTCTCACAAGATGTTGAGGGCTTTGCTGGTGGTTGGTTGGGTATTGGTATCGATGAGTACGGTAACTTTTATCGAGAAGGTGGAGAAAATCTAGCTCGCAATGGTATTCCTAACAATGTTGGTATTCGGGGCGCTGGTTTAAAAGATAGTGATGGGAAATGGTTACGCGGATATAAATACATTAAAGGTCAGCAGTTTAATGGTGATTTAGATAATCGTAAAAATAAGCGCCATCGCTATAAAGTTATTTTAAATTCACGAAAATCTGGCGTTATTACACTTTCTGTTCAACGAAAAATCAAGAATGGGCAGTGGAGTACGGTTATTCGTGACTTTGACGTCTTAACTGAGGGAGGTTTTAATTATACTCCGGAAAACTTCCGTATCTCGGTTACAGCCTCTACTGGTGATTATACTAATACTCACGAAATGGATAACTTCCAAGTTTGTGCTGATAAATACCAAAAAATTACGGACGGTATTCATCACTTTGAGTTTGATTACGCAGGGACAGGAAGTATTTGTCAGGCCTCTGAAGTTACGCTTCGTGCCTGCATGGATGAATCTTGTTCAAAAACTTATCCTTCTTCAATATTGAATGCGAATCCAGGAGCTGTAGTTGATCCAGTGACGGTCTCCTTGTTACCTCAATCTGATTCTCTTGTGGCATGGGAAGGTGGCGATCATGTTACGTTCTCTGACTCAGTGTCATTGAAGTTACAAGCATTCCAATCAGGCTCCGCAAAGCTTGGGATTGCAAGTAGCTCGGTTCCGCAGTTTGGTTTTGACGGTGCGAAGTGTCGTATCGCTGGTGGTCCGCTATCTGAACAAAACTGTAATATCTTGTTTAACTCTGCTGCATTAGGGGTCACTGTGCCGGATAAAGTCGCAGGTAAGCCATTCTTTAACACTGACGGAGATGCATTATATAGCAACCAAAGCTCACCATATTTAGAGTTTTGTAGCTTGCCAAGTCAGCAAGGTGGTAACGGCGAAAATCGAGATGTTCAGCTGTCTATCGAAAGAATAGAGCCGAAAAGTAACGTAGTATCAGTACCAGCTTACATTTCTTTCAAAAAACGAGATGGTAAGTTCAGTGATGAAGTTAGTGTTGGAACAACTGATGTTGATATCGCAAATGTTTATTTTAATAACCAAGGTAAAGCATATTTTAACCTGAGATACCCTGAAGCTGGCAAGGTTGCGCTGAAGGCAAGAATTAAAGATGAAAGTGATTCCTTGGGCCAGAATAGCTTTGTTAGTTTCCCTGCATACCTGACGCTGTCAACTGATGGGGGACTATGTAGTTCAGGTTCTTGTTCTCAAGGTTTTGTGGCTGCTGGTGAACCTTTCGATATGTTCGTAACAGCGTATCAATTTGGCGGAGCATTGGCGAAAAACTATCAGCAAGAAGGGCTATCTGTCGCTCATAAAGTGACTTATCCAACGACTGGCGCTTTGTCAGTCGGGGTTTTAGGTAAGGACGTGTATGATCATGATACGCCAACAAATGCAAAAGATTCAATTGAGCAAAGTGTTTCCGAGGTTGGGGCGTTTGAGTTTACAGTAACGCCACCAGAAACCTACTTGGGTAGTAAAGCATTTGTGATTGAGCCCGCGAAAGGAGTCATTGGTCGATTCTACCCTAAATACTTTAAAGTTTACCCAGATGAAAGTGTGGACTGGGATTATCCCAATGCGCAGAGCTTTGCTTATATGAATCAGCCGTTTGGAGTGAGTAAGTTCTATGTTGAGGCTCTAAACGCGGGGAAAGGTGCTTTAACTAACTACACATATTTTGATGACTCTTTACTGGCAAAGTTCAACCTATATGAGAATGGGGCGTACACGTCTCGTTTCTCTTCTGTTAAGACGTACAGCGGAGCATGGAAGGAAAACTCAGGTAAGTCGCTCGCGGATTCTAGAAGTGTAGGTATTTATACGGGCTCAAGTAGTGATGGTTTGTTTGTAGAGAAGGGAAATGGAGCTCATTACCCTGATGGGCCTTTCAACCTGTTTGAGCAAGGTAAGGACACATTAATTTCAATCACAGGCTCAAGTGCTAGTAAGGATCCTGTGACGGTAATCGAGAGTGATTCTGTTTTGGCTCCACAACCCGATATCCGCTTCGGTCGTGTCGACCTAGATGATGTTGGCGGTAACCAAGGTACGACATTGCGAGTACCACTTCGAGTTGAATACTGGAATGGCAGCCGTTTTATCGCCAACTCTGATGACAGTCAAACTAGTGTACTTGGGGAAACTGAAGATAGCTCTCAGGTACATATTTGGCCTACAGATAATACTGCTAAAGTTGTTTCTCTAGGGGCTGGTGGTCGAGTTAGTTCAGGTTATTCTCGTTCAGTTACTGCAATGGAGGCGGAGTCTTACCGTCAACAAACTCGTGTGTGGCTTCAGCTTGATGGTGTTCTAAATGCAATCCCATGGCTCAAATACGACTGGGATAAAGATGGCTCAGAAGAAAACCCATCATCGGTCGTCACGTTTGGTATTCACCGCGGTAATGACCGCGTGATTTATCGGGGTGAACCGGGGTTAACCGGACAATAACAAACTTCGGTTTCTTGCGTTAAGTAAGGAAACTGCAAGAAATTGAGGCTTTCTGCTCATGTTTGTGTACCAATGCCTTGCTGTGACAGCGAGGCATTGGTACATTTAGGACAATTTTTGTCTTCTAAATTTTTGCAGGATGAGCGAAGAATATGTTTAAAAAACTTCGTGGCATGTTTTCTAACGACCTATCTATCGATTTAGGTACTGCCAACACTCTAATTTACGTAAAAGGACAGGGCATCGTCCTTGATGAACCTTCTGTAGTTGCTATTCGCCAAGATCGTGTAGGTTCTGCAAAAAGCGTTGCTGCTGTAGGCCATGCGGCAAAACAGATGCTTGGTCGTACGCCGGGCAACATCTCAGCAATCCGTCCAATGAAAGACGGCGTTATCGCTGACTTCTACGTAACAGAAAAAATGCTTCAGCACTTCATCAAGCAAGTGCACGACAACAGCATCCTTAAGCCAAGCCCTCGCGTATTGGTTTGTGTTCCTTGTGGTTCTACTCAAGTTGAGCGTCGTGCGATTCGTGAATCTGCACTAGGTGCTGGCGCGCGTGAAGTTTACCTAATTGACGAGCCAATGGCGGCGGCAATCGGTGCTGGCCTTCGCGTATCTGAGCCAACAGGTTCTATGGTGGTCGATATCGGTGGTGGTACAACCGAAGTTGCGGTTATCTCACTAAACGGTGTGGTTTACTCTTCTTCTGTACGTATCGGTGGTGACCGCTTTGATGAAGCTGTGATCAACTATGTACGTCGTAACTACGGCAGCTTGATCGGTGAAGCAACGGCTGAAAAGATCAAACACGAAATCGGTTCTGCTTACCCTGGTGATGAAGTTCAAGAGATCGAAGTTCGCGGTCGTAACCTTGCAGAAGGTGTGCCACGTAGCTTTAGCTTGAACTCAAATGAGATCCTAGAAGCACTGCAAGAACCACTATCTGGCATCGTATCTGCAGTGATGGTTGCTCTTGAGCAATGTCCACCAGAGCTAGCGTCTGATATCTCTGAAAATGGTATGGTACTAACAGGTGGTGGTGCACTACTGAAAGACCTAGACCGTCTACTAATGGAAGAAACTGGTATTCCAGTAGTTATCGCTGAAGACCCACTAACGTGTGTGGCTCGTGGTGGCGGTAAAGCTCTAGAAATGATCGACATGCACGGTGGCGATCTATTCTCTGAAGAATAAAATGCAGGGTGAAGTCCACATGGGCTTCACCTTCATTTCCGCTCTCTGTAATTTCAATCTGCTCCATACCAAGAATCCACTTACATTAGATTCTCTGGTTGCCAAGTAAGGCTCAATAATCATGGTAGCAATCAGGTTAAAAACAAGATGAAACCGATTTTTGGCAGAGGTCCATCTCTGCAATTACGTCTGTTTTTTGCTGTCATCGTGTCGGCGAGCTTGATGCTGGCTGATAACCGTCTAGATACGTTTTCCAACGTCCGATACCTATTGAACAGTATGGTTGCGCCAATTCAATACGCAGCTAATTTGCCTCGTAGCATGTTCGATGGAATGTTCGAGAGTTTAAACACTCGTCAGGCACTGATTGAAGGCAATCGCAGTTTGAAGCGAGAAGTGCTTCGCCTGAAGAGCGAGCTGATCTTGCTCGACCAATATAAAGAAGAAAACCAACGCCTGCGTAAACTGCTCGGCTCTTCATTCGTCCGTGACGAAAAGAAAGTCGTTACAGAAGTGATGGCTGTAGATACCTCACCGTATCGTCATCAAGTGGTGATTGATAAAGGTCGTATTGATGGTGTTTACGTTGGTCAGCCTGTTATTAACGAGAAAGGCATCGTTGGTCAGGTAACGTTTGTTGCAGCGCACAACGCACGCGTATTGTTGCTAACAGATGCGAAAAATGCGATTCCTGTTCAAGTGATTCGTAACGATATTCGTGTGATCGCTTCCGGTAACGGTGAAGTGGATGAAATCCAACTGGAACACATCCCAACCAGTACAGATATTCAAGTGGGCGACTTGCTAGTGACGTCGGGGCTCGGTGGTATTTACCCTGAAGGCTACCCAGTCGCAACCGTCACGAATGTCGATCATGACACTCGCCAAGAGTTTGCATCGATCAAAGCGGAACCTGTGGTTGAGTTTGATCGCCTGCGCTACTTGCTGTTGATCTGGCCGAATGAAGACCGTCAACACAAAGTACTGCAATCCAATGTCGAAGAAGGTTCAGAGCAAGAGGTAACCGATGGCCAATAGTGTATTTAGAAGCCGAATGGTCATCGGCGTTAGCTTCTTTGTTGCGCTAGTCTTACAAACTATTCCATGGCCGGGCGTGCTCGATTTGCTGCGTCCGTCATGGCTATTTCTAGTGGCCTGTTACTGGGTGTTGGCATTGCCTCACCGTGTTAACGTCGGTACCGCTTTGATCTTAGGTTTATTGTGGGACATATTGATTGGTTCTACGCTCGGTATCCGAGGGATGATGATGTCGATCATTATCTACTTAGTAGCCTTGAATTTCTTGGTGATTCGTAACATGGCGCTTTGGCAACAATCTATCTTGATTGCCTTTTTTACCGTGCTACTGGAACTTCTCATATTCTGTGGGGAATATTTGAACCAAGACGTAGTATTTAATCCATTATCTCTGTGGACAGCGGCAATAAACTGTATACTTTGGCCATGGATGTTTTTACTTATGCGACGCGTCCGTCGCGCATGGCACGTAAGGTAGCGTTGTGAAAAAGGGCTTATCCCTCGTTCTCGCATCGGGTTCTCCGAGAAGAAAAGAGTTGCTTGCTCAATTAGGTTATGACTTTGATATTGTGCTTCCTGATATAGAGGAAGCCAAACAAGACCACGAGCAAGCAAAAGACTATGTTTTGCGTCTCTCTCTGGAAAAAGCTCAAGCAGGCTTAGCGATGGCTAAGCCTGATTCCGTTGTATTGGGCTCAGATACCGTGGTGGTATACGATAACCACGTGTTAGAAAAACCTAGAAATTTCGAAGATTCAAAACGCATGCTCAGCAATCTGTCCGGTCGTCAACATCAAGTGATGACAGCTGTGAGCATCGTATCAAAAGAACAACAACATTCAGTGGTCGTTATCACTGACGTGTGGTTCAAAACACTGACTGAAGAAGAAATAGAACGATACTGGCAGTCAGGGGAACCATGCGATAAAGCTGGAAGTTATGGTATTCAAGGACTCGGTGGGCGTTTCGTCACCCGAATCGAAGGCAGTTATCACGCCGTAGTAGGCTTACCTTTGTTCGAAACCGATCAGCTAATTCAAGAATTTTTATAATTGTTTTGAGGTGTGCACATGAGTGCAGAATTGCTGCTAAACGTGACCCCGAGTGAAACTCGTGTGGCCATGATTGAAGGTGGAGTACTACAAGAAGTTCATATAGAACGTGAATCGCGTCGTGGCATTGTTGGCAATATCTACAAAGGCAAAGTGAGCCGAGTATTGCCAGGCATGCAAGCGGCGTTTGTTGATATTGGTCTTGATAAAGCGGCGTTCTTACACGCGTCAGATATCGTTCCACACACCGAATGTGTGGCAGAAAACGAAAAGCAACAATTCCAAGTTCGTGATATTTCTGAATTGGTTCGCCAAGGACAGGACATCGTTGTGCAAGTGGTGAAAGACCCGCTGGGCACGAAAGGCGCACGTCTTACAACCGATATCACCTTGCCATCACGTTATCTTGTCTTTATGCCAGGTGCTAGTCACGTCGGTGTCTCTCAGCGTATTGAAAGTGAAACAGAACGCGAGCGTTTAAAGAAAGTTGTCAATCACTACTGTGATGAGCATGGTGGCTTCATCATTCGTACTGCCGCAGAAGGTGCAGACGAAAAAGAGCTTTCTCAAGATGCGGCATTTTTGAAGCGTTTATGGCTGAAAGTCATGGAGCGTCGCTCGAAATATAAAACGCGTTCTACCTTGTACGGTGAGCTAGGTTTAGCACAGCGCATTCTACGTGATTTTGTTGGCACTGAGCTTGACAAAATCATGGTCGACTCTCGCCTTGAATACGAGAATCTGAAAGAGTTTACCTCTGAATATGTGCCAGAGTTGACTGAGAAGCTTGAACTGTACGAAGGCGATAAGCCTATCTTCGATATGTACGACACAGAGAACGAAATCCAACGCTCTCTGGAACGCAAAGTCGAGCTTAAGTCCGGCGGCTACTTGATCATCGATCAAACGGAAGCCATGACTACGGTCGACATCAATACCGGCGCGTTTGTTGGCCGTCGCAATCTAGAAGAAACCATCTTCAATACCAACGTTGAAGCGACGCAAGCAATCGCACGTCAACTTCGTCTGCGTAACCTTGGTGGCATCATCATTATCGACTTTATCGATATGGCATCGGATGAACACCGTAAGCGCGTTCTAAGCTCTCTTGAAGCAGCACTGTCAAAAGACCGAGTGAAAACCAACATTAATGGCTTTACTCAACTAGGCTTAGTGGAGATGACTCGTAAGCGCACGCGCGAAAGTATTGAACATATCTTGTGTTCAAGCTGTCCTACTTGTGAAGGTCGCGGCAGCGTGAAGACTGTCGAAACTGTGTGTTACGAGATCTTGCGTGAAATTACCCGTGTTAACCGTGCTTACGATGCGGACAACTTTGTTGTGTACGCGTCACCGTACGTTGCGGAGACACTACTGGGTGATGAATCACACGCATTGGCTGAACTCGAAGTATTTATTGGTAAGCAAGTTCGTATTCAAGCTGAACCCCTGTACATACAGGAGCAGTTTGACGTCGTCATGATGTAATTGGAAAATTTGTGAATTCTGGTTTTAACCGTTTCGGGCGTTTCTGCGCGTGGACTTTAGTTACTCTGTTGGTGCTTCTGGCCATCTTAGTAACCACACTGCGCGTAGCATTGCCACAACTTAACCACTTCCAAGATGAGATCAAAACCTGGGTCAAACAAGGCACAGGTTTTGACTTTTCTATTACCAGCGTTGCTGGTTCTTGGCGTAACAGCCATCCCTCTATCGCCCTGCAAGGTTTAGAAGCGAATCTGCCGAATAATCAAGACGCTCGTTTTGCAGTGGATGAAATCCATATTGAATTCGATTTGATTCAATCTCTTCTGAGTTTTAAACCGGTTGTCGCTGATTTAACGATCGACGATTTAGCGTTAGACATCCGCACCGTCGACCTTCTGTCGAAATCAGAAGACAAAGAGCCACAAGCGAATGTCAGCAAAAATGAAACTAAGCTGATAGATCAATTAGACTCCTTATTGCTGCGTCAGTTTGAAGACTTCACCATCACAGATTCTCGCATTTGGTATAAATCCGTTTCAGGCGAAACACGCCGTTTGGACATCGAGCAATTACGTTGGAGTAACCAAGGTAAGCACCACTTAGCTGAGGGCACGGTAAGCATTGCGGACGCCAGTCTCAACTCATTGTTAGTACGTGCTAACTTCAAAGATTACGGTTCGCTGCGTGATGTGTCGGGTGAGTTTTATGTCAGTGCGAAAGACGTCTCAGTTACACCTTGGCTAACCACTTACATGCAAGATGAGTCTGGCGTTGAGTCAGGCAAAGTCAGCTTAAACACTTGGCTGACTCTTGATCGCAGCCAGCCAAGTTATGCCTATGTTGACTTACAACCTTCCGAGCTAGTGTGGGACGAAAATGGTCGTCATGATCTGCTATTAGAGTCTGGCATTTTTAAGCTGTCTCCCGATAAAGAAGGCTGGAAAGTAAATGGTCACTCACTGCAAATCCGCACGGATGATAGACCATGGCCAGAATTGGATGTCGCCTTTGATTGGCAACCGGATGGTTGGTTACTCAACCTTTCCCAATTAGATATTGAAGCGTTAACACCACTGGTTAAGTTGGCGCCAAAGTCTGAGTCCACTACCGATTTACTCAACAAGCTTGCACCAAAAGGACGAGTGGAAGACATTCGTCTATCAATGAATGGCGGCTTAGATACCTTGCGTTACTCTGCTGAGTTAGATGAACTGGGTTTAACACAATGGGAACTGCTTCCTGGCTTTAGTCATGTGCAAGGTAAAGTATCGGGTAACTTAGAACAGGCAAAAGCGAAAGTTACCGTTATTGATGATGTCTTCCCTTATGGAGATGTGTTCCAAGCGCCACTGAACATTAAGCAAGGTGAAGTCGACATCATTTGGCAGCAAGATGAAGATGGCTGGCGTTTGTGGTCCGATAAAGTGACGGCGGCGACACCTGACTTACAAGTGCTGGGGGCATTCCGCCTCGATTTCCCGAAAGAGCAAAGTCCATTTCTTTCGTTTTATGCCGAAGCTGACCTCTACAACGCAGGTGAAACATGGCGTTATCTTCCGACTTTAGCGCTTGGGCAAGATCTCACGGACTACCTATCTACCGCGATTCAAGGTGGTAAGGTCAATACCGCAAAACTGCTTTGGTATGGCGAGTTGGCTGACTTCCCATATAAAGAGCATAACGGCATGTTCCAAGCATGGGTTGGATTGAAGAACGCGAAGTTCAGCTTTGATACTGCATGGCCGACCATCACAGATTTACAGCTCGATTTGTTGTTTGAAAACGATGCCATGTACCTAGATTCGAAATCTGCCACGCTAAATGGTGTGAAAGCGAAGCGAATCACGGGGCGTATTCCCGAGCTTGCGGAAGGCGGCCATATCGAGATCGAAGCGAAAGCAAGCGCACCGGGTAATGAAGTGCGCGACTACATGATGGCAACGCCATTAGTTGACTCTGTTGGCGCTGCGTTGACCGCGCTGCAAGTCAGTGGTCCGGTATATTCTGAGTTCCAACTCAATATCCCGTTTGACTCAGACCGAGATGCGAGAGCTTGGGGTTACGCCGATCTTAAGAACAATCGCGTAGATATCGATGCGCCGCCGATGACGTTAGAAAATGCGACAGGGCGTATTAAATTCGATAACGATGTAGTGACCACATCTGGCTTGTCAGCGGAACTGTTGAAGCAACCAATCTCACTGGATTTCCGAGGTGAGAATGCTGAGCAAGGTTATAACGTGACCATCAATACCCTTGGTGATTGGGAAGTGAATCCACTTAAACCTTACCTAGGCGAGCGTTGGTTAAGTTTGGTTTCTGGCCATGCGCCGTGGCAAATGGACATCGACCTACAACTCAACGATGTTGGCTTTACCTACCAAGTCGACGTGCTTGCTCAGCTTAGTCAGCTTGTGAGCGAATACCCATATCCATTGGCGAAAAAACGCGGCGAGAAAGGGCAAGCGAAACTGCAAGCTTCTGGCAACCAAGAAAGCATCTCGGCTCGATTACAAATCCCTAATGCGAAGTACCAGACGGAAATCGATATCTCTGGCGATGTACCTCAGTTAACCGCGACTAATCTGGTTATTGGCAATGGTGGTTTCAAGATAAGCCCAGTTGTGGGGCATGATGCTTCGATTCGTTTAGATGACTTGAGCCTCGATAAGTGGGCGGACTTAATGCACGTTCCACAAAGTACGACGCAATCAGTATTGTCGAGTATGAAAACGCCGACGATTCCGTTGCCAACGCGCGTCAGTATGGATGTGCAAAACCTAGAGCTCGGTGGTATTGAGTTCCACGACGTCGACTTAAATGCGCGTAAGAAGAACCTAAGTTGGCAGCTTGAAGTCGATAGCCAAGAGGTGAAAGGTAAAGCCAATTACCTCAAACCGTATGATCTGTCTGTTTCATTGGATCACCTGCACTTGTACATTCCGGGTTTCGATGAGATGACCAAGGAGCGTAGTTCTCTGTTTGCTAGCGAAGATCAAACTGCGCCACTTATCTCAAACTTTGACCGCAAGTTCCATGCAGAGATGCCAAACTTAACGCTGAGCATCGATGATTTTTGGTTGCAAGGTTACAAGGTCGGTAAGGTGAACGTGGATGTTGAGCGTGGTAACAACCGACTTGAATGGAAGAATGTAAACTTTAGTAGTGGTCAGAACCGTGTTGATATGAGTGGTTGGTGGGAGCTGACGAAAGAACGCAGTCATTCAAACCTGACCATGAAAGTGAAGGGTGAAAACAACAGTGACTTAATGGAGCGATTTGGTATCACTTCAGGTATCCAGCAAGCACCGTTTGAAATCAATGCCAACCTTGATTGGGATGGTGCGCCTTGGTCGATGAAAACGCAAAGTTTGCAAGGGGATGTCTCTACCGAGTTTGGTAAAGGCGTGATCACCGAAGTGAGCGGTGCGGCGCGATTACTGGGTCTGTTTAGTCTTGATTCGATCATTCGTAAGATGCAGCTCGACTTTACTGACGTGTTCGACAAAGGGATGGCATTCAACTCAATTACGGGTACAGGCAAAATCCAAGATGGCGTGTTTATTACCAACGATATTGTGATGGATGCGTTAGCCGGTGAGATGAAGATCCGCGGCATTGCCAATATGAACACACGTTTGGTGGATGCGGAAGTGAACTTCACTCCGGATATTACTTCGGGTTTGCCAATGTTGACGGCCTTTGCGGTAGCGCCTCAAACGGCATTGTATGTACTGGCTATTTCGACGGTTATCTCTCCTGTAGTGGAAGTCTTTACACAGGTAAACTACGAGGTGAAAGGCCCGCTAGATTCACCTACCGTAAAAGAGATTTCACGCAGCAAAGGTGAATACAAGTTGCCAGAAAAACTGCGTGAGCAAGCGAAGTAATTACGCGGCCAGTCTTCTGACGAACAAGGAATTGAATACATGGAACGTGTTGGCATCATTCAAATGACATCGGGTCCAGATATCGAGGAGAATCTGGACTTCATTGCCAAGCAATGTGCATTGGCTGCTGAGCAAGGTGTGAAGCTGGTTGTGACGCCAGAAAACGCTACGCAGTTTGCTAACCGAGAGGCGTACCACCAGAACGCAGAAACTTTAGGTGACGGTCTAACTCAACAGCGTTTATCAGATATCGCACAGCATAACCAACTGACTTTAATCGTGGGCAGCATGCCGATTCGTACTGAACAAGGTGTGACTACCACAACATTGGTTTTCTCACCGCAAGGCGAGTGTATTGCTCACTACGATAAGCTGCATATGTTTGATGTGGATGTCGCTGATGGGCACGGCAGTTATCGTGAGTCGGATACTTTTACCGCAGGTAATCGCATCGTGACGGTAGATACCAATATTGGTACGGTAGGCTTAAGTATTTGCTACGACGTACGCTTTCCTGAATTGTTTAAAGCGCTACGCTTAGCAGGAGCACAAGTTATTGTGGTGCCCGCTGCGTTTACCGCGGTGACGGGGCAAGCGCATTGGGAAGTATTGCTTCGAGCACGTGCGATTGAAACCCAATGTTGGATTCTAGCCTGCGGGCAAACGGGGACGCATCCGTGTGGTCGCCAAACTTGGGGACACTCCATGGTGATTGACCCTTGGGGGCGCGTTCACCAACAATTGAATGACCAAGTAGGATTGTTGGTGGCCGAGATAGATTTGTCACACAACCAGCAAGTAAGGCAGAATATGCCGCTGACTCAACACAGTCGCTTTCAAAATGAATTGAAACGGAAATAAAAGAGCTAACTATGAGCATAAACCAAATAGAACAGGCACTCCTTGCCCCAAACGGTCTGACAGAGCAAGACATCGCTGACACACTAGCGAGCATTGCGACGCGCCAGATCGATTATGCGGACATTTACTTTCAGTCCAGCTGGCACGAGTCTCTGGTTCTAGAAGACAGCATCATTAAAGATGGCTCTTTCAATATTGACTGTGGTGTCGGTGTACGAGCAGTCACAGGCGAAAAAACCGGTTTCGCCTATTCAGACCAAATTCAACTGGACGGTTTGAAGCAAAGTGCGATTGCAGCGCGTGGTATTGCGCAGCAAGGTCAAAATGGCAAAGTGCACGCATTTAAACGTTCTGATAACCAAGCTTACTACGATGCGGTAAACCCACTAGCGAGCTGGGAAAAGCAACAAAAAACTGAATTGCTATTGTCTCTCGATGCGTACATTCGTACTAAAGAGCCAATGATCAAAGAAGTGTCGATCAGCATCAGTGGTGTCCATGAGCAAATGTTGGTTGCTGCAACCGACGGTACTTACGCTGGTGACATTCGCCCGCTTGTTCGTCTTTCAATCAGTGTTCTTGCTGAAAAAGGTGATCGTCGTGAACGCGGTAGCGCTGGTGGCGGTGGTCGTTTTGGTTACGACTTCTTCCTATCTGAAACAAACGGCGTCAAACAAGCCTTCCAATTCGCTGATGAAGCGATTCGTATGGCGCTAGTGAATCTAGAAGCAGAAGCGGCACCTGCAGGCATGATGCCTGTGGTACTAGGCTCTGGCTGGCCGGGCGTGTTGCTGCACGAAGCGGTAGGTCACGGTTTAGAAGGGGACTTCAACCGCAAAGAGTCGTCAGTGTTCTCTGGCAAGATGGGTGAGCAGGTAACGTCTCCACTTTGTACTATCGTGGATGATGGCACGCTAAAAGATCTGCGTGGATCATTGAACGTCGATGATGAAGGTGTGAACGGTCAATACAACACGCTTATCGAAAATGGTGTGCTGAAAGGCTACATGCAAGACAAGCTAAACGCACGCTTAATGGGTGTAAACCCAACAGGTAACGGTCGCCGTGAGTCTTACGCGCATCTACCAATGCCACGTATGACTAACACTTACATGCTACCAGGTGAGCACACGCCAGAAGAGATCATCTCTACGGTGAAGGAAGGTCTGTACGCACCAAACTTCGGTGGCGGTCAGGTGGACATCACTTCTGGTAAGTTCGTGTTCTCTGCATCGGAAGCGTACTTGATTGAAGATGGCAAAATCACTCGTCCAGTGAAAGGTGCAACGCTTATCGGCTCTGGTATTGAAGCGATGCAGCAAGTTTCTATGGTGGGTAACGACCTAAGCATCGACAGAGGCGTTGGCGTGTGTGGTAAGGCGGGTCAAAGCGTACCAGTTGGCGTTGGTCAACCAACATTGAAGCTCGATTCAATCACCGTGGGTGGTACTGAGTAAGCATTAACTACCAATTAGCTATGACGTTAAAGATCGTCATTCCCTACCGCGACGAAGGAGCGATGATAGGGAATCTCGACTTTTACCCTAGAGCATCAAACGTTAAGCTATTAAAGAATAAAAGAGCGCTCATTGAGCGCTCTTTTGTTTTTAGGGGGAGGGGATTCGCTATAGGTTCTCTTCAGCAAATTCAGCCAAGCGGCTGCGCACCACACCATTTAGGTGAATATTGGCGCTGCCTTCAAAGTTCTTGAAGCGTTCAACCATATACGTCAAACCAGACGTCACTGGGGTTAGGTAGTGGGAGTCAATTTGAGCCAAGTTACCCGAACACACAATCTTAGTGCCTTCACCACAACGGGTGATGATGGTTTTGATTTGTGAAGCGGTTAAGTTCTGACACTCATCTAGCAGAACAAATGCATTCTGGATCGAGCGGCCACGCATAAAGTTAATCGACTTAAACTGAATGTTGGCTTTATCGCAGATGTACTTCATCGAACCTTCGGTGCAATGGTCGTTCTTGTGCAGTGCTTCCAAGGTATCGGTTACCGCTGCTAACCAAGGCATCATTTTCTCTTCTTCCGAGCCCGGCAAGAAGCCAATCGACTCACCAATGTCTGGCGTGTTTCGCGTTACGATAATCTTATCGAACATGCCTTTTTCAATGGTTTGTTCCAATGCAGCTGCCATAGCAAGGAGCGTTTTACCACTACCTGCAGCACCGGTCAGAATCACCAAATCAATATCTGGATCGAGCAGGGCATCCATCGCCATGCCTTGATAGATATTCTTCGGTGTAATGTCCCAAGCGCGGCGATGCATCATGCGCTCACGGCTGAGGTCGAGCAGGGTGAGCTTATCCTCATTGATGGTTTCTACTCGGCCTACAAAATCACTCTCTTCATCAATCACGTATTGATTAATAAAGGTCGGGTCGAACGGTTCGCGGCTGAGTTTATGGAACGTTTTTCCACCTAGCGCATAGCTCTCAACTTCATCCACGCCACTCCAAAAATCGCCTTCACGTTGTTGAAAGCCCTTGGTGAGGTATTGGATATCATCAATCAGTTGGTCCGTACGATAGTCTTCAACAAAACGCACGCCAGCGCCTTTGGCTCGCAAACGCATGTTGATGTCTTTGGTTACGAGCACGACTTCGCGTGGTGCGCGTTTGTTTTGCAGATAAAGCACCGCATTGAGTATGCGGTTGTCACCGGCTTTGTCGGCGAAGGCTTTGACGGTTTCCTGCAATTCGAAGTCCGCCAAAATAGAGATGGTGCCTTGGCTTGGGTTGTCTTTAGAAACGGGAATGCCTTCTGAGATTTCATCTGGCGTGGCTTCTCTAAATAAATCCTCCAAAGCGCGAATCGCAACGCGTGCATCTCGTGCAACATCACGTTTGCTGTCTTTGATTCGGTCGAGTTCTTCCAACACAGTCATTGGGATGACGACATCGTGTTCTTGGAAAGAGAAGATGGCGAAGGGTTCATGAAGAAGAATGTTGGTATCGAGTACAAACAGTTTCCGATCGGTATCGCCCATAGCGTCTCCTTGCCGCAGTGCGGCTTTGCTGGCTAGTAGTTAAGAAGGAACAGACTTCCTAACTCTGATTGCTTGCAATAGAGGTTGTCGGGCAATGTCGGTTAGTGCGCAACCGAGTAGCAAGACAACTTACTGCAAACCCGTGTTGATCCTAATCGTGTACTTAATGCGCTCAAATCATGCACCATGACTCAAAGCGCCCCTCAATAGAAGTATACGTAATATTTACTTCTTACAACTTAATAATTGTCATGAGTTTTTTACAATTTGATTGCATTCCTAATTCAGGAAAAAAAGTTTGCCCTCTGGGCGGTTTCGGCGTGACCTAAATCACAGCTTCAAGTAAGATTAGCGACCTTTTTCTGCGTATAGGCGACGCCCGATTTATCATGTTTAGCTGGCTTAAAAATGCACAGCACAAAGTGGCATGACAAGCACGATTGGCATAGCAGAAGCCAGAATCAGATCTAAACTAATATCCATGCCCATCGGGATGGGTAGAGACCAACAAGAAACAACAACGAGGTAGTCAATTCATGACATTTGCTTTGGGGCAGCGCTGGATTAGCGATACGGAAAGCGATTTAGGTTTAGGTACCGTAGTAGCAATGGATGCTCGTACTGTGACATTGATGTTTGCAGCATCAGAGGAAAACCGAGTTTACGCACGTAACGATGCACCAGTTACCCGAGTAACGTTCAACGTCGGTGATGTCATCGATTGCCAAGAAGGTTGGTCATTAAAAGTTGAAGAAGTACTGGAAGACGAAGGTCTATACACCTATTTCGGTACTCGTGAAGACACGCAAGAAACGGCGATCGTGCTGCGTGAAATCTTCCTAAGCAACCACATTCGTTTTAACAAACCGCAAGACAAGTTGTACGCAGGTCAAATCGACCGCATGGACAACTTCGTACTTCGCTACCGTGCGCTACAAAACCAATTTGAACAGCACAAGAGCCCAATGCGTGGCCTGTGTGGTATGCGCGCAGGTTTGATCCCGCACCAACTTTACATCGCACACGAAGTCGGTCGTCGTCATGCGCCGCGCGTATTGCTAGCGGATGAAGTTGGTCTTGGTAAAACCATCGAAGCGGGCATGATCATCCACCAGCAAGTACTGGCGGGTCGTGCGGAGCGTATTCTTATCGTGGTGCCAGAGACACTGCAACACCAGTGGCTCGTTGAGATGATGCGTCGTTTCAACCTGCACTTCTCTATCTTTGATGAAGAGCGTTGTATTGAAGCGTTCGCAGAAGCAGAAAACCCATTCGATACGCAGCAATACGTATTGTGTTCACTGGATTTCCTACGTAAGAGCCGCAAGCGTTTTGAGCAAGCGCTAGAAGGCGAGTGGGATCTATTGGTTGTCGATGAAGCGCACCACCTAGAGTGGAGCCAAGACAAACCAAGCCGCGAATACCAAGTGGTAGAAGGCTTGGCAGAACGCACTGCGGGTGTACTATTGCTAACGGCAACACCAGAACAACTTGGTCGTGAGAGTCACTTCGCTCGTCTACGTCTGCTAGATCCAGATCGCTTCTACGATTACGACGCATTCGTTGAAGAAGAAGAGCAATACGCACCTGTTGCGGATGCTATCACGTCGTTATTCTCTGGTGAGAAACTGCCTGACGAAGCGAAAAACCAAATTACTGAACTGCTTTCTGAGCAAGACGTTGAGCCGCTATTCCGCATTATTGAAAGCGACAGTGATGAAGAAGCGAAAGCGTCAGCACGTCAAGAGCTGATCGACAACCTGATGGACCGTCACGGTACTGGTCGCGTTCTGTTCCGTAACACGCGTGCTGCAATCAAAGGCTTCCCGAAGCGTAACGTACATCTGATGCCAATGGACATTCCGCAACAGTACACCACGTCAATGCGTGTATCAGGCATGATCGGTGGCAAGATGACGCCAGAAGCTCGTGCGGTGAAGAACCTTTACCCAGAAGAAATCTTCCAAGAATTTGAAGGCGAAGATTCAAGCTGGTGGCAATTTGATTCTCGTGTGAACTGGCTGCTAGAAAAAGTAAAAGAGAAGCGCAGCGATAAAGTATTGGTTATTGCTTCTCGTGCAAGCACTGCGCTGCAACTTGAGCAAGCATTGCGTGAGCGTGAAGGTATTCGTGCAACTGTATTCCACGAAGGCATGTCGATCCTTGAGCGTGACAAAGCGGCTGCTTACTTTGCACAAGAAGAGGGTGGCGCGCAGGTTCTTATCTGTAGCGAAATCGGCTCAGAAGGTCGTAACTTCCAGTTTGCTAACCAACTTGTGATGTTCGATTTGCCGTTCAACCCAGACTTGCTAGAGCAACGTATTGGTCGTTTGGACCGTATCGGTCAGAAGCGTGATATCGACATCCACGTGCCTTACCTAAAAGGTACATCACAAGCGATCCTTGCGCGTTGGTTCGATGAAGGTCTAAATGCGTTTGCTGAAACCTGTCCAACAGGTCGCGCGGTTTACGATAAGTACTCTGATGCGCTGATTGAAATGCTGGCGTCTGGTGATGTTTCAAACCTTGATGAAGTGATTGAAGAATCAGCGAAGATGAACAAAGAGCTGAAATCACAACTTGAGCAAGGTCGTGACCGCCTGCTAGAAATGCACTCAAATGGCGGCGACAAAGCGCAGCAAATCGTTGAGAAAATCGCATCGACAGATGGCGATACAAACCTAGTGACATTCGTGTTGTCTCTGTTCGACACCATTGGTTTGAACCAAGACGACAAAGGCGAGAACGCACTTGTGGTGACGCCATCTGAGCACATGATGGTACCAAGCTACCCAGGTTTGCCATACGAAGGCGCGACAATCACGTTTGACCGTGATACTGCGCTGTCTCGTGAAGATATGCACTTCATCAGTTGGGAGCACCCAATGATTCAAGGCGGTATCGATCTACTGATGAGCGAAGGTGTGGGTACCTCTGCGGTTTCTCTACTGAAGAACAAAGCGCTACCTGTGGGCACTATCCTACTTGAACTGGTATACGCGGTGGATGCACAAGCACCGAAACGCAGCGGCATTGCTCGTTTCCTACCGAAGACGCCAATTCGCATGATGATGGATGCTCGTGGTAACGATCTGTCTTCTCAGGTTGAGTTTGAAGGTTTTAACCGTCAGCTTAGCCCGGTAAACCGTCACCTAGGCAGCAAGCTAGTGACATCAGTACAGAAAGACATTCACAGCCTAATCGAAGCAGGTGACGCATTGGTTGAGCAGAAAGTGGAAGAAGTTCGCAAGCAAGCGCATCAAGACATGCAACAAAGCTTGAATGCAGAGCTTGAGCGTCTACAAGCACTGAAAGCGGTTAACCCGAACATCCGTGATGAAGAAATTGAAGCGATTGAAGAGCAAATCAAAGAGCTAACAGGTTACATCAACCAAGCTCAGGTTCAGCTAGACTCGCTACGTCTGATTGTGGTCAGCCATAACTAATCAGCGTTCATACAAACGAAAAAAGGTCTTCAATTGAAGACCTTTTTCTTTATCTGAGCTTTGTTTACCTACGGGCTAAGTTAGTCGCTCGCAGATAATTACATCAACCACTTCCACCAAATAAACAGCGCTAAGAAGCCGAATAAGTAAATCAACCCAGCAATCGACAACCACTTCAATTTACGACCCAATGCCAATGGCTTAGGTAAGTCCGTTTTACTCACTAGAATGTAGTTCAATAGCGCGAAAAACGGTGTCGTCATAAATGCCAGCACCATGGCAAAGTCCAACATTGGCAGCAGTGCCGAAGCCCAGAACACAACAATACCTAAAGCTAGTAGCGATACGATCAGCATGATCGCAGACGTCGCTTTCGGATCGGTTTCTGGCTGTGAGCGCAGCAGGCGCTGAGAGTCTGAAATGACACGTGAGTAGCCATCAATCACTGTAATCGTACTACCGAAGATACAGAAGAACGCAATCACTGCAATTAGGTAACGTGACCACTCACCAATGGTCGAAGCGTACAAGCCAACAAGTTGGTGAGAGAAGCCAACTCCTGAGCTCTTAAGCTCGATGCCCGAGCCGTGTAGCATCAACGCACCTAGCGAGACAAACACCAAAGCCAATACCGCCGTGCCAATGTAGCCGACGTTGAAATCAAACAGGGCCGATTTTGCAGTAACTTCTTGTTGGCTAGTTTGGCGCTTTAACCACGCAGACGTTAAACAAGAGATTTCGATTGGAGCAGGCATCCAGCCCATGGTCACAACGATAAAGCCGATTGCTGCAATTGACCACGGAGAAGGGGATTCAAAGTTCGCAACAGGCTCTACAGGGTTACCAAATGCAATCGCCACCGCCAGCAAAGTCGCAATGGTCAGTACCGTCATGATGGCTTTAGAGAGTGTATCTAGCGCTTTGTAATGACCAGCAAATAGGATCACCAAGCACGTGACCAATACGATGATGCTGAGTGATGCCATCGACAATGAAAATGGAATGAAGTAGCCCAATAAGCTAGCACTGAACATCAACAGGGCTGCTGTATTGATTACCGCTGAAACAGCACTAAGAAACAAGAACAACCACAAGTATGGGCGACCAAGCTTTGCATAGCCTTCAACCAGAGTTTTACCTGTGCCCATGGTGTATTGCACGCCTGCTCGGAAGAATGGGTATTTAAAAAGGTTTACCAGCAGGATGAGCGCCGCGAGTTGCCAGCCGTAGATCGCCCCGGCTTTGGTGGATGCAACAAGGTGAGAACCACCGACGGCAGCTGAGGCCATGAGAATACCAGGGCCAAGGGAGCGGAAGAATTGCGAGACTTTGGATTGGGGTTGATCGGATACTGCGGATTCCATTTATTATTGTCCTTTTTGTGTCAACTAGTGCTTATAAATAACATTACCGCTCAGCTTGTCAATTTATATTTACGAAGTGATTTTTTTAATTTTTCTCTTCGTTATTGACTTGGTTGTTTTTGTTATTTCTAAAAGTTATATCGATGGTAAAAAGAGGCAGGATTTAAGCGATTTTTCTGCATGCATCTTTGCATCTCTTGGGTATAATCAGCGCGTTTTTATTCTGTAGAGATCCAGCCCATGGCAATGCTTGAGTACAATCCACCAACCGACCCTTGGATTGATGTCGTTTTTGAAGATGAGCAAATTTTGGCGGTAAACAAGCCATCTGGTTTGCTTTCTGTGCCGGGGCGTCTTGCTGAGCATCACGACAGTATGTGGAGTCGCTTAACCGAGCAATACCCAGACATTCAAGTCGTGCATCGTTTAGATATGTGCACTTCTGGCTTGATGGTACTCGCTAAAAACAAACGTGCAGAAAGTGCGTTAAAAAAGCAGTTTCAATACCGATTAACGCATAAGATTTATTACGCGCGCGTTTGGGGACATTTAGAGCAAGAAGAAGGTGAAATCGATCTGCCGTTGATTTGTGATTGGCCGAATCGTCCATTGCAGAAAGTGTGCTTTGAAGATGGCAAACCTTCTAAGACGCTGTTCCAAGTAGCGAAGCGAGAAGAACATCCAGATGGTTCAAAGACGACGATTGTACGTTTGTTGCCGAACACTGGTCGCTCACACCAATTACGAGTTCACATGCAAGCATTAGGTCACCCGATTGTGGGCGATGAGTTTTACGCAACTGAAGAAGCGAAAGCCTTCTCTGAGCGCCTTGAACTGCATGCCGCTGAGTTGAGCTTTTACCATCCGAAATGCCATTGGCTGCGCAGCATCTTTGTTCCTTGTGATTTTTACCCGGAAGCGGAAGCGATGATCTTTGACTATTTCGACCCAGCGCGTAAATTACCAGATTACAAAACACTGCCTCGCCCATAAATTCATCTTTAGGCAGTGAACAAGGAGTTGTTATGTCACTGCCTAAAGTGGTCTTCCTCGACCGCGCGACCATCCCTGCTCAAATTCAAATACCTCGTCCAAGCTTTGCCCATGATTGGGTAGAATACGATCTGACTTCTTCTGAACAAGTTGTTGAGCGCCTTTTTGATGCGGACATCGTGATCAGCAACAAGGTGGTGCTCGACCAATCTGTTCTCATTCAACTTCCTAACCTCAAGATGATTGCCGTCGCAGCAACGGGCTTTAATAACGTCGATGTAAACTACTGCGCCGAGCACAACATCGCGGTTGCCAACGTGCGAGGTTATGCGACTCGGTCTGTACCAGAGCACGTTATTGCAATGCTGTTTGCTTTGCGTCGTAACTTGTTTGGTTATCATCAAGATATTGCTGCAGGTGAGTGGCAACGCAACAAGCAGTTCTGTTTCTTTACGCATCCGATTGGAGACGTTGCAGGTAGCACCTTAGGTTTGGTTGGCAGCGGCACATTAGGTCAAGCAACGGCAAAACTGGCAAAAGCATTAGGTATGAATGTGTTGTTTGCCGAGCGTAAAGGCGCAACAGAGTGCCGAGAAGGCTATGTTTCTTTTACCGAGATGTTGGAGCATGCGGACGCCATCACTCTGCATTGTCCACTGAATGATGAAACACGGAATTTGATTGGTGAGGCAGAACTCAAGCTGATGAAGCCTACATCGATTTTGATTAATACCGGACGTGGCGGCTTGGTGGATGAACAAGCTTTAGTGGATAGCTTAAAACACGGTGAGATCGCAGGGGCAGGGTTTGATGTCTTTACCCAAGAACCAGCCGATGAGAGTAATCCGTTGATTGCCAATATGCACTTGCCGAATCTATTGCTGACGCCACACGTTGCCTGGGGCAGTGATTCATCGATACAGCGTTTAGCTGAGATCTTGATAGAGAATATTAACGCCTTTGAACGTGGCGAAAGCCTTAATCTTTTGGCGTAATGCCAGAAATTAGGCATGAAAAAAGCAGACACAAAGGTCTGCTTTTTACTTTCTTAAACGCCGAATTAAATTTCTTCTTCTTCGTGCGCTTTTAGAATTTGGAAGATTTCGCGGTAAGATTTTGCTGGTTTACCGGCTTTCTTCTCTTTCGCTGCTTGGCGAGCAAGTTGGCGTAGACGCTGACGATCCGCTTCTGGGTACAGTTCCATCACGTCATCAATCGCTTTATCGCCTTCTTCTACAACACGATCACGCAACGCTTCTAGCTTGTGCAGAGCGGCTGTCGCTTGTGAGTACTTGTTGCGGACTTTGTCCAGTGCCGCTTGAATTGGCTCTGGATCTTCGTAACGCATTAACTTACCGATGCGTTGCAGTTGACGACGGCGTGCTTCGTTTTTAAAGCGCTGCGCATCAGCAATTGCTTCGCGTAGGTCTTCGCTCAATGGAAACTTTTCGAGAACTGCTGGCTTAAGGCCGACAAGCTCTTCGCCAAGCTTTTGCAGCTCTTCCATGTCTCGCTTCATCTCGGATTTACTTACCCAGATGATCTCTTCTTCTGGTTCCCATGGCGCTTTTTGATTCTTACGTGCCATTTCAGTTGCCTGTGTTTTGATTAATATTATGACTATTTTAACAAGAATCGTGGGGAGAAAGCGAAATTCTTGTTATTCTATTGTACATCGAATACATGATGTGAAAGACAATGGATATTAAACAGCAGGTTGCTGAGCAACGTACCGAGCTAGAACAAGCCGTTTCACGTGCACTAGAAATCGCTGCGGCGAAGTCTGATGCCGCTGAAGTCGCAATCACCAAGAGCACGGGTTTGAGTGTTTCCACTCGCATGGGTGACGTGGAAAACGTTGAATTCAACAGCGATGGCGCACTGGGCATTACTGTCTACCGTGGTCAACGCAAAGGCAGCGCTTCCACATCTGACTTGAGCGAAGCAGCTATTGAGCAAACGGTATTAGCGGCGCTAGATATTGCTCAATACACATCAGAAGACCCATTCGCAGGTCCCGCTCCAAAAGAATACATGGTGAAAGAGGTGCCTGACTTAGACCTTTTCCACCCAGACGCACCCGATCCAGATTACGCTGCACAAGTTGCGATTGCTGCTGAAAAAGAAGCGCTGAACTACAGCGATGCGATTAAGCAAAGCGATGGTGCGAGCTACGACAGTCACTACGGCGTTAAGGTTTACGGTAACAGCCACGGCCTGCTAGCAAGCTACGCATCGAGCCGTCATAGCACCAGCTGTTGTGTGATTGGTGTAGGTCAAAACGGTGAGATGGAACGCGATTACAGCTACACCGTTGCTCGCCATCGTGACGATCTTTGGTCACCAAAAATGGTCGGCCGCAAAGCAGCTGAGAAAACCATCAGCCGCCTTGATGCGCAAAAGCTTAAGACTGGCAAATACCCAGTGATGTTTGCTGCGGACGTAGCGACAGGCTTGATTGGTCACTTAGTGATGGCAATCAGCGGTGGTAACCTGTACCGCAAGTCTTCTTTCCTATTGGATCACCTTGGTAAGCAAGTATTGCCAGAGTGGTTCAACATTTCTGAGCGTCCACACGTACTACGTGGCTTGGCTTCAAGCCCATTTGATAGTGAAGGTGTATACACACAAGATCGTGAAATCATTACTGATGGTGTATTGGCTACTTACTTGTTAACCAGTTATGCGGCTCGCAAGATGAAGATGGATCCAACGGGTCACGCTGGTGGCATCCACAACTGGTACGTGAACTCTACCGGTCAGAACTTCGAGCAAATGCTTAAAGAGCTGGGTACAGGTCTACTGGTAACAGAAACCATGGGGCAAGGCGTGAACGTTGTGACTGGCGATTACTCTCGCGGTGCAGCTGGTTTCTGGGTCGAGAACGGTGAAATCCAATACCCAGTGTCTGAAATTACCATCGCGGGTAACCTGAAAGACATGTTCAACCAGATTGTTGCTGTGGGTAGTGATGTAGAAACACGCTCGCAAATCCAAACGGGTTCTATCTTGTTGGATACTATGAAGGTTGCTGGTGAATAAGCTTGCTAACCGCTAGATACGAAAAAGCCTGATGTGTTCATCAGGCTTTTTTATTGCTCGTTATCAGCGGCTCACTAGAAAGACTAAATCATCAAGGTTGCGAGACCGAGGAAGACCGACAGACCAATCACATCGGTTACGGTCGTCAGCGCCATACCACCTGCGAGGGCTGGGTCGATGTTCATTTTCTTCAGTAATATAGGAATGGTAACACCAGCAACCCCCGCCACCAGTAGGTTGGTTAGCATAGCTGCTGAGATAATCCCACCAAGCATCCAGTTACCTTTCCAAGCAACCACAATACCACCGATGATCAGCGCCCACATAATGCCGTTCAGCAAGCCGATGGCGGCTTCTTTCATCAAGAGTTCGCGTTTGTTCGAGTCACCGATATGACCGAGTGCTAAGCCTCGGATAACAAGCGCTACAGTTTGGTTACCCGCTACACCACCCATAGAAGGGACGATGGTCATCAAAACGGCAATCGCTGCCATCTGATCGAGTGTGGCTTCAAACATGTTGGATACTGAAGCGGCGGCAAGTGCAGCAAGTACGTTGGCACCTAACCAGATACTACGTTTACGCGCCGATTTAACGACCGGAGCGAAGGTATCTTCGTCGTCGTCCATACCCGCCATACTCATCATTGAGTGTTCAGCATCTTCACGGATAACGTCGACTACGTCATCGATGGTGATACGACCGACAAGATGCTGGTTTTCATCCACAACCGGAGCTGATACCCAGTTACGACGTTCAAACAGGCTTGCTACGTCAGAGTCACTGGTATCAACAGTAATTGCATCGTCGGCGTCTTCCATCACTTCACTGACTTTGACATCAGGTTGCGTGGTGATCAGCGTGGTGATCGGCAGTTCACCAATCAGTTTGCTGTCATCATCAATCACGTACAGTGCATCGGTCGCTTCGGGTAGTTCGCCTTTCATGCGCAGGTAACGCAGGACTACGTCGACATCAACGTCACCACGAATGGTGATTACGTCGGTGTTCATCAGTCCACCTGCGGTATCCTCAGGGTAGGATAGGGCGGTTTCAACGCGCAGACGATCGGCGGAGTCCATCTGAGAGAGAACTTCACGTGAGACGTCGTCAGGCAAGCTACGCAGTACGTAAGCCACGTCATCGGTGTCCATGCCTTCTGTCGCTTCTGCAAGCGCTTCAGGAGCCATTTTGGACACAAGACTGTCTTTAACGTCTTCGTTTAGCTCGTCAAGAATCTCACCGTAATCTTCTGGGTCGGTAAGTTGCCAAAGAACCTCACGACTTTTACGCGGAGAGGCTTCTAAAAGGTGGGCAATATCCTCAGGCTCCATGTCCTGAAGTTGGCGACGAACATGGACGAAGCGGCCGTTTTCCAGCGCTTCAGTGACTTCTTGGAGGGCTTGGTGAGCTTGGTCGAATTCTATTTGCTCTGCCATTCATTCCTCCCAATTCCTGATATTTACAATGCTTTGAATAATAACTTAATTCTAGGCACCTTTTAATAACAACTTATGAAAGTCGACAAAATTATTTATCGGAATTTAAGTAGGAGGTGAAACTTATGTGGGATATCTGGCTAGAGATAATAAAAAAGCGAGTGAATCACTCGCCTTCATCAAACTTATCTTCAATCAAATGACAAACCGCATCAAGGGCTTGCTCAGATTGATCGCCGGTGGCGTGGATAGTCACGTATTGTCCTTGGGCGGATTCCAGCATCAGCAACCCCATGACGCTGTCTGCGGTCGCGGTTTTGTCTTCTTCGTTGTCGATGGTGATCACCGCATCGAAGCTTTGCGCCAGTTCTACCAGTTTAACCGCAGCACGGGCGTGCAAGCCTAAGCGGTTTTGGATCAATACTTTACGACTTATTTCCACCGTTATTCCTTAACGTTCTTTTCCAATGAAGTGTGGCGAATTTGTACTTGATGGCCTTTATCAGCGAAGAACTCACCGATTTTTTGCGTGAGATAAACCGAGCGATGTTTGCCACCAGTACAACCAATCGCAACCGTTAGGTAGCTGCGGTTGTTTTTCTCTAGCAGTGGTAACCACGTCTCAATGAAGCTCTCAATTTGGTATTTAAGATCAAGTACAGACTGGTGTTGTTCTAGGAAAGCACCGATTGGCGCATCTAAGCCAGTCAGTGGGCGCAACGCAGGCTCCCAATGTGGGTTTGGCAAGAAGCGCACATCGAACACGTAATCGGCATCAGAAGGAAGGCCGTATTTGAATCCGAATGACTCAAACACCATGACTAAGTCTTTGCGATCTCGGCCCTGAACACGCATACGGATCGTTTCGCTGAGATCATGCAAAGATTGTCCGCTGCTGTTCAGCACTAAATCAGCGTGTGCTTTGAGTGGCATTAAGATCTCTTGTTCAAGCTCAATGGCTTGATCAAGCGACAATGACTGACTACCAAGCGATAACGGGTGAATCCGTCGTGTTTCACTGTAGCGAGTAAGGAGCGTTTCTTTATTCGCATCTAAGAACAGTATTGTTACATCCAGTTCAGCTTTCAGCTTCTCTAGGGTGGTGTTCAGTTCTTTGAGTTTCTTAGGAATGTTTCGAATATCAATGCTTACTGCAACGTTCTGTTTGCTCTCTGATAC
Organism: Vibrio sp. CUB2; assembly: GCF_001557945.1. Lineage (NCBI taxonomy): Bacteria > Pseudomonadati > Pseudomonadota > Gammaproteobacteria > Vibrionales > Vibrionaceae > Vibrio > Vibrio sp. CUB2. Next base: position 39,630 of record NZ_LNRB01000019.1, on the reverse strand, counting down.
AGATTGAACAAACGCGTCAAGCAAGTTTACTGGTAGGTTGTCTACACAGTAATACCCCAAGTCTTCTAGTACGCGCAGGGCAACACTCTTCCCGGCACCGGAATGCCCGCTAACAACGATTAATCGCATGGTGATCGTCCTGATTACTGATGAATCATAATGTCGTAGAGTTCTTCATCACTCTGAGCGTTACGCAGGCTCTTTAGCACTTGCTTGTTGCTCAGGCGTTCTGCCATAGAGGATAGTGTTTTGAGGTGCTCTTTGCACTGTTCTTCTGGAACAAGAAGAGCAAAAAGAAGGTCGACAGGTCGGTTGTCGATAGCATCAAACTCAATCGCCTCGTCACATTGCAGTAATACGGCGATGGCTTTGTCGCTAGATTGCATTCTTGCGTGAGGGATAGCAATACCGTTGCCGATACCCGTACTACCCATTTTTTCTCTGCTGAGCATACACTCAAACAGTTCTGTAGAATCTTGACCCGTGTTCTCAGCAACAATTTGGCTGATCATTTCTAGGGCACGTTTCTTACTTGTACAATGGACTGCACTTTTGGTGCAGTCCAGTGACAGTATCTCGCTCAATTGCATGATTAATGACTGTTTAGTTTTTCTTTGTGCTTGTTAAGTTGACGAACTAATTTATCCACCAGCGAATCAATTGCTGCATACATACTTTCGTCGTTCGATGACGCGTGGATTTCGCCCTGATTGATGTGGAGCGTAGCTTCCGCTATTTGGTTGAGTTTTTCAACTTTTAGTACGACTTGGACTTGGTTAATGTGGTCGAAGAACCTTTCGAGCTTCTGAAACTTAGATTGAACATAGTCTTGCATTGAATCGGTAAGATCAACGTGATGGCCTTGAATATTGATTTGCATAGACTTTCCTTTTCAGTTGGTGCCTTAAAGTAGGCGTTTACGCTGACTTGAAGGGGCGATACCCAAGGATTCGCGATATTTCGCTATCGTTCGTCTCGCGACTTGAATCCCTTGGTCAGCCAGAAGAGCAGCAATCTTGCTATCACTCAGTGGTTTAGCGGTATTCTCCGCTGCGACCAGCTTCTTGATAAGAGCACGAATTGCTGTGGACGAACATTCTCCACCATTGTCTGTACTAACATGGCTAGAGAAGAAGTACTTCAATTCAAAAATGCCACGCGGGGTATGCATAAACTTCTGTGTTGTCACACGAGAGATTGTCGATTCATGCATGTCCACATCCAATGCTACATCGTTTAGTACCATTGGTTTCATGGCTTCTTCACCATACTCGAAGAAATCTTGTTGATGTTCAACAATACATCTTGCAACTTTGAGAAGCGTCTCGTTTCTGCTTTCTAGGCTCTTAATCAGCCATTTTGCCTCTTGCAAATTGCTGCGAATGTACTGGCTATCCGCACTGTTGCCTTTGCCTAGTTGCGCATATTGTTGATTTACTTTTAGTTTCGGAATGCTGTCAGGGTTAATGGATACAGTCCACTTACCATGATCTTTAAATACGGACACATCCGGAATGACGTATTCAGTGTCATCAGGTGTGATGCGGCTGCCTGGGCGAGGGTCAAGTTGTTGAATCAACTTCAATACTTCACGCAGGTCCGCTTCTTTAAGCTTAGTCTCTTTGATAACAAGCTTGTAGTCGCGATTACCAAGGTGATCGATATGATCGCTAAGAATCATCTTTGCTTCAGCAAGCCACGGCGTGTCTTCAGGGAATGTCGCCAGTTGCAGTAACAAGCACTCTTGTAGGTTGCGAGAAGCAACGCCAAGTGGGTCAAACTGCTGAATACGCTTACGTACTGCTTCTACTTCGTCCAACTCCACTTCTTCGTTGTCGAAGCTCTCGTGAATTTCTTCAGGAGAAAGGGTTAGGTAGCCGTAGTCGTCGATGGCATCGATGATGGCGAGGGCAATGGTGCGGTCGGTTTCACTGAAAGGTGTTAAATCTAACTGCCACATAAGGTAGTCATGCAGCGATTCGGTAGTTTCACCTTGGTAGACAGGCATGTCGTCGTCAAGCGCTAGGCCTGTGCTGCCGGTGTTTGCGCTGTAAACGTCATCCCAAGTGGTATCGATTTCTAGCTCAGAGCTGATTTCTGATTTCTCAATCACATCTGAACTGTCTGGCAGATCGGGCTCTGAGGCATCGTTGGCTTCGTTCGCACTGTTATCAGCAGATTCAGACGCTGATTTGTCTTCACCGTTTGCTTGAGGTTCTTCGTGGCCTTCTTCAACTTCCAGTAGCGGGTTGGAGTCAAGTGCTTCTTGGATTTCTTGTTGAAGATCGAGCGTCGACAATTGCAACAAACGAATCGCTTGCTGCAGCTGCGGCGTCATGGCTAACTGTTGACCTAGCTTGAGTTGTAATGAAGGTTTCATTCAGTGTTACTTACCTTGTAATGCTCAGAATCTTACCGTTCCTAATGTAATCATAGACGGAATTGTTCGCCGAGATAAACTTGTTTCACCTGTTCGTTATTGAGAACTTCATCCGGAGTTCCCGATGCAATTAGGTGTCCTTGGCTTACGATATAGGCTTTTTCACAAACGTCCAAGGTTTCGCGAACGTTATGGTCAGTGATTAACACGCCAAGGCCGCGATCGCGCAAGTGTTCAATGATTTTTTTGATGTCGTTAACCGAAATTGGGTCAACACCCGCGAACGGTTCATCCAACAAAATGAATTGAGGGTTAGCGGCCAGTGCTCGGGCGATTTCTACACGGCGGCGCTCACCACCTGATAGTGCCATACCCGCACTGGTGCGTATGTGCTGTATGTGGAATTCTTCCAACAAATCTTCAAGCTTATCTTGGCGTTCTTCTCGAGTAAGCTCTTGGCGAGTCTCTAAAACAGCCATGATGTTGTCTTCTACCGACAGCTTACGGAAGATCGATGCTTCTTGTGGCAGATAGCCAATACCTAAACGTGAGCGGCTGTGCATCGGAAGGATACTGATATCTTGATTGTCGATAGTAATGGTGCCTTCATCACGTGGCACCAAACCCACAATCATGTAAAACGATGTAGTTTTACCCGCACCGTTTGGACCCAAAAGACCAACAATTTGGCCAGACTCTACTTCGAGACTTACATCGGTAACGACCTTGCGCTTTTTGTAGCTCTTCGCAAGGTTCTTTGCGCTCAGTACTGCCATATTAGTTCTCGATTTGGTTCGGTTGTAGGATGGTGGTTACGCGCTCATCCTTCGAGCTGTCAGCGACTAGCTTCTGTTGACCAATTTGGTAACGAATCGACGAACCTTTGATGGTATTGCCGTCTTGTGCCAGTTGCGCTTGACCTTTCATGGTCAATTCATCAGTAGAGATGCGGTAGTCTAACTCAGTTGCTTGGCCGCTTAGCGTTTTGCCATCGTCCATCAACTGAGAAAACGTAGCAGGCTTACCAAATGCTTGGATCTGCTTGATAGACTCGGTCTTAGGATCGCGAGTCACAACGATTCTATCAGCATCGATATTGATGCTACCTTGCTTAAGCGATACATCACCTTTAAAGATGACCTGGTTACTCTTCATGTCCACCTGTTGGGTGTCTGAATTGATGTAAACCGGCTGTTGAGTATCCGACTTAAGTGCTAACGCTTGTGGCGCTGCTAAAACCAATGCCAGTAGGCTAAGGTGTAACGGTTTCATATCGACCTTGAACTTCATCAGTCAGAGTCGCAGTGTGAGCTTTTAAGTTGCCCTGCATTGCGCCTCCGGTAGTTTCAAATTGCGGTCCAACCAACATCACTTGTTGATCGGCTTTAAAATCACGATTACTTAGATTGATGACCAGTTTGTCTGTTGCCATGGTGTCGAAACTCGCATCAGGCAATAGATTCTGCATAAGTACTTTGTCGTACAAGGTCAGAATTTGGTCTTCATCTAGTACTGCTCTTGTTGCAGTAACTTTCCACTCCACAACGCTACCTTCGCGGTAAACCATCAGTGTTGGGCTTTTAAAAATCGTGTCTCCACTCTTGGCATAGTGATCCAAGTTGGTGGAACGGATGATGTAACTGCGGACACCATCTTCACCATAAGTGATATTTTCTAGTCCAGTACCACTGAACATAGGCAGTTCTAAATTTGGTGCTACTTGGATATCTTCATTACCTTTTGGCGTGAGTAGGTAATAACCACACCAAGCGACAACAAAAACCAAGAGCAAATAAATAAGGCGAGTAAAACTCATAAAATAAAGGCCTTTATCTTAGCTCAGTACTTCCCTGACCATTGCCTTAATCTGTTAAATCAAATCGTTAAGTCTTTTGGAGGCGCGATCTTACATCACGCCTGCTTTAAGTAAATCATGCATATTGAGTGCGCCAACAATTTTATTGTTATCGCACAAGATCAGAGCATTGATGTTCTTGTCTTGCATTAAGTTTAGTCCTTCCACAGCCAGCATTTCTGGGTGCGCGGTGGTTGGGTTCTTCGTCATTACATCACCGATTGCTGTGGTATGGATATCAATGCGTTTGTCCAGAGTACGGCGTAAATCACCATCGGTGAATATACCAAGCATAGCATCGTGCTCATCGACAATAGCGGTCATACCCAAGCCTTTTTCAGAAATCTCGAGTAAGGCGTCACGAATCAGAGCGTCCGGTGATACTTTTGGTAGTGCATTACCGAAGTGCATTATATCAGACAGTTTAAGCAGCAATTTTCTTCCCAGTGCACCGCCAGGATGTGACAAGGCAAAGTCTTCTGCTGAAAAACCACGAGCTTGCAATAGCGCAACCGCAAGGGCATCGCCCATTACTAACGTCGCTGTTGTGCTGCTTGTCGGAGCAAGGCCCAGCGGACAAGCTTCTTTAGGGACTGTAATTTGCAAATGCAGATCGGACAGTTTCGCCATATTTGATTCTGGCTTGCCTGTCATACTGATGATTTTGATGTTCAGGCGTTTCAAAACTGGGAATAGAGACAAAATCTCATGAGACTCTCCCGAGTTTGAAATCGCAATAACAATGTCACCAGCGCTGATCATGCCTAGGTCACCATGCGCAGCTTCGCCAGGGTGAACGAAAAATGCTGAAGTGCCAGTGCTTGCAAGGGTCGCAGCAATTTTGTTGCCGATATGACCTGATTTGCCCATGCCCATTACGACAACTTTGCCGTTATTGGAAAGAATCAATTCGCAAGCTTGCTCAAACTGCGCGTCAAAGTATTGGTCAAGTTGTTGTAAGGCCGTTACTTCGATATCGAGAACTTGTTTAGCAGCAGCGCGAAAATCAAATTGAGTGGACATATCAGTGCTCCAATTTGTCTTTACTTATTATGTTATTAAGCGGCCATGTTTGCGAATAGGTACACTTGGTAAGCCAAGAAACACACAAACAGGATGCCACCTTCAAGGCGGTTAATGCTGCGTGATTTACCAAGACACATCGCTACCAAGAGTAGAGATACACCTAGCATCACCCAGAAGTCACGACCCATTGCGTATTCGCTCAAGGTTGAAGGGTTAATGATGCCTGGCAGGCCCATTACCGCAAGAATATTGAATACGTTTGAGCCGATGATGTTACCCACAGCCATGTCGTCTTCGCCTTTTAGAACGCCAGCAAGAGAAGCAGCAAGTTCAGGAAGACTTGTACCAATGGCAATGATGGTTAGGCCGATAACGAGATCACTCATGCCGAAGTACTTAGCAATAACCACGGCGTTATCAACCAGCATGCTTGCTGCCAAAGGAAGCAGTATCAAGCCAATCACTACCCACATAACGGCTTTTGAGTTGCTCACACCGTCTGGAACTTCAGACTCTTGCTCATCAACGAAAGCATCGCCCGCTTTTTGTTCTTTGCGGCTGATTTGCAGCATGGCAAATAAGAAGCCACCAAACAAAACAAACAGCAGTACACCTTCGTAGAAACCTAGATGACTGTCCCAAAGTAAAATACCCGCTAGAACCGTCACTGCTATCATCAAAGGCAGCTCACGACGAATAACGGCAGAACTGATAGAAAGTGGTTTAATTAGGGCTGTAATACCTAGGATCAGAGCGATGTTGGCAATGTTTGAACCCAGAACGTTACCTACAGCAGTGTCGGTTTTGCCATCCCATGCTGCAGTCGCAGAAACCATCATTTCTGGTGCCGAAGAGCCCATTGCTAGAATGGTCATACCGATCACTAGAGGTGAAATACCGACGTTGCGGGCCAGAGCGGCAGAACCAAAAACAAGTTTATCTGCACTCCAAACAAGTAAAACAAGACCGACGATAAGCAACGCTACGGCTTCGAGCATGATGATTCCTAAGTAATAAAATAAGTGAAATGAGTAACCGCTAATTTTGACCTTTTGCGGCCAAAAATGGAAGATAAACAACAAATAAATTAAAGGTTAGTAACGAAATTGTGTTTAATTGTTGCTCATATACTCGTCGTTCAGAATACGGTTAATCTGGCATGGGATATAAACACCTTCCTGTCATTTCGTCATAATTTATGAAGAATTGCTTGAATTTCGCGGGCTTTATTTAATTGAACAGTGCTTTTAATTAACGTTCAATGTGCTTATGATTGCAGCCTAATAAGTGTACCGAAGTCACTTTAGGATATTCTCGACGTAATATCTTGAAAACAATCGGGGTTGAGTTGGATTGCAACTCTGTGAGAACCGCTCACAAACAGTAGAAGAGATAGTATGTCGAACAACGATTTAGTTACCGTTAACAATCTCACTTTTTCACGCGGCGAACGCAAGATCTTCGATGGCGTTGATTTGCATGTGCCAAAAGGAAAAGTGACCGCCATTATGGGGCCGTCAGGGATTGGTAAAACGACACTGCTGCGCCTGATAGGCGGGCAGCTTTATCCTGAGCAAGGAGAGATCTGGTTTGATGGCGACAATATCCCATCACTATCTCGTAAAAAGCTTTATCACGCTCGAAAGAAAATGAGCATGTTATTTCAGTCGGGCGCTTTGTTTACTGACTTGAACGTGTTCGACAACGTGGCGTTTCCTTTACGTGAACACACAGAACTTTCTGAAGAATTCATCCGTACCATGGTGTTGCTAAAGCTTGAGGCCGTCGGCTTACGTGGCGCGGCAAAGCTGATGCCTAGCGAGTTATCTGGCGGTATGGCGCGACGTGCTGCGTTAGCGCGTGCAATTGCACTTGACCCTGACCTCATCATGTACGATGAGCCGTTTGTTGGGCAGGACCCAATCACCATGGGTGTGCTGGTTGAATTGATCAGTAATTTGAATCGAGCACTAGGTCTGACTTCAATTGTCGTTTCTCACGACGTTCCTGAAGTGATGAGTATTGCCGATTGGGTTTACTTGATGGCCGATGGCAAAATCATAGCCTTTGGTACGCCGCAAGAGCTGAGAGATAACCCTGATCCTCGCGTGCAGCAATTCTTAAAAGGTGAAGCTGATGGGCCAGTGCCATTCCGCTTCCCTGCTCAAAGTATCGAAAAGGACTTATTTGATGGCCGATAGCTTTATTCAATTTGTCGCTTCATTGGGAAGACGCACGCTCGCCATCTGTGAAGCGTTTGGTCGCGCGACTTTAATGCTCATTGGCGCCTTGGTGACTCGACCTCAGCCAATAAAAAACTTTCCGTTACTGATTAAACAGCTTTACTCGGTTGGCGTTCAGTCATTGGCGATTATCGTCGTTTCGGGTTTGTTTATCGGTATGGTGCTTAGTCTGCAAGGTTATGTTGTGCTGGTGGACTATGGTGCAGAGGGTAGCCTTGGTCAAATGGTGGCTCTATCGTTGCTACGTGAACTTGGCCCTGTTGTTACCGCACTTTTGTTTGCTGGTCGTGCCGGTTCTGCTCTGACTGCAGAAATCGGACTCATGAAAGCAACGGAGCAGCTTTCTAGTATGGAAATGATGGCCGTCGATCCACTAAAACGTGTTATCGCACCGCGTTTTTGGGCTGGTGTTATCTCAATGCCTCTATTAGCTATGATCTTTATGGCGGTTGGCATTTGGGGAGCTCAGATTGTCGGTGTGGATTGGAAAGGCGTAGACCACGGCAGCTTTTGGGCTGCGATGCAATCTTCGGTTGAATTAGGTCAAGACATCGGTAATAGCATGATCAAATGTATCGTGTTCGCGATTACCGTTACTTGGATCGCTCTATTTAATGGCTATGACGCTATTCCAACTTCGGAAGGGATCAGCCGAGCAACGACGCGCACTGTTGTGCATTCTTCTTTAGCAGTACTGGGACTAGACTTTGTACTGACCGCATTGATGTTTGGGAATTAATCATGCAACAAACACGTAAAACAGAATTATGGGTTGGCAGCTTTGTATTAGCAGGAATTTGCGCGATTCTTGTGATGATTTTTCAGGTTGCTGACGTAAAAAGCATTGGCTCTGGCAATACTTACACCCTGAAAGCCGAGTTCGATAATATTGGTAGTTTGAAAGTTCGCTCTCCAGTGAAAGTTGGTGGCGTTGTTATCGGTCGTGTAAGTAACATTACACTTAACCCTGATAGCCTATTACCGGTCGTGAGCTTGTCGATTAACAGCCAGTACAACCAGTTCCCTGAGACTTCTAGTGTGCAAATTTTGACATCAGGATTGATTGGTGAGCAGTACATTGGCTTGGTTCCGGGCTTTGTTTTTGACGATGAAGAAATGCTTGTTGATGGTGATACCATCGAAGACACCAAATCTGCATTAGTATTAGAAGACCTGATTGGTCAGGTACTGTACAGCATTGGTGGCTCAGGCGATTCTGGTGACACGAGTAAGGAATAACCCATGTTTTCTAGACTATTACTTTCATTCGTAGCGGCGTTTACTGCTTTTGGCGCAGTGGCAGCTGAAGTAGATAAAACTCAGCCATATTCAATGATGAAGCAGGTTGCTGAAGTGACGTTCGAGCGTCTGAAAAACGAGCAGCCGCAAATCAAACAAGATCCAAACTTGCTCAAAACCATTGTTGAAGAAGAGCTGATGCCTTACGTCAACGATCGCTATGCGGCATTGAAACTGCTTGGTCCAAACTTGAAAGGGGCGAAGCGTGAAGATGTGGGTGAATTCATCACAGCATTCCGCGCTTACTTGGTGACTTCATACGCGCAAGTGTTAACACAGTACACGGATCAACAAATTGAATTTGGCCCTGAGCCAAAACTGGACCCTTCTAAGCGCATTACGAGCATCAAAGTTGATATCATTGACGCGCCGCGTCCAAATATCAAACTTGAGTTCAAACTGCGTAAAGATAAGAAAACCGGTGAATGGTTAGCATTCGACATGGTTGCAGAAGGTATTAGCTTACTATCGAGCAAGCAATCAGAGTGGAATACTCAGATTCGCCAAGACGGTATTCTTGCGGTTGCAAAAGATTTAGAGAAACTGGCAGCACAGCCAATTCGCTTCGAGGCAGCAAAGTAATGGCGCAGTCTCATTCTCAGTGGCATTTACAAACAGACCTTCTTAAGCTTACAGGGGCGCTGGATCGCGATACAGTGCCTGCATTGTGGGCGGTGGCACAGCAATGGCAACCTTCTCAAACCGAGCTAGAATGCTCGCTCCAAGAGATTGAACGCATTGACTCTGCGGGAATGGTGATGTTAATCCACTTATTAGAGCATGCAAAAAAGCAAAACTGTCATATAATGCTCAGTTTCGTGCCGGCGCAATTGCGCACTTTGTTTCAGCTGAGCAACGTTGAATCTTTAGTGGCCAAACATATACAGAATTATCAGGGGTAAATTGTGGATAGCGCAAAAGTACAACAGTTACTAGAAGAAGCACTAAACCTTCAAGAAGTGCATGTAAAAGGTGAAGGTAGCCACTATGAGGTGGTTGCTGTTGATGCTTGTTTCGATGGAATGAGCCGCGTTAAGAAGCAGCAGTTAATTTACGGTCCTCTGATGGATTACATCCAGCGTAACGACATTCACGCGCTATCGATCAAAGCGTTCACTCCAGAAGAGTGGGCTCGTGATAAGAAGCTAATGTCGCTTTAAGGTTTATTGATGGAAAAGTTTCGAGTTATTGGGTCAGATAAACCACTGGTTGGTGAAGTGACCATTTCAGGTGCAAAAAACGCAGCACTGCCGATTTTATTTGCGTCTATCTTGGCGGAAGAGCCTGTAGAAGTGGCGAACGTGCCACACCTTCGTGATATCGACACAACCATGGAACTGCTTAAGCGTCTTGGCGCAAAAGTAAGCCGTAATGGTTCCGTTCATGTCGATCCAAGCAGTATCAACGAATACTGTGCTCCTTACGATTTAGTAAAAACCATGCGTGCATCTATTTGGGCGCTTGGTCCTCTTGTAGCTCGATTTGGCCAAGGTCAGGTTTCTCTACCTGGCGGTTGTGCTATCGGTGCTCGTCCTGTTGATCTACACATCACTGGTCTAGAACAGCTTGGTGCAACCATCACACTAGAAGATGGTTACGTAAAAGCGGAAGTCGATGGTCGCCTGAAAGGCGCGCACATCGTGATGGACAAAGTGAGTGTTGGTGCAACGATCACTATCATGTGTGCAGCAGCGCTTGCTGAAGGTACAACAACGCTAGACAACGCAGCGCGCGAGCCTGAAATCGTTGATACTGCAGATTTCCTAAACACACTTGGCGCAAAAATCTCTGGTGCGGGTACAGATACCATCACTATCGAAGGTGTTGAGCGTCTAGGTGGTGGTAAGCACAGCGTTGTGGCTGACCGTATCGAAACCGGTACCTTCCTAGTTGCAGCAGCGGTTTCTGGCGGCAAAGTTGTATGTCGCAACACCAATGCACATCTGCTAGAAGCGGTATTGGCGAAGCTAGAAGAAGCGGGCGCATTAGTAGAAACTGGTGAAGACTGGATTTCTGTTGATATGACTGGCCGTGAGCTGAAAGCAGTAAGCATTCGCACGGCTCCGCATCCAGGTTTCCCTACTGACATGCAGGCGCAATTCACGCTATTGAACATGATGGCGAAAGGCGGCGGCGTGATCACTGAAACTATCTTTGAAAACCGTTTCATGCACGTACCAGAATTGATGCGTATGGGCGCGAAAGCAGATATCGAAGGTAATACGGTTATCTGTGGCGACGTAGATTCTCTAAGTGGCGCACAAGTGATGGCAACTGACCTACGAGCTTCGGCAAGTTTGGTGATTGCAGGTTGTATCGCAAAAGGCGAAACCATCGTTGATCGCATCTACCACATCGACCGCGGTTACGACAAAATCGAAAATAAACTGTCTGCACTTGGCGCAAATATTGAGCGCGTGAGTGAGGCAGGTTAAACTGCATCGCAGTTGACCTAGATATGAAGAGAGCCGAAACTCAGGTTTCGGCTTTTTTATATCGCGCTTTCTGTCATAGTTCATGACTATGTTCAAAGAGACAATAATAGCTGTAGCTGGCGCAAAGCCGGTTCCTGGAGAACAACAATGATTGCACTGTTACGTGTATTTGCTGTCGCAATTTTCGCAATTGTGATGTTTATTGGTGGTTGTGGTTACTGCCTACTAAGCCCTCGAAACCCTAAGCACGTGTTCACCTTTGGTCGTCTATTCGGCAAGATGTCGCGCGTATTTGGTATCAAGCTTGAGCTGCGTCTTCCGGAAGATGCGTACTCTCGCGGTCAGCATGTTTACATTGCTAACCACCAAAACAACTGGGACCTTTTCACTGTATCTTCTGCAGTAACACCAAAAGTGGTAACAGTAGGTAAAAAGAGCCTAGCGTGGATGCCGTTGTTTGGTCAGCTTTACTGGCTAACAGGTAACATCTTGATTGACCGTGCAAACCGCTCTAAAGCAAAAGGCACTATCGACCAAGTCGTGGACAGCATCAAAAACAGTGATGTTTCAGTATGGATGTTCCCAGAAGGTACACGTTCACGCGGCCGTGGCTTACTGCCATTCAAGACTGGTGCATTCCATGCAGCTATCGGTGCAGAAGTGCCAATCATTCCAATCGTGTGTAGTTCGACAGACCATATCAAATTCAACCGCTGGAACAATGGTCATGTGATCATTGAGATGCTGCCACCAGTTAGCTCTGAAGGTTACGGTAAAGAAGGCGTACGTGAGCTAGCGAATATTTGCCGTGAGCAAATGAAAGAGAAGTTGGTTGAGTTGGATGAAGAAGTGAAACAGCGCAACGCTGCTTAAGTTTTACTGCGATATCATTACAAAAAGACAATAAAAAACGGGTAGCCTGAGCTACCCGTTTTTTTATGCTTGTCAGCAAGTGCAATTATTTGCGAACTGCAATTGCTTCAATCTCGATACCTACATCTTTAGGCAGACGAGCTACTTCTACACAAGAACGCGCAGGGTAGTTTGCTACTTCGTGCTCATCGAAGAACTTGCCGTAAACTTCGTTCACTGTACCGAAGTCGTTTAGGTCTTTCACGAATACTGTCATTTTAACGATGTCAGTCACTTTCAGGCCTGATGCTTCAACAACAGCTTTTACGTTCTCTAGAGATTGACGAGCTTGCTCTGCGATGTCTGCAGACACTTCACCTGTCGCTGGGTTTACTGGAATTTGGCCAGACGTTAGAACCATGTTGCCTAGATCTACGCCTTGAACGTAAGGACCGATTGCTGCTGGTGCAGACTCAGTGTGAAGTACTTTCGTCATTTGAATTGTTCCATCTGTTTAGGGGGAATAAAGAGTTTGCTCAAGTATCTTGAGCGTTCTTAAGAAGAATCAGTTTGCCTTTAAACATGAAGCACGTAAAGAGCAAAATACCCCGCATTCGCGGGGTATCAGTCAATTTATCGTTAGCAAGAATCGAAGCGAGAAATTAACGCTCAGTCACGATCTCACGTGCGAATACTTTCTCACAGTATTTACACTTCAGACGGATTTCTTCCTTCTTCTCGAACACTTGGAAGCTGCTTGCAACTGGCTCGTTGTGGGTAATGCAGTTAGTGTTTGGGCATTCAAACACGTTTTTAACTTGCTCTGGTAACTCCAGCGCTAGCTTCTTCACAACTTCGTAGTTTTCGATTTGGTTTACGGTCGCATGTGGTGCGTAAAGTGCCAACTTGTTTGCCTGCTCTTCGTTGATGAACACGTTCTCAATCTTCAGCAAGTCTTTATGACCGAGTGCCGATGAAGGCAGATTCAGACCGATGGTTACGCGTTGAGAAGAGTTGTGCATATCGAACAGCTTCAGCACCTTAATACCAATTTGTGCTGGAATGTGGTCGATTACTGTGCCGTTTTTGATTGCTTCAACCTGCAATTGAGTTTCTTTAGCCATGTTATTCTCTCCCTCGATTACAGTGTTTCGTTAAGAACCAGTGCCAACAAAGCTTGGCGTGCGTAAACGCCGTTTTCTGCTTGTTGGAAGTAGTAAGCGTGTGGTGTGACGTCGACGTCTGTGGTGATCTCATCCACACGTGGCAGTGGGTGCAGCACTTTCAAGTTCTCACGTGCACCTTCTAGTAGTGCCGCTGTTAGGATGTAAGCTGACTTGATGTGTGCGTATTCTGATTCATCGAAACGCTCTTTCTGTACGCGAGTCATGTACAAAATGTCTAGCTCAGGAATCACGCTTTCCATATCTGTGTGCAGGCTGTACTGGATACCTGCTTCATCTAGCTCTTCGCATAGGTAATCTGGCATCGCAAGTGCTTCTGGTGCAACGAAGAAGAAACGGATGTTATTGAACTTCGCCAATGCTTGCGTCAATGAGTGTACGGTGCGGCCGTACTTTAGGTCACCAACGAACGCAACGTTCAGGTTGTCTAGACGACCTTGTGTTTCCGCGATGGTGTATAGGTCGAGTAGAGTTTGCGTTGGGTGTTGGTTTGCGCCATCACCAGCGTTGATAACGGGTACGCCGTTAGAGAACTCAGACGCCAAGCGCGCTGTGCCTTCTTGAGGGTGACGCATCACGAATGCATCGACATAAGAAGAGATCACTTGAACTGAGTCAGACAGCGTCTCGCCTTTTTTCGCCAGAGAGGTGTTACCACCGTTATCAAAACCAATAACATCGCCACCGATACGTTGAATCGCTGTTTCGAATGACAGACGAGTACGTGTGGATGGCTCAAAGAAACAGCTCGCTACAACCTTGTTTTTAATCAGTTCTGGACGAGGTTCTTTTTTTAGCTGACCTGCAGTTTCTACAATCAGTTCCAGTTCTTCACGTGAAAGCTCTGGAATAGAGATGATGTGCTTCTGGTAAAGCGAGTTCGCCATGATCTTCTTCCCTATAACAGTGGTGACTATCCCCAAAATTACCCTGATGGAATTTCGGACATAAAAAAACCTCCCCAATTGGGGAGGTTTTAAAATTCAATAGAATTAACGAAAATAACAGCACGTAAGCGTAGTCGCTTAGCTAGAGCAAATCGCGTTTTTACGTCAGCAATCGGCGTGGTCATTTCGTAATCCTCAGACAAATTGCCGAGCATTATACGCTTAACTTTCGTGAGCGCAAGCGATTACATCATGGTTTTTGTTACCATTTTTAATGCTTTGGTTTAGCTACCTAACGTTGCCACCATCACGGCTTTAATTGTGTGCATGCGGTTCTCGGCTTCGTCGAATACGATAGAGTATTCAGACTCAAACACTTCTTCGGTGACTTCAAGCCCTTTCATTCCGTATTTCTCTGCTACCTCTTTACCCACAGTCGTTTCATCGTTGTGGAAGGCTGGCAGGCAGTGCATGAACTTCACATGAGGGTTGCCCGTTTGCTTAATCACATCCATATTGATTTGGTAAGGTGTCATCAGCGCAACACGCTCATCCCAAGCCTCAGCAGACTCACCCATCGAGACCCAAACGTCGGTGTATAAGAAGTCACAGCCTTTGACGCCTTCTTGAACGTTTTCAGAGAGCGTGATTTTCGCGCCGGTTTGTTGGGCAATTTCTTGGCAAGTTGTCACTAATGCTTCTTCTGGCCAGAACGCTTTTGGCGCTACAAGGCGGATGTCCATGCCCATTTTTGCTGCGCCAACCATGAGTGAATTACCCATGTTATTGCGAGCATCACCAAGGTAAGCAAAGGTCATCTCATGCAGTTGTTTCCCACGTCCGTGCTCTTGCATGGTCAGGAAGTCCGCAAGGATTTGGGTAGGGTGAAATTCATCCGTTAAACCATTCCAGACAGGTACACCAGCATAAGTACCAAGCTCTTCAACGATCGATTGACCAAAGCCACGGTATTCGATGCCATCGTACATACGACCAAGAACACGAGCGGTATCTTTCATCGATTCTTTATGACCGATCTGTGAGCCAGAAGGACCGATGTAAGAGACTTGAGCGCCTTGGTCAAAGGCCGCGACTTCAAACGCACATCGGGTACGAGTAGAAGATTTCTCAAAGATTAGTGCGATGTTTTTACCTTGAAGTTTCTTCTGCTCTGTTCCTGCATATTTAGCTTTTTTCAGCTCTGCAGACAGTTCGAGCAAAAACTGGATCTCTTTAGTTGAGAAGTCCAATAGCTTCAAAAAGTTGCGATTACGTAGATTGAAAGCCATAGCTCGTCCCTTAGGTCGTTTGGTTGATAAAGAATAAAAGCATTAAAACATATAAATGCTTTTATTGTGAATAATTATTTTAATTAAAAACAAAAAAAGGTTGATGCATTCACATCAACCTTAGTCTCAATTAGTTTTATTTGGTGGGAGAGGTTTCTCAAATATCGTCACGTTCGATTGGGCAACTCATACAACGTGCACCACCACGACCGCGACCAAGCTCGTTACCCGGAATAGTCAGGACTTCAATGCCAGCTTTGTCGTACTTCTCATTAGTGTAGACGTTACGTTCGTAACCAATCACAACACCAGGCTTCACCGTCAGTACGTTGTTGGCATCGTTCCATTGCTCTCGCTCAGCTTCGTAGCTGTCACCACCGGTTGTGATGATCTTCAATTGGTCTAAGCCAAGTGCCGATTCAATGGCATGCAGATAGTTGTGTGATGCTTCGACATGCATTTCACCGTTGCCTTTAGGTGTTAGGCGCCAAGTATCTAAATCTTTACGCATGATCTCTGGGTATACCGAGAAAGTGTCTACATCCATGTGCGTCATGACCGTATCAAGGTGCATGCACGAGCGGTGTTTTGGTAGGTCGATAGCAATCACTTCTTTCGCCTGACCAGATTTAAACAGGCTTGCCGCTAAGTTTTCTACACCTTGCGGGGTTGTGCGCTCAGACATACCAATTAGAACCGCACCTTTACCGATAACCAGTACATCACCACCTTCAACGTTAGCATTGTCGTAGTGCTGGTCTTCATCACCAAAGTAGTTAATGAAGTCTTGACCCGCGAAGGTTGGGTGCCAGCGGTAAATGGCGCGCAGATGGTTGGTCTCGCGTTGACGTGCAGGCATCATCATTGGGTTAAGAGAAACGCCGCCGTATACCCAGCATGACGTGTCACGGGTAAAGAGGTGGTTAGGCAGAGGTTCGATCACGAAATCCAGTGGGCGCTTCATCTTCGGCAGCATTGATGAAGATTTGATTGGCAGTTCGGAGTATGCCAAGCCACCAAGAAGAATGCTTGCTAGGTGCTCATCATCCATCTCTGCGAAGTACTGACGCAAATCACGAGCGAAAGTCGGACCATAACGGAAGTCAGAGATCTGAGTATTCAACAACCATTGCTTTGCTTCTGGAACCGTAAGGGTTTCAACCAGCAGATCATGAAGCAGTAGTACTTCGACATCTTGTTCACGCAGTGTGCGCGCAAATGCATCGTGTTCTTCACCAGCCGCTTCGACCGCCAATACGTCATCAAACAGTAGCTCATGGCAGTTCGATGGCGTTAGGTGGGTGAGGGCACGCTCTGGGCGATTTAATAGAACTCGTCTTAGTTGACCAACTTCTGATCCAACGTACAGCTTACTCATTTTGCATCCTTACAAATATTCCAGCCGTTAGTTATGACAAGCTTGATGCAAAGATGCAAGTCCTGGAACTTTGCTTATATATTGCAAAAATATCGTTTTTTGGCGTTATATTTTGTAAATAATCCCTCGGTGTATTTTAATTCTATATTTTGTTGTTTGTTCATGAGTTCTAAAAAGTGCGTTTTTATTCTCTTTCGTTCGAGAAAGGAGTCATACATCAATAGCGCATAAAAAGTGCATAACCATTCTGAAATATGCATTTTTTAGCTTTCTTTTATTCGTTAGGTCAGAATTACCGAGCCGTTGCTGTATTCACTCCAAGATCATAAACACGCAAACAAGCCTAAAATTACTCGTCTTAGGTTCGATTAGGATCTTCTGAATATTAAAGATTAGCCGTTTTTGTTAATTTTTTGTTTCTGTGAGCGGGGTTTAGATTTACGAGCAAAAATTATCATCAAGAATCACCGCAGTTTGGTGTTTGTTTGTGGCTTTTCATCGCAATCCGTGCCATATTTCACCGCATTAACGTACTCAGTTTAGAGTATAGTGTTTCCATCAAGTAACTAATCTGGAGCCAAAACATGTCTCACGAAGATGAATATCTATCAGTAGAAGAATTAATTGAGATTCAAAAGGAAGAGACTCGCGATATCATTGCAGCATTGCTAGAAGACGGCAGCGATCCAGATTCACTATACGAAATCGAGCACCACCTATTTGCTGAAGACTTCGACACGCTAGAAAAAGCGGTTGTTGAAGCGTTCAAGATGGGCTTTGAAGTTCTTGAAGCTGAAGAAACAGAAGATGAAGACGGCAACAAACTGCTTTGTTGTGATGCAACAATGGAATCTGCACTAAACGCAGAAGCGATTGATGCACAGGTTGAGAAACTGGTTCATCTTGCAGAAAAATACGACATCATTTACGACGGTTGGGGTACTTACTACGAAGGCGAAGATGCGCTT
Organism: Vibrio sp. CUB2; assembly: GCF_001557945.1. Taxonomy (NCBI): domain Bacteria; kingdom Pseudomonadati; phylum Pseudomonadota; class Gammaproteobacteria; order Vibrionales; family Vibrionaceae; genus Vibrio; species Vibrio sp. CUB2. The sequence goes on along the minus strand of NZ_LNRB01000019.1, from coordinate 21,834 downwards.
TACCCTGAAGAAGATGATGAAGACGAAGAGTAATCCTCTTATTCAATCTAAGAAGCCAGCGTTTATCGCTGGCTTTTTTGTGCCTTGAAAATGATAACCGCCGATGACGATAAATAATTCTCATTGAGTTTGTCTGCTTATAGCCTGTAACCCTAAGTTAGTTGTGTATATAATGCGTGAAAATTGATCTAGCTCAAGGTGTATATGCAACTCTCACTCGCCGGTTTATGGCAAGTCTCTCCACTGACGGACCTTTCTATCCCACAGGATGACATTACTTTCCCTGCTCCTTTGAGTCAGGTGTTGCCTGCAGAACTGACTGAAGAAGCGATTCGTCAGCAAGAGTGGCACCTGATGCACGACATTGAAGTGGACGAATCCATGATGGCATTCCCTGCGGTAGAAATGGTGTTGGGTGGTGTGGATTACCATGCAGAAGTGCGTTTGAACGGGGTAGCATTGTTTGACTGTGACGGTTCACAAAGTGTGTACAAAAAAGACATTCGCCCATTCATGCAGATGGGGCGCAACCGTTTTGAGATCCTGTTCCTTGAGGAAGAAGAAGATCTTCTGTTGGATGAGGATAAACCAGAGTTGTGCTCACTTGCGGACCATGAATACCAAAAGAGTGACGAGCGCTTAGGGGTATGGCAAGAACCGTACCTACAGTTTATTCGCAATGTGCGTTTAGATCGTGTAGCAACCGAGCAGATTTGGCACCACGGTGGTGGTTGTGAGTTTAAGGTAGATTTGTACTACCAAACTTTTGCGCCGGGTTTAGTATCAGCATCGGTTAAGTTTAATGGCATGACTTACCATATTCCTATTGATGTCCGAGCGGATCATGCGAGTGCTTTGTTCCAGATCGAAGCGCCAAAGTATGCCGATCTTAATGATCCCGATCCAAAAGATCTCTACGAACTCGTGGTGGAATTAGATGGGCAACGCCAAGCATTTACAGTGGCACTTAGCCAAGAGCTCTGTGTTACCCATCTTGTACTTTAAGTTTGGGGATAAAGCGCTATAACGTTTTAAGCATCACGACTTCACATGCATCATGCCCTGTTTGTCCTAGCGGGGCATCGAGATGCTCAAAGCCTAGTTTTTCATACAAGCCTACCGCTTCTCTTAGACATTCTGTCGTTTCTAAATAACACTGCTGATACCTAAACTGTTTCGCCAGTTGTAAGCTCAATGCGACGATGCGTTTGGCTAAACCGTGCCCTCGTGTTTGAGGTAAGAAGTACATCTTTTGCAGCTCACACACATTTGGCTCACCAGCTAATTGTGCAAAGCCGCCGCCGCCCACAATCTCGCCTTGGTATTCGACTACCCAGTAGGCTGCGCCTTGCTGGTCGTAAACCGAGTACATATCATCAAGCGTTGGATCGGCCACACCATAACCTTTGTCTGCGGTTAAACCGTATTCTGCAGAGACTTTACGAATCACGTCTGCAACTTGCGAGTTATCTGCTTTGGTAAGAGGTCGAAGAACGTATTCCTCAGCCTGACACACTTTTGTCAGCCCTTTTAGGTAAGTCTCCAGACCAAGTTTGAGTTGCTCTTGTTCGCTGTCATCCAGTTGGGTAAGCAGTTGTTCAAAGAAGCTGTTTTGCTGCTGGTCTAGTTGCGATAACGCCAGTTGCCCTTGCGCTGTAAGCGCGACAAGTTGGCTACGTTTGTCTTTTGGGTTTTCGATGCTCTCAACCAAGCCTAATTTAATCAGACCGGTAACGGTTCGACTCGCATTGGACTTGTCGACATTAAGCTGCTGTGCCAGTTGATTGATGGTCAACGGCTGCAGCTGGATTTCACCTAACGCGTGCGCTTGCACTGGAGTGAGAGCGACATCGCCGCATTGTTTATCGAGCATACCAAGCAATCGGACGGCTTGACGGGAATAGTGTCGAAGTTGACGAGCATTCATTATCACTTACCTCTAAAAATAAAGTTGCGTACCGCAATTAAATTAATTGCGGTACGCAACTTTGTCAATGGTAAATGTTATTTTGCTCGTTAGGAGGCGTATTAGCCTCCATGTTTAAGCGTGTTGGTGTAAACAGAATTGTGGTGCTTGGTTATCTGATTTACGCATCCATACTTTCTCGTGGAAGTAGTAAGCCACAGTGTTCAAGCTTGGCTCTAGCATCGCCATGATACCGCCGACAAACGCATCACCTGTTAGTAAGTAAACCACGCTAAACGCAACACTGAAGTGGATAGTGGCAAAGCTTGCGGTTTTTAATTTGGTCATCCACTGACGAGCTTTAAGCGCTGGGACTTTTGCCCATGCCTTTTCATGAAAGTAGAAAGCGACGGTGTTCACTGAAGGCTCAATCATGGCAATTAAACTACCAATTAGAATGTCGCCAGTAAGCACGTAAGCGACACTAAACGCGATTGTAAAATGGAGTGCTGCAAAGGTTAGTGTCTTTTTCATGATAATTACTCAATCGTTGTGTTGTTTCAATAGGTCTATTATTGAGAATTATTATCATTAAATCTAATGGGCAGTTAAGATTAGTTTGATAGGTAAAAGCTATTAAATAGGAGGGAAAGTAGGAGAGAAGAGCGAATATCTTGGAAAGCTTTCCGAGCGATAAAATGCAAAAAGGGTTGATGCTTTCACATCAACCCTTTGATTCTTTTACTCTAGTCTTTAGCGATTAAAGTGCAGCGATCGTTGTCTTCTGCTCTTCTAGCTTAGCTAGTGTCTCTTTGTAGCCTTCAAGCTTCTCACGCTCTTTAGCAACAACCGCTTCAGGTGCTTTCGCTACGAAGCCTTCGTTACCTAGTTTGCCTTCGATACGCTTGATTTCGCCGTGAGTTTTCTTGATTTCGCCATCTAGACGAGCAAGCTCAGCGTCTTTGTCGATCAGACCCGCCATTGGGATCATCAGCTCAGACTTAGCAACCAATGCTGTCGCACACGCTGGCGTTTCTTCGTCAGCAGCAAGTACGCGTACAGATTCTAGTTTCGCTAGAGACATCAGTACTTGTTTGTTTGCTTCTAGACGCGCAGCGTCTTCTGCGTTTGCTGCTTTCAGCATAACGTCAAGCGGCTTACCTGGGTTGATGTCGTATTCAGCACGTAGGTTACGGATGCTGGTAATAAACGCTTTCACCCATTCAATATCGTCTAGCGCTTCTTGGTTGAAGTTTGCTTCGTCGAATTGAGGCAGTGCTTGCAGCATGATTGTCTCACCTTCTACACCTTCAACTAGTGGCTTGATGCTTTGCCAGATAGTTTCAGTGATGTAAGGAATCACTGGGTGAGCTAGACGTAGCGTCTTCTCAAGAACCGTGATTAGTGTGCGGCGAGTACCACGCTGTTGCGCTTCAGTACCTTTCCATAGAACTGGTTTAGTTAGCTCTAAGTACCAGTCACAGAATTGGTTCCAGATGAATTCGTAAAGCGTGTTAGATGCCATATCTAGACGGAAGTTGTCGATATGGTTGTTGAACGCTTTCGCCGCTAGTTCAAACTGAGACTCGATCCACTTGTCCGCTAGTGAGTATTCAATCTCACCACCGTTGAAGCCACAATCTTGCTCTTCTGTGTTCATCATTACGTAACGGCTTGCGTTCCATAGTTTGTTACAGAAGTTACGGTAGCCTTCAAGACGCTTCATATCCCAGTTGATATCGCGACCTGTTGATGCCATTGCAGCAAGAGTGAAACGTAGTGCGTCTGTACCGTATGCTTCGATACCGTTTTCAAACGTCTTACGAGTGTTCTTCTCGATCTTCTTCGCTAGCTGAGGCTGCATCATGTTGCCACAACGCTTCTCTACTAGAGACTCTAGGTCGATACCATCGATCATGTCGATTGGGTCAAGTACGTTACCTTTCGACTTAGACATCTTGTCGCCGTTTTCGTCACGGATTAGACCAGTAACGTAAACTGTCTTAAATGGTACTTGTGGTTTGCCGTTTTCGTCTTTCACGAAGTGCATGGTCATCATGATCATGCGCGCAACCCAGAAGAAGATGATGTCGAAACCAGTTACTAGTACGTCTGAAGGGTGGAATACTTTCAGATCGTCAGTTTGCTCTGGCCAACCTTGAGTACCGAACGTCCATAGTGCAGAAGAGAACCATGTATCCAGTACGTCTTCATCTTGGTGAAGTTCAATGACTGACTCTAGGTTGTTGTTCTTACGAACTTCTTCTTCGTCACGACCTACGTAAACATTACCTTGGTTGTCGTACCAAGCTGGGATGCGGTGACCCCACCATAGTTGACGAGAGATACACCAGTCTTGAACGTCACGCATCCAAGAGAAGTACATGTTTTCGTATTGCTTAGGAACGAATTGGATGTCGCCGTTTTCTACTGCTTCAACCGCTGTTTTCGCTAGAGGCGCAGTACGTACGTACCATTGGTCAGTTAGCATTGGTTCGATAACCACGCCACCACGGTCGCCGTAAGGAACTTGTAGATCGTGATCTTTCACTTCTTCAAGTAGACCTAGTTCATCGAATTCAGCAACGATAGCTTTACGAGCAGCAAAACGCTCCATACCGTGGTACTTAGCTGGTAGCTCAGTGCTGTAAGCGTCGCTTGCTTCGCCGTTGGTGTTGAATACTTCAGAAGCGTCACGGATGTTCGCGTCGAAAGTCAGAATGTTGATCATTGGTAGCTGGTGGCGCTTACCAACTTCGTAGTCGTTGAAGTCGTGCGCAGGTGTGATTTTCACACAGCCAGTACCTTTTTCCATATCTGCGTGCTCATCGCCCACGATTGGGATGCGACGCTCAACGATAGGAAGGATGATTTCTTTACCGATAAGATCTTTGTAACGTGGATCTTCTGGGTTAACTGCAACACCAGTATCGCCTAGCATGGTCTCTGGACGAGTCGTTGCAACAACGATGTAGTCTTTGCCATCTGCTGTTTTAACGCCATCTGCTAGTGGGTAGCGGAAGTGCCACATGTTGCCTTTAGTGTCTTTATTCTCTACTTCTAGATCTGAAATCGCTGTGTGTAGCTTTGGATCCCAGTTAACTAGACGCTTACCGCGGTAGATTAGGTCATCTTCATATAGACGTACGAATACTTCTTGAACAGCGTTAGATAGACCATCGTCCATCGTAAAGCGCTCACGATCCCAGTCTACAGATGCGCCAAGACGACGAAGCTGTTTAGTGATAGTGCCGCCAGATTCGCCTTTCCATTCCCAGATTTTGTCGATGAAAGCTTCACGACCGTAATCGTGTTTTGTTTTGCCTTCTTCTGCAGCGATCTTACGCTCAACAACCATCTGAGTTGCGATACCTGCGTGGTCCGTACCTACTTGCCAAAGAGTGTTTTTACCCTTCATGCGCTCACAACGGATAAGCGTATCCATGATCGTATCTTGGAACGCGTGGCCCATGTGTAGGCTACCAGTGACGTTCGGTGGCGGGATCATGATGCTGTATGATTCTTTAGTAGTGTCACCGTGTGGCTTAAAGTAGCCTTTCTCTTCCCAAGTCTGATACAGAGCTTGTTCGATTGAAGTTGGGTTGTATGTCTTTTCCATAGCGCTCTTTTAATGGATACGTTGATGGTTGAATCTAAGTCAATCTTTATAAGTGAACTCTCTGAGTGGAGAGCTTAACTATAAGGATTGACCGTTAAGGATATTGAATTTCGATCGTTTGCAGTTGATAACCTGCCTGACGGTAAATTTTATACCTTTCTCTTGCGAGCTGTTTAGCTTTTTCTTCGCAAGGCACGAAGTCTACCACTTGAGCAAACTTGTTCGCAAAGGTTGTCTCATTTTCCGCCAAATTAATTACCAGCTGACGGTTCCAATTAGGTTTTACACCTTCATGGCCGATCTCAATATTGGTGGCGTACTTCGGTCCTTCGCCTACAAGATTATGTGCCATGAACTTGTCTGCATCAATTTGCCAAAAGGCTTCAGCGAGCTGCTCGGCATGCGGTTTGTCTTGGCAGTTCAGATATACTTTTGCGCCTTGGCGAGCAAAGTGCTGAGCCAAAAACACAATGTATTCTTCAAAGCCAGCCACCGTTGCTTGCGGGCTCTCTTCGTTAATGATGTAGAAGGTTGCAGTTTGCATCATTCTCTCACTTGCCGTTGGTCTCTTCCTGAAACCATATTAAATCCGATTTTCAATCAAGAAAATCGAGGTAATAAAAAAGGGCCTTGCGGCCCTTTTAGATGATGTTCAGAAATTACTCTTCTGTCTCTTGGCCGCTGCGGTTCAAAAGGAATTGGACAAGCATTGAGACAGGACGGCCCGTTGAGCCTTTCGCTGCGCCTGATTTCCACGCAGTACCTGCGATATCGACGTGTGCCCAGTTGTACTTTTTAGCAAACTTAGACAGGAAACAACCTGCAGTGATAGTACCAGCAGGACGACCACCGATGTTTGCCATATCAGCAAATGGGCTCTTCAACTGCTCGTGGTACTCGTCTGCCATTGGTAGACGCCATGCACGGTCACTCGCTTGCTCAGAAGCGTTTACTAGCTCATGAGAAAGAGGGTTGTGGTTAGAGATTACGCCGCTGATATGGTGGCCTAGCGCGATAACACAAGCACCCGTTAGCGTTGCAACGTCAACTACGCAGTCTGGTTCGAAACGCTCTACGTAAGTCAGTGCGTCACAAAGAACAAGACGACCTTCCGCATCCGTGTTCAGAACTTCTACAGTTTGACCAGACATGGTTGTTAGGATGTCACCTGGACGGTAAGCGTTGCTGCCTGGCATGTTTTCACAGCCTGCTAGAACACCAATAACGTTGATTGGTAGGTTTAGCTTCGCTAGCGCTTTCATTGTACCGAATACAGACGCAGCACCACACATGTCGTACTTCATCTCATCCATACCTTCACCAGGTTTTAGAGAGATACCGCCTGAATCGAACGTCAGACCTTTACCGACAAGTACGATAGGTTTTGCTTCTGACTCTGGGTTACCTTTGTATTCGATAATCGACATCATTGATTCGTTCTTCGAACCACGACCTACCGCTAGGTAAGATGTCATGCCCAGTTTTTCCATCTCTTGCTCACCAATGATCTTGGTGGTTACTGTTTCGTAATCGTCAGCAAGGCGACGTGCTTGAGAAGCAAGGTACGCTGGGTTTGCGATGTTTGGTGGCATGTTGCCAAGATCTTTTGATGCTTTCACACCAGACGCGATAGCTAGACCGTGAGTGATTGCTTTCTCACCTAGGTTTAGTTCACGACGCGTTGGTACGTTGAATACTAGCTTACGCAGTGGACGACGAGTTTCTGGCTTAACGCTCTTGAACTGATCGAATGTGTAAAGACCATCTTTAGTCGCTTCTACTGCCTGGCGAACTTTCCAGTAAGTGTCACGACCCTTAACGTGCAGTTCAGTTAGGAAACACACTGCTTCCATAGAACCTGTTTCGTTAAGTGTGCTGATCGTCTTTTGAATGATTTCCTTGTACTGGCGCTCGCCTAGCTCACGTTCTTTACCACAACCTACAAGTAGAACGCGCTCTGACAAAACACCTGGTACTTGATGCAGTAGCAGCATCTGACCAGGTTTACCCTCTAGATCACCACGGCGAAGTAGTGAACTGATGTAACCGTCACTGATTTTATCAAGTTGTTCGGCTACTGGAGAAAGGCGACGTGGTTCAAACACACCAACAACGATACATGCGCTACGTTGTTTCTCTGGACTGCCACTTTTAACACTGAACTCCATGCGTACTCCTACATCCTGAAGACAAATTGCTCTAAATGTTAGATAATGATCGCTTACTTGTTGAATTTAAGCTCAGGTCTTACCAACAGAGCTGATTTAAGCGCTAACATCTAGTTTATAATTTTTAAAAAAATAAATGGTTCAACGGGAAACTATAGTGATTCGACCAAAAAAACAAGTTTTGTATAGGTAATTTCAGCGTGATTATTGTTAGATATTTGATCCGCGAAACACTCAAGAGCCAATTTGCGATTTTCTTCGTGCTTTTTTTGGTGTTTTTGAGTCAGAAGTTTATCAGTGTTCTTGCTGACGCTTCGGACGGGGATATTCCTGCTGGATTAATTTTCTCAATTGTTGGTTTAAACATGCCAGCAATGGGGCTATTAATGCTGCCATTGAGTTTGTACATCGGCATATTGATCACGTTTGGTCGTTTATATGCAGAAAGTGAAATCGTGGTGATGAACGCGACAGGTATTGGGAATAAATTCCTAGTACAAGCGGCGTTGTACTTGGCGATCATTACTTCTGGTGTTGCGGCGTTTAACGCATTATGGCTATCGCCTTGGTCACAAGACCGTGTTGAGCAACTTTATGAGCAAGTCGCGGCAGAAAACAGTGTCGACTTATTGAAGAAAGGTCAGTTCCAAGGCACGCCGGATGGTTCTTCGGTTGTTTTCATTGATGACATTAAAGACAGCACGTTAAGTAACGTGTTTGTAGCACAGATGCGCCCACGTGATTCTATTTTGCCTAGCGTGATGTTCTCTTCTTCTGGTGAAGTGAAAGAATTGTCGGATGGCCGTCAGATCATCACCATGCATGAGGGGACGCGTTATGAAGGTGTACCGACTCGTGTTGAGTACATGGTGACTAAGTTTGATCAGTACGAAGGTGTGATTGGCCAGCGTGAGGTGAAGCAAAAAGGGCGCGACTGGGAAGCATACCCAACGGCGGACTTGATTGGCCATCCAGATCCTGAAGCGCAAGCAGAGCTGCAATGGCGTATCTCATTGTTCGTATGTATTCCACTATTAACGATGCTGGTTATTCCTTTATCCGCAGTGAACCCACGTCAGGGGCGTTTCGCTAAAATGGGACCAGCCATCTTGATTTACCTAGCGTACTTCCTTGCAATCAGTGCAACGAAATCGGCGTTAGAGGATGGTGCGATTCCTGCTGCTATAGGTATGTGGCCAATCAATGCAATGTTGTTGATAGTGGCTATCTTGGCAAACATGATGGACAGCGTTCCTGTTCGACGAATGAAAGACAAATTCCGCAAGAAGAGGCTCGCGTAAGCTGTGTTTAAACTCTTAGACCTTTACATCGGTAGAACGATCATCTCTACCACTGCCTTGGTTCTGGCGACCTTCGTTGGCTTGTCGGGCATCATCAAATACGTAGAGCAGCTGCGTAAAGTCGGCCGTGGTGCTTATGACTTAATGCATGCGCTTTACTTTGTACTGTTGAGTATTCCCCGCGACATCGAAATGTTCTTCCCAATGGCAGCGCTACTGGGTGCCTTGATTGGCTTGGGCATGCTGGCGTCAAGCTCTGAGCTTGTGGTAATGCAAGCAGCAGGCTTCTCTAAGTTGGACATCGGCTTATCGGTGCTTAAAACGGCCGTACCATTGATGCTTATCGTTATGACGTTGGGTCAATGGGGCGCACCAGAAGCGCAAAAGATGGCGCGTGATTTACGTGCGTTTGCTTTGTCTGGCGGTAGTATTGTTTCCGTTCGGGCAGGGGTATGGGCTCGTGATGCCAATGACTTCATTTTTATCGGTAAAGTAGAAGACGACAAACTCTACGGCTTGAACATGTGGCGTTTCGATGAAGATAAGAACTTAGACAAAGTTATCTTCGCAGAAGAAGTCGACTACCAACAAGATAACAATTGGTTGATGCGTTATGTGCAAATCACCGATATGGAAAATGAAAACGTCATTACTAAGCGCGATTTAGAGCAGATGGAATGGCACACCTCATTAGCGCCAGATAAGCTTGCGGTGGTAACGGTGAAGCCAGAAGAACTTTCTTTAAGTGGCTTGTATGACTATGTGACCTATTTGAAAGCGTCAGAACAAGATGCTTCACGTTATGAACTGGCATTTTGGCGCAAGCTATCTCAACCGCTCTCTATTGCGGTAATGATGCTGATGGCGTTGTCGTTTGTTTTCGGTCCATTGCGTAGTGTAACCATGGGCGCAAGAGTCCTTTCGGGTGTGGTCGCGGGCTTTACCTTCTACATATCCAGTGAGTTCTTTGGACCTCTTACCTTGGTATACGGCATTCCACCAGTGTTCGGTGCATTGGCTCCTAGCTTGGTGTTCCTAGCAATCGCGGTATCCTTGCTAAGAAGAAAACTGTAGGCTTTCAAAAGCGATAAACATAAAAAAGGAAGGCACAGTGCCTTCCTTTTTTCTATTCTGTTTACGCTGTTTACGCTGTTTACGCTGTTTCGCTATTTTGCTTTCGGCAAGACAACGACTTCAGTTTTTGCCCAGATATCGTGGAAGCCACGTTTTTGTGGGTCGATTGGCACAGTTAAGTTAGCCAAACCAAAGCCCGACGTACCCAAACGAATTAACGCCTGAGTGACCGTAATTGGTGCACCATCCTTACTGTTACGAATTTGCATTTTCCAAGCTCGCATCCCTAAGGTTTGTCCTGCTCGAGTCCAAAAGAAGACAAAGAAATATACCCAGACTGCCGCCAGGTAGAATGTAAACAGTGGGCTTAATACAGGATGTTTTCCTAGCATGTCAGCTGCATCCGCATATTCCCCGTAGCTCAGCAATCCTGCTGCATTCAGCGCAAAGACGATTGCCATTACAACACCTGCAGCCATCATTTCAATCGCCAAGATAATCAGCGTGTCGTAGAACAACGCCGCTAATCGACGAAAGAAGCCTGCTGGTGGAAGAGTTGTAGAAGTCGTCATAGTTCCATCACTTACCTTTAAAATTGTGCGTCAGGATATAGATTCCGCTTGTTGGTGAAAAGAGAGCTAACGCACAGAGTCTCTAATTACGAAGAAATCACCGTAGCAGAAGACACTTTATATCCATCCTTCCACTTAACAAAGCTATCCAGTTCAAACTTCGCGCTACCCAGCCTGTGAAATCATCAAACATACGGTACCTTGCTGAGTTAACGAAATTACGAATGACGTGATAGAGGTACAAGATGATCGTAATTACTGGCGCGAGTAGTGGCTTAGGTGCGCAGTTAGCCAAGTTGTATGATGCTCAAGGCGAAGAAACACTGTTAACTGGACGCAGTGAAGAGAAGTTGGCGACTCTTGCTCAACACCTCTCCAATAAAGCGCAAACGCGCAGCTGTGATTTGGTGGATACATCCCAAGTCGAGAATTTGTTTGATGAGCTGCCTAAAGCGCCTTCTACGCTGATTCACTGTGCGGGAAGTGGGTATTTTGGTTTATTAGCTGAGCAAGACCCACAAGAGATTCAAAAGCTGATTGAAAATAACCTCACTTCGGCGATTAATATCCTTCGAGAGTTGGTCAAACGTTATCAAGAGCAGCCAGTAAATGTTGTGATGGTGATGTCGACAGCAGCACAGCAAGCTAAGGCACAAGAATCGACCTATTGTGCGGTGAAGTGGGCTGTCAAAGGTTTGATTGAATCCGTTCGTATGGAGTTAAAAGGCAAACCAATGAAAATTATCGCTGTGTATCCCGGAGGTATGGCGACGGAATTTTGGGAGACGAGCGGTAAGTCTTTAGACACCAGTAGCTTTATGAGTGCAGGTGATGCAGCGACGATGATTCATGGTGCGCTTTCTAATATTGGTAATGGTTACGTTTCGGATATTACCGTTAACCGTTTATAGGGCTAAAGGGGGAGGCCTTGTTACCAAGTTAGATGGCAGACTGAACTGTGATGAGATCTCCTTTGTCACACTTTGTGGCGAAATTATCAGCAAACGATAGTTATTTAAGGTTTTTCTGCTTGCGCAGGTCAAAAGCTTACGTATAATGCCAACCATCAAAGGGCAATAGCCCAGAGATGCCGGTGTGGTGAAATTGGTATACACGACGGATTCAAAATCCGTTGCCTTCGGGCGTGGCGGTTCAAGTCCGCCCACCGGTACCATATTTTAAGACAGAGCCTCGACGAAAGTCGGGGCTTTGTTGTATCTGGGGTTTGTGAATTCAAATCCAGCATGGCGGCAGGAATGCCTGTCCAATCAAGTCACCCACAGGTACCATACATAGAAAGGTCGCTTTTATAGCGGCCTTTCGTCGTTTTGAGCGTTTGGAAATGGCGGGAGAAGGTTAGCGTTGCCTTCGCGGGGGCGGCAGGAGTGCCTGTCCAATCAAGTCGCCCACCGGTACCATATTCTAAGACAGAGCCTCGACGAAAGTCGGGGCTTTGTTGTATCTGGGTTTTGTGAATTCAAATCCAGCGTGGCGGCAGGAGTGCCTGTCCAATCAAGTCACCCGCCGGTACCATATATAGAAAGGTCGCTTTTATAGCGGCCTTTCGTCGTTTTGGGCGTTTGAAAATAGTAGAAGAATGCTAGTTAGCGTTGCCTTCGCGGTGGCGGCAGGAATGCCTGTCCAATCAGCTCCGCCCACCAGTACCATATTCTAAGGCAGAGCCTCGACGAAAGTCGGGGCTTTGTTGTATCTGGGGTTTGTGAATTCAAATCAAGCGTGGCGGCAGGAATGCCTGTCCAATCAAGTCACCCACCAGTACCATATATAGAAAGGTCGCTTTTATAGCGGCCTTTCGTCGTTTTGGGGCGTTTGGAAATGGAAGAAGAAAGTTAGTGTGTCTTCGCGTTAGCAGTAGGAATGTTTGTCCAGTCAGGTCGGTATGCCGATACGGTAGCTCAAGGCGGTGCCTCGAAGTTTCTGATTCCTCAAAGCAAAAAAAGCGCGAGGGGTATGCCTCGCGCAAACTACTACATGGTGATAGTAGGAACAGCCTATAGAGCTGTGAACAAGGTGTTCTGTGTATTCGGAGTCCAGTCTGCTTGTGATACGTGCGGTACGTTGATTAGGTAGCGCAGACCTTGGTAAGTCACCACGTCGCCTGCTTCATAAGAAACGTTAAGTGTCCAGTTGGTAGCGGGATCTGCATTGGTCCAAAGGCTAGAAGTAGAAGATGGTGCCCAATCTTGTTGCGCGATGTGTGCTGTCACGGCTTTGTAAACAGTGCCAGAATGCGTTACGTAATCACCAGCAGCGTATGCATTGCCGACCTGCCAAACCGGCGTGTAGTTATCAATGGTATCGAAGACGTAACCTGCTTCTTTAGCGATTCGAAGGAATTTTGCTAATTTAGGAAGGTTTTGAGTCGCCCCCATACCACGCTTGCCATCTTCGTATAGGAATTCATGTGTTAGAACCACGACTTTGTCAGCATGCAAAGGCGTGCCACAAGGGAAGCCATGGGCTTTTGAGTTGATCGGATTGATCGTTGTTGGTGCGCAGCTGTTTAATGCGGCATCAACGTAGCCAAGAAATGCTTCTGCTTCCGTTAAACTGTTAGCTGGCATTGGAATTCCCCAGTTTTCTGGTGCCCAATCTACATCCCAGCCATGCGTTTGATATCCTTTATTCGCCAAGATGTTTTGCACTTCGATAGAAGCTTTTACACTGTTTGATGGATTATCTAGATCGCAGACATAGCCAGGTTCCCAAGGCTTTAAATCATCAGAGGTTGCACATAATCCGTCGGCTTTAAAATCTTTTGTGATACGCCAGCCATTGGTATAAGGCAAGCGAGCCAGCTCTTCGCCAAGGTAGTTCGGGTAACTGTTGATGTTAGGCAGGTATCTCTCAAACACGACTAAGTTATCTGCAAATGTCGAAGCATCGTAAACAGGATCTTGGTAAGCATTGATTTGGTGATCGCCGGTTGCATTACATTCTGCACCACTCGTTGGGCCAAATTCATCAACACAGTTGTGCACCATATGAGCATAGCTATGGTTCGCGACGACATGCCCTGTATCAAGCGCCAGTTTCAAAGCTTCCAATGCGCGATCTTCGTTCTCATCACCAATGCCATCTAAGTGCCAAGCATTAAAGTAAAAAGTGCCTTTAACGCCTTGTTCATTAAGCACATTAATTACATCAATAGAGGCATTAATAGGACCGTCATCAAAGGTCAAATATATCGTGCCTTTTGGTGCAGCTTGGGCAAATGAAAATTGAGATAGCGCAGTACCTAAAAGTGTAACCATAGCCAGTTTATTTAATTTCATTTTCTATTCCTTTTTAGAAATTAATTATGACGTTGTCAGTAGTAATATATTGATAGTTATAAATATAAGTTAATGCATTTGTTATTTTGTTGGCTTTTATCCTAGACCTAAATAATTAATAAAAAATAGGCTGTATTTTCTAAAATGAGATTTGCTTCACGAACAATGCAACCGGTTGCGCTTTTTTGCGTTGGTTATTTTTGCTACAGTTTTTGTAGATTGAAATTTACACAACGGGAGTAAGGCTATGAAAAAAATTCTTTTGTGCTGTAGTGCTGGGATGTCGACCAGTATGTTGGTTAAAAAAATGGAGCAAGCAGCTGAAAAACAAGGCGTTGAATGCAAGATAGATGCGCTATCAGTGAATGCGTTTGATGAAGCGATTAAAGAATATGACGTCTGCTTGTTGGGGCCACAAGTGCGATTCCAACTAGAAGAGCTTCGCAAAACAGCAAATGAACACGGCAAAAATATTGAAGCGATTTCCCCTCAAGCTTACGGAATGATGAAAGGGGAAGAAGTATTACAACAAGCATTAGAACTTATTAACTAATTCAATAATTTAAATAAAAGTAAGAATTTTAACTGAATATAAATATTCGGTACGGAATTCTTTTGTCTGAAATAAGGATGGAATCTATGAAGCTTTATGATGCGATTATCGGAATCGTCGAAAAGCATATAGCCCCAATTGCGGCTAAAGTGGGTAATCAACCTCATGTTAGAGCAATGAGAGACGGATTTATTGTGGCAATGCCGTTTATTATTGTCGGCAGTTTTATCTTAATTTTTGCGTTTCCCCCATTTGCTGAAGGTACCACATTTACTTTAGGGCAAATATGGTTGGATTTCGCGACAACGCATTTCGATACCATAATGATGCCCTTTAATATGTCTATGGGGATCATGACCATATTTGTCTCGCTTGGGGTCGCCTACAGTTTGGCGAAGGCGTACAAAATGGACGGTATTACCAGTGCAGTTTTGTCACTCATGAGCTTTTTATTGGTTGCTGCTCCTGCCAAAGATGGCGCTTTAGCGATGAATCACATGGGAGGAACAGGGATCTTTACTGCGGTTATGTGTGCTTTTTTTTCAGTTGAACTGTACCGATTTATGAAGAAGCATAACATTACTATTCGTATGCCAGAGCAGGTACCGCCAGCTATCGCTCGTTCTTTTGAAGTTCTACTGCCAGTCTTGGCAATTTTCATTACGCTCTATCCGTTGAGTATTTTTGTTCAAACTCAATATGACATGTTGATCCCTGATGCCGTGATGGCAATGTTCAAACCATTGATCAGCGCTTCTAATACTTTACCAGCGATTATTGGTGCGCTGCTTGTGTGTCAGTTGTTGTGGTTTGCAGGTATCCACGGGGCTGCAATCGTTGTTGGTCTGTTATCCCCAATCTTCTTAACTAACATCAGTGCGAATATTGATGCGTTTGTTGCTGGTCAACCTATTCCAAACGTTTTCACTCAACCTTTCTGGGATTTCTATATCTTCATTGGTGGTTCGGGTGCAACGCTGGCGCTAGTCTTGCTGATGTCTTTCAGCCGTTCAGCGCACCTTAAAAGTATTGGTCGCATGAGTGCTGTTCCGGGGTTCTTCCAAATCAATGAACCAGTCATTTTTGGTAGCCCTGTAGTGATGAACCCAATTCTATTTATTCCATTCGTATTTGCTCCAATCTTGAATGCATCCATCGCATATTTTGCTGTGCATCTTGGTTTTGTTGGTATGGGTGTCGCGACCACGCCTTGGACAACGCCTGCGATTATTGGTGCGTCATGGGGAAGTGGTTGGACATTCTCACCTGTTTTGTTGGTGATTGGCCTGCTTATTCTTGACCTCTTTATTTACCTGCCGTTCTTCAAAATGTTTGAGAAACAGGTACTTGAGCAAGAATTACCGACCAATAAAGAGTCCAAAGAAGCAGAGCAGCCTTCGGGTGAAGGCGTGACAGCTTAACTATTAATTGGGCTGTGACTTGGCAGCCCTTTTTTTCGGAGAGAAGACATGGAACAAGAATTAGTTGTTATGGAAATCATCTGCAATGCTGGTGAGGCTAGAAGTCTAAGTTACGAAGCGTTACGTCTATCGAGAGAGAAAGACTTCGTTGCCGCAGAGGAAAAGCTTTCTCAAGCTAGAGAGTGCATTAACAAAGCACACTTGATTCAAACTCAATTGATCGAAGAAGACCAAGGAGAAGGCAAAGTACCAATGACGTTAGTGATGGTACATGCTCAAGACCATTTGATGACCACAATATTGGCGCAAGAAATGGCCGTTGAAATCGTCGCGCTGAATAAGCAACTCGCTGAGAAGTAAGGAAGCCATTATGCCAAGAGATGCAATCAAGCTTGCCATTATTGGTGGCGGCAGCAGCTATACTCCGGAACTGGTAGAAGGGGTGATCAAACGCTTGGAGTTTTTACCAGTCAAACAGATGCACTTTGTGGATATTGAAGCAGGCGCTGAGAAGCTAGAGATCATCAAGGGCTTAGCTCAGCGTATGGTGGATAAAGCTGGTGCAGATATTGAAATCAAAGCTGGATTTGACCGACGTGAGGCGATTAACGGAGCCGATTTTGTTATGACTCAATTCCGAGTCGGTGGTTTAGCTGCACGAGCTAACGATGAGCGTATCCCAATTAAGTACGATGTCATCGGTCAAGAAACAACAGGCCCTGGTGGATTTGCAAAAGCATTACGAACTATTCCCGTGATTCTGGATATTTGTAAAGATATTGAGGAGCTTGCGCCAAATGCTTGGATGCTGAATTTTACCAATCCAGCAGGTTTAGTCTCTGAAGCGGTGAGCAAGTATTCTAAGGTTAAGAGTATTGGTTTGTGCAATGTCCCTGTCTCGATGGAGATGATGATAGCTGAAATGATGGAGTGCGAGCCGAAGGAGCTTCAACTCGAGTTTGCAGGCTTGAACCATCTTGTTTGGGTGCTAAAAGCTTGGCTGAAAGGCGAAGACATTACTCAAACGGTACTAGAGAAAGTCGGCGACGGTGCCAATTTCAGTATGAAGAACATTTGGGAAGAACCATGGGATCCTGCATTTCTGAAAGCGTTAGGCGCAATACCATGTCCTTATCATCGTTACTTCTACCAAACCGACGCGATGCTAGCAGAAGAAAAGCAAAGTGCAGGGGAGCAGGGGACACGTGCTGAGCAGGTGATGGAAACAGAAAGTGCACTCTTCAAACTTTACCAAGATCCAAATTTAGACCACAAACCCAAGGAGCTAGAAGAGAGAGGTGGCGCTTATTACTCTGATGCTTCTTTGAATCTTGTGGATTCGATTTACAACAATCGTAACAGTATTCACGTTGTTAATGTGCTAAATAATGGTGCAATCAATGACTTAGCTGATGATGCTGTTATTGAATGCAGTGCCGTTATCGGAAGTTGGGGGGCAAAACCTCTGGCTGTTGGTAATTTATCTACCAATATCAGTGGATTGCTCCATCAAGTAAAAGCCTATGAACAACTCGCAATAGAAGCGGCGGTTGAGGGGAGTTATGAAAAAGCCTTAATGGCATTAACTAACAACCCGTTGGTTCCAGACATTGGTCGTGCGAAATCCATCTTAGATGAAATATTGGAAGTGAATGCGCCATACCTGCCGCAGTTTAAACTGACGACTTTGTAACTCGAGGAACATCGCGAATGAAAGTGATTTTTAACGCAGATGATTTTGGTTTAACTCAAGGTGTAAACAACGGCATTATCAAAGCGCATCAACAGGGGGTTGTGCTATCGACAACCATGATGATGGGTATGGACGCAGAGCAACACGCTGTTGAGTTAGCGAATCAGAATCCGAACTTAAAAATTGGCGTCCACCTTCGTTTTACCGCTGGGGTTCCTTTAACTGGCCATCCAAATCTTACCAGTGATGGGGAGCAGTTTGTTTGTTTTAATGAGTTGTGGAAGAAGCGTGATTTCCAAGAAGAGGCGGTTTACCAAGAAGCCGTTGCTCAAGTTGAGCATTTTCTTTCATTGGGATTACCGCTTAGCCATATAGATAGTCATCATCATGCTCATACTCATCCTCAATTATTGCCAGTGATTCAAAGAGTGGCAGAGCAGTATCGAGTACCGTTGCGTGGTAGCGGTTTGTGTCATATCGACTGTGATACCACGTATTATTTTACCGATGAGTTCTATGATCAGGGAGTGAGTTTAGATGGTGTTATGGCGCATCTAAAAAGTCTCAAGTCTCAATATGATGTGGTTGAAGTGATGTGTCACCCTGCTGATGTCGATCAACACTTATTGTCTATCAGCGGCTACGCCCTGCAGCGAGAGTTAGAACTTCAGGTGCTGACCTCTCCAATATTAAAGCAAGAGCTGGCCGAGCACGGTATGAGCATCACGGATTATTCGACTCTCATTTCTACTCGTAAATTTGCCAGTGTATGATTAAGGCTGCCAGCATCGCCCCCCTACACACCTTACGATTTGCTGGCAGTCACTTTCTGGTATTGTCTCCATTAACAAAAAGCAGTTGGATTGAATAAGCACGATGGCAAGGATTAAAGATGTCGCTGAACTTGCGGGAGTAAACCGCTCTACCGTTTCTCGCATTATTAATGGAGAGGGGAAGTTCAGAGAAGAAACAAAGAAAAAAGTTGAAGCTGCGATGGCTGAACTTAACTACCGCCCAAGTGCTATTGCCCGTTCGCTTGCAACTTCATCTAGCAACATGGTTGGTTTGTTAGTGACATACTATACTGGTGGATTCTTTGGTGAGATGATGGAGCAAGTGCAGACCGAATTGGACATGCATAAGAAGTTCCTAATTACAGCGCAAGGGCACCATTCGGCGGAAGGGGAAAAGGAAGCCATTCAGCGTTTTAATGATCTGCGGTGTGATGGTTATGTGCTTCATAGCCGCTACCTATCTGATGATGATTTACGAGAACTCGCCAAGTTGCCAACGCCGTTTGTATTACTCGATCGTTATGTCGAAGACATAGAGGAGCGTTGCGTCACCTTCAACCATCATCACGCTAGTCGAATTGCCGTTGAGCATTTAATTGCTGGTGGTCATAAACATATCGCTTGTATTAGCGGTCCTTCTCAACGTCATAACAGTTTATTGCGAAAACTCGGCTATGTGGATGCAATGAAAACGGCTGGCATTAATATAGACGAAAGCTGGTGTGAAGAAGGCAATTACGGACGCCAAAGTGGTTATGATGCAATGGCCGCTATTTATCACCGCCATCCTGAAGTGACGGCTGTGTTTTCATGTAGTGAAGAGATGACGGTCGGAGCGATGCAGTTTTTGCATGAAAAGCGTATCCCAGTGCCGGAACAAATCTCATTGGTGAGTTTTGATAGTGTGGATTTGTGTGAAAGCTTATATCCAACGGTGTCTGCCGTACACTTCCCAATCAGCGAGATGGCTAGAGTGGCAGTTCAAACGTTAATGGGGTTAATCAAAGATCAGCAATCACACACCAAGCCGGTATTTGAAGCGGAGTTAAAACTACGCAAAGCGGATCGAACTCTTTTATAACCCTTCTTTATTACTCTCTGTGCGAGTTTGTTGATGACATGCACAGAGAAGCTTCATTCATCTCCCTTATTGATGAATTCATTTACAAAATCTACTAGTATTAGAGGCTTATCAATAAAGTCTTATCAGCAGTGGAACAGTGGCAGCAATTAAACTTACAGTGGATCGTATTCAGCCCGGGTTACATATCCGTCTTCCGCTAAAGTGGAACGATCACCCATTCCTACTCAATAGCTTCAAGATTAAAGACCAAGAACAAGTGGAGATGATTCGTCACCTTGGTGTGAAGTTTGTGTACTTTAATCCGGAACAAAGCGATGCATCTCCTCTTCCTGCGAATCAGCTTCAAGCCGAAGTAAAGAAAGATGATGCCTTAGATCTTGAGGCTCAAAAATTATGGCAAGAGAAGCAAAAACGAATTGAAAAGCTGAGCGCTTATCGTCGTCGCGTTATTCAATGTGAAAAAGAATTTGAACGATCACTCGCTCGAATGCGTTCTGTGATGACGAAAATTCGTAACCGCCCCGCAGATGCGGTAGGGGAAGCAAAACAACTGATCGACGACATCGTTGAGAAGTTAATGTGTGATGACAATGTGACTTTGCACTTAATGAACGGTAAGAATGAGTTCGAAGATATCTACTTCCACTCTCTTAACGTTGCCGTTATTGCGATGATGATTGGGCGAGCGAAAGGTTATTCTGCCGAGCAACTTAAAGCACTTTCGTTTGCTGCTTTGTTTCATGACATGGGCAAGATAAAAATCCCAACCGCTATATTAAGGAAGCAAACGCCACTGAGTGAGCCCGAAAGCAACTATCTAAAGCTGCACACCAAGTACGGCCTAGATATGGCTAACCAGATTGAAGATTTTCCTGAAAGCGCAAAAACCGTGATCGCTCAACATCATGAACTGCGCGACGGCTCTGGCTACCCAGAGGGTTTGAAGGGGGATGAGATTGATGAGCTCGCACAGGTGATTATTGTTGCTAATGCTTTTGACAATCTGTGTCATACCCCAATCGCTTCTGAACAGAAAATTCCATATACAGCACTTTCCCACTTATATAAGAACTGTAAGCACCTATATAAAGAAGAGAACCTTAATATCTTAATTAGGTTTATGGGCGTATTCCCTCCAGGGACGGTAGTTCAGCTTTCTAACAATATGGTGGGCTTGGTTATCTCAGTGAATGCATCTCACCTATTGTTCCCGAATGTACTGGTCTATGATCCTGCGGTTCCAAGAACGCAAGCGCCTATCATTGACCTCGCATCTAAAGATATAAAGATAGTTAATGCGATTCACCCGTCTAAATTGCCGGAAAAAATCAAAGAGTATCTTAATCCGCGCTCACGCATTTCTTACTTCTTTGATAGCGACGAGTAGTTATCCACAGCTTTTTGTGGGTAAATTGTAGAGATCCTGAGTGTTATTTCTGGGTAATTTTAAGGTTGGATGGAAAGTGTTCGCTTGGCATGTTTTTTTGGAAAAAATGCATTTTTAGTCTTGCCAAAGAAAATCTTCTCCCTATAATGCGCATCCATCGACACGGCAGACGCCACAAGGCTTCAGCGGAGTCGAAGAGGTGAAAAGCTTCTACGAAAATTAGTTGAAAAAAGTGTTTGACACTCTCAATTATCTCGCTAGAATGCACCTCCGCTTTGAGAGAAAAACTTCTTGATAAGCAAGCTCTTTAACAATATAGACCTATCAATCTGTGTGGGCACTCGTTGATGATAATCCAATTAGATATTTCTTTCTTAACGGAAAGCGGTATCAAATTAGGTTTCAATGAAACGAAGTGACCATTGAATCGAAAGATTCAGCACAGTCAATTCAAACATTACTTATGTAATGTTCAGTATTCATTGAGCCGAACAAAATCTTAAATTGAAGAGTTTGATCATGGCTCAGATTGAACGCTGGCGGCAGGCCTAACACATGCAAGTCGAGCGGAAACGAGTTATCTGAACCTTCGGGGGACGATAACGGCGTCGAGCGGCGGACGGGTGAGTAATGCCTAGGAAATTGCCCTGATGTGGGGGATAACCATTGGAAACGATGGCTAATACCGCATAATGCCTACGGGCCAAAGAGGGGGACCTTCGGGCCTCTCGCGTCAGGATATGCCTAGGTGGGATTAGCTAGTTGGTGAGGTAATGGCTCACCAAGGCGACGATCCCTAGCTGGTCTGAGAGGATGATCAGCCACACTGGAACTGAGACACGGTCCAGACTCCTACGGGAGGCAGCAGTGGGGAATATTGCACAATGGGCGCAAGCCTGATGCAGCCATGCCGCGTGTGTGAAGAAGGCCTTCGGGTTGTAAAGCACTTTCAGTCGTGAGGAAGGT
>NZ_LNRB01000018.1:0-119109 GCF_001557945.1 Vibrio sp. CUB2 | reverse complement strand
GAGTGTCGTACTCTACGTGAGAAGTAGCGATTGTGATACCGCGCTCACGCTCTTCTGGAGCGTTATCGATAGATGCGAAGTCACGAGCAGCACCGCCGTATACTTTAGCAAGTGTTGTACAGATAGCTGCAGTTAGAGTAGTTTTACCGTGGTCAACGTGGCCGATAGTACCAACGTTTACGTGCGGTTTTACACGTTCAAATTTTTCTTTAGACACAATCGTGTTCCTTCCTAGTTATGATTCGCCGTGATCATTATTGATCCCGACGCGCCAGAAATTGTTATTTTATGCGCCAACGTCTGTTAGCGCAATATTTGGACGCATTGATCTTTAAAAAAGCTGGACTTTTTTTCAGCTCAAAGCGTTTTAATTAGTAACCACGGTCTGCAATGATTTTATCTGCGAAGTTTTTCGGTACTTCAGCGTACTCGTTAAACTCCATAGAGTAAGACGCACGGCCTTGAGTTGCAGAACGTAGGTCCGTTGCGTAACCAAACATCTCAGATAGTGGTACTTGAGCGCGGATGATCTTAATACCAGCCACACCATCGTCCATACCTTCGATCATACCGCGACGGCGGTTAAGGTCACCAACAACATCACCCATCCAATCTTCAGGAGTAGTTACTTCAACATTCATCATTGGCTCAAGAAGAACAGGCTGTGCTTCTAATGAACCCTTCTTGAATGCCATCGAGCCAGCGATCTTAAACGCCATCTCGTTAGAGTCAACATCGTGGTAAGAACCATCAAACAGAGTGGCTTTAATATCTAATACAGGATAACCCGCTAGAACACCGCTGTTCATTTGCTCTTCGATACCTTTCGCTACCGAGTTGATGTATTCCTTAGGAACAACACCACCCACAATTTCGTCAACAAAGACAAAACCTTCACCAGGTTCAGATGGCTCCAGTTTGATCCATACGTGACCATACTGACCACGACCACCAGATTGACGTACAAATTTACCTTCAACTTCCGCGTTGCCACGGATTGTTTCACGGTACGCAACCTGAGGTTTACCAACATTACAGTCAACGCTGAATTCACGTTTCATACGATCAACGATGATATCTAGGTGAAGCTCACCCATACCAGAGATCAGTGTCTGACCTGTTTCGTCGTCCGTTTTTACGCGGAATGATGGATCTTCTGCCGCTAGTTTACCCAGTGCAATACCCATCTTCTCTTGATCGGCAACAGAGCGAGGCTCTACCGCGATCTGAATTACCGGTTCAGGGAACTCCATGCGCTCTAGAATCACTTTGTGGTTCTGGTCACATAGCGTGTCACCAGTTGTAACGTCTTTCAGACCGATAGCAGCTGCGATATCGCCCGCGCGAACTTCTTTTACTTCTTCACGCTTGTTCGCATGCATCTGTACGATACGACCGAAACGCTCTTTCTTGTCTTTTACTGAGTTGTAAACAGCATCACCTGAGTTCACAACACCTGAGTAAACGCGCATGAAAGTTAGCGTGCCCACGAATGGGTCAGTCGCGATCTTGAATGCTAGTGCTGAGAACGGTTCGTTGTCGTCTGCGTGACGCTCAACTTCGTTCTCTCTTTCGTCGATGCCTTTAATTGCAGGAACATCAACTGGCGACGGCAAGAATTCGATCACTGCGTCTAGTACTGCTTGAACACCTTTGTTTTTGAACGCACTACCACAAGTAGCCAGTACGATTTCGTTGTTTAGTGTACGAGTACGTAGAGCTTGTTTGATCTCAGCTTCAGACAGTTCACCTTCTTCAAGGTACTTGTCCATTAGCTCTTCAGTTGCTTCCGCTGCCGCTTCAACTAGGTTGTTGCGCCATTCTTCAGCAAGCTCTTGCATGTCTGCTGGAATTTCGTCGTATGTGAACGACATGCCTTGGTCGGCTTCATTCCAGTTGATCATTTTCATCTTGATAAGGTCGATAACACCACGGAAATCATCTTCTGCACCAACGTTCAGTTGGATTGGAACAGGATTCGCACCAAGACGGTTTTTAATTTGGTCCACAACGCGTAGGAAGTCAGCACCTGCACGGTCCATCTTGTTTACAAATACCATACGTGGAACGTGGTACTTGTCAGCTTGACGCCATACAGTTTCAGACTGAGGTTCAACACCAGATGAACCACAGAACACAACAACTGCACCATCAAGTACGCGCAGAGAACGCTCTACTTCGATAGTAAAGTCAACGTGTCCAGGGGTGTCGATGATGTTAACGCGGTGCTCTTGGAATTGTGCTTCCATACCACGCCAGAAGGTAGTAGTCGCCGCAGACGTGATTGTGATACCACGTTCTTGCTCCTGCTCCATCCAGTCCATGGTTGCTGCGCCATCGTGAACTTCACCGATTTTATGAGACAGACCAGTGTAGAACAGAATACGTTCAGTAGTGGTTGTTTTACCTGCATCTACGTGAGCACAGATACCGATATTACGGTAGCGCTCAATAGGAGTTTTGCGAGCCACGATTGAATCCTCTTACTTAGAGATAGGGACTATTGCTATAGCTAAAAAATGCTATCCCCTAGATATAGCAATAGTTCCTAGCATATGCATAGGAACTAAAGAAGTGCTGCAAGGAACCTTGCAGCACTGAAAAGGTATTACCAACGGTAATGAGCGAACGCTTTGTTTGCGTCAGCCATGCGGTGAACGTCTTCACGTTTCTTAACCGCAGTACCTTTGTTCTCAGACGCGTCTAGCATTTCAGCAGCTAGGCGTTGAGCCATAGATTTTTCACCACGCTTACGCGCAGCTTCAACCAACCAACGCATAGCAAGTGCGTTACGGCGAACCGGACGTACTTCTACAGGTACTTGGTAAGTTGAACCACCTACACGGCGAGATTTAACTTCTACCGCTGGGCGAACATTTTCAAGAGCTTCTTCAAAAATAGCTAAGTGGTCTTTACCAGACTTTTCAGCCATAGAATCTAGTGCAGTGTAAACAATTTTCTCTGCAGTAGATTTTTTACCGTCAACCATTAGGATGTTAACGAATTTTGCCAGCAGTTCAGATTTGAACTTTGGATCTGGAAGGATCTTACGCTGACCAATGACGCGACGACGTGGCATGGATTTTCTCCGTTGTCTTCTTCAGGTTTTATCCAAAACTTTTCAGTTTTTTCAAAAAATTAAAAATAATTTAGTGTTTGGCCTTACTTAACGGAATCCATTAAGACTTAGGACGCTTCACACCGTACTTAGAACGACCTTGTTTACGGTCGTTAACGCCAGCACAGTCAAGTGCACCGCGAACAGTGTGGTAACGTACACCCGGAAGGTCTTTTACACGACCGCCACGGATTAGTACAACACTGTGCTCTTGAAGGTTGTGACCTTCACCGCCGATGTACGATGTAACTTCGAAGCCGTTTGTCAGACGTACACGACAAACTTTACGAAGTGCTGAGTTAGGTTTTTTAGGTGTAGTAGTGTAAACACGAGTACATACACCACGTTTTTGTGGGCACGCTTCTAGTGCAGGCACGTTGCTTTTAACAACTTGCTTTGCACGTGGCTTACGTACCAACTGGTTAATAGTTGCCATTAACTAGCTCCTGATTTACTTGAAAGTAAGCTTTGTGAAAAATCTATCCCTAACAGCGGTTGGCAGTTAGGGACGCAAAATTCTATGCAGCAGTGAGAGGTGTGTCAAGAAATATACGGATCTTTTTTGTTCAATTAGGGTAATTAGTCCGTAAAGCTCAATCGACAGGAAAGAAGGGTTAATCCCAAGTCAGAGATTTGGCTTGTTTTGCTGTTAGTTCAACAAAGCCAGCATAGCCAATCACCTCAATAGATGGGCTGATACGATTGCTCATACCACGGGCTTCAATATCGCTTTGTAGCGCAAACACTGATGGACCTTTTACCTTGCTGAACGCCTTATGCTGAGGGTTCGCAGCGTACACGGCATCTTCAATCAACAAGACATCATCTTGCTCACTGTACAGTGCCATTGCATCGTCTAACGCAGCTACGGATTTGATGATATGTAACATGGCTTCCTCAGAATGACAGCAGTTTGCCCGCTTGTTGCAGTTTAGCTTTTAGTTGCTCAGTATTTAGAGCCTCTGCATCAATGACTAAATCGGCTTGAGCCACGCCACGCTCGGCAAGCGAATCAGCACAAACAAACACTTGCTCAATGTCGTACAAGTCGAACAACTTCAGCATTGGTGCGTAGTCTTTGCTTAAGATGCCGTTAGGCTCTTGTCCAAGCAGTAACTGATAAACACCATCGCCAACAAATAGGACGGTGATGTCTTCACAGTACGCAGATGCCGCTAGCAGCGCATCCACACCTTCACGTCCTGCATTACTACCATGAGGTGCGCTACGAAATAGGTAAGTTAGCTGACTCAAAACTGCACCACTCTATCTTGGGTTAACATGGCTTCGGCTAAGCTCCCCAAACCGGCTTGCTCGAACCCTGTAGCTAGGTTGTTCTGTTCAATACCGTGTTGATTCGCTTCATCTTCGCTGATGATACCGCGACGCAATGCCGCTGCCACGCACGTTTCCAAGCGAACATCATGCTGCTGTGCGAGTGATTGCCATGCTTTGGTTAGGTCAAACTCGTCGTTGGCAGGCACGCTCAGAGCCGTACCATTGGTGACGCCATCTTGGTAAAAGAACACACTCACCAGAGTATGTCCTTGTTCAATTACCGCTTGTGCGAATTGGTATGCGCTGCGTGCCGATTGACTGCCGTAAACAGGACCATTCACGACCAGCGTGTAAGTTAATCCACTCACGCTTATTCGTCCTCAGTTTTACGCTGACGAATGTATAGGTACACGGTGTGTTTAGAAATGTTCAGACGGTCTGCGACACGGTTGATGGCGTCTTTGATGTCGAAGATGCCTTTGTCGTACAACTCCATGACGATCTGACGGTTTTTGGTGTTGTTCGATACGGATTTGTCGGCGTTGATCTCTTCAATCGTGCGCTCAACCGTTTGGTCTACAAGTTCTTCAACATCGCTTGCGAAGTTAACAGAAGACGCCGCTTCTTTCGCTTCTTGCGTTGGCATGAACGATTGAAGGACTTGAGAGAAAGGTGCATCAAGGTTGACGTTGATACAAAGCAGACCAATCACGCGGTTTTCGCCGTTACGAATAGCGACAGTGATCGACTTCATCAATACGCCGCCTTTTGCGCGGGTAAAGTACGAACGCGAGAAGTTACGCTCAGAGCCTTCGATGTCTTTCAACATCTTAAGCGCTAAATCTGTGATAGGAGAGCCCACCTGACGACCAGTGTTCTCGCCGTTAGCGATTTTGATTGCAGAGGTATTGAGATCTTCGAGTGAGTGAAGAACGATTTCACAGAAAGGACCGATCAGACTGGCAATGCCGTCCACGACCGCTTCGTAAGATCTCAAGATGATTTTATCGTGCTCGGTAAATGGCATCACGTTGACAGATTCCATTTCGAGCAACATTTCCGCATTTATTGTTTCTGTAGTTGTCATAAGCCTTCGAGCGAAAAATCAACAAATTGGTGTAAGTTTATCAGAAAATTTGAAAGGCAACCTAGCAAACTCACCAACTAGTGACCTAGAACAAAAAAGGTCCGCAAAACGGACCTTTTTTCATCAAGTTATCGCTAACTGTAATTATTGAGCAGCGTTGTCGTTCTCAATTTTTAGTAGCTCAACTTCGAATACTAGCGTTGAGTTAGCAGGGATGCTTGGTGTGTCTTGATCACCGTATGCTAGCTCTGGCGGGATAACGAATTTGAACTTAGAACCCACAGGCATTAGCTGAACACCTTCAGTCCAACCTGGGATTACGCGGTTTAGTGGGAATGTTGCTGGTTCGCCACGATCGTATGAGCTGTCGAATTGAGTACCGTCGATCAGAGTACCTTTGTAGTGTACTTGAACAGTATCAGTGTCTTTTGGCTTCTCGCCTTCAGCTGGAGTCTCAACTTGGTATAGAAGACCAGAATCTGTCTTCACTACGCCTTCTTGTTTCTCGAACTCAGCACGGAAGTCATCGCCAGCTTTCTTCGCTTCAGCTGCTTTTTCAGCCGCTTGCTTTTGCATAGTTTCAGCAACGCGCTTGTCTAGAGATTCTAGAGCTGCACGAGTTTCTTCTTCGTTTAGCGCTGCTTTGTCTTTAAATACGTCTTCGATACCTTTAAGAACTAGGTCTTTGTTTAGGTCGATGCCAATCTCGCTTGGTTTC
The DNA here is from genome assembly GCF_001557945.1 of Vibrio sp. CUB2. Classification (NCBI taxonomy): domain Bacteria; kingdom Pseudomonadati; phylum Pseudomonadota; class Gammaproteobacteria; order Vibrionales; family Vibrionaceae; genus Vibrio; species Vibrio sp. CUB2. Next base: position 112,908 of record NZ_LNRB01000018.1, on the reverse strand, counting down.
TCAATGCTAGTGCTTAGGTAGTTAGCAAATGAAACACCGATTGCGTAAGCCGCTTTGTCATCGTCGTTTTTAAAGTGAACTGCTTTACCAGTTTCTGCTTGAACTTGTTCTGCTTGAGGTGCTGCTTCTGGTTTTGTTTCTTCTTTTTGACAACCTACCGCTAGCATTACTGTTGCAGCAAGTAGCGACACTTTTAAAACTGATTTCATTAAATTCTCCCAATAATGGCTTAGCCACTGGTTGTTGTGCACAAATCTTCTATGAGACTAGTGAAGACAATCGTTATACCAATATACTAGCTATATGTCTTAAGACACAAACCGGATTATTAGATGTGATGCAAAGAATTTCTCATTTATTCCTATATTTAATTGTCATCACCACGTTAAATGGATGCTTTTTTACCGATCGCGATGTTCAACGTTGGTCACTCGAACCACAAGGTTCCACCAGCTTTGCGCTCAGTCGAGATGGTCGATTCGCGCTGCTGTACTCCAAAGAGCACCAATTGGTTCTTTGGGATTTGGAGCAAAACAAACAACTCGCAAAGCTGGGTGAACTCGATCAAGCCGCCAACGTGGTCTCCCATATTCGCATTTCGGACAATGGTCGTTATGCAGTCACAGCGAGCCAAATGAACTTCGCTGTGTGGGATCTCGGATGGACTCAAGCCGAAGGACTTTGGTCTATCGATGACGCGCTGATTCGAGACGTTGATATCACCAGTAACGGAGAACAAGTGTTGCTTGGCTTGTCCAACGGTAAAGCGATTCACGTCAACTTAGTCACTGGTCGCAGACTAGAGTTCCTTGCGCACCAAGAAAAAGTCAATTCTGTGGCGATATCTCCCAATGGCCGCTTCGCCTTAACGGGGGGTAATGACTACAAAGCGTATCTGTGGGATACCGAAACAGGCCAAGTACTGCGCAGCTTTGAACACGAACAACGCGTGGTAAGAGTCGCACTTCAACGTGATGGGAAACTGGCCATGACATCCGATGGCGGTAATCAAGCCATCATCTGGGACTTAGAAACTGGAGAAGAAGTGACACAGCTCAGCAGTTGGTCTCGTCAGTTGATCTTCTCGACGGCACGATTCTCAGACGATGGCCGCTTATTAGTTACAGGAACGCCTTCAGGGCGCGTGATGGTATGGGATACTCACACGGGTAAACGAGTGGATAGATTTGAAGTCGAGCCGAAAAAAGATACTCGCCCTCCTCGTGCGGTCGTGTATGATGCAGCCTTTGATTCCAAGCAACGTATAATTACTGCCACTTCTGCGGGCATTGCCCAAGCTTGGCAGCTAGAGAACGGATCATGACAGAAAAACTTATTCAGCAATTGGAAGCTCGCATTAATGACTTAGAGTGTCAGCTTGCGTTCCAAGAACAGACGATTGAAGATCTGAACGGTGCCTTGTCACAGCAACAACTGCAAATCACCAAGATGCTCGATCAGATGAAATACGTGGTAGGTAAAGTGAAGAATATGGATTCGTCGAATTTGGCCGATCCATCAGAAGAAACACCGCCACCACACTACTGATTCATCCGAATCCCGGTGCAGTAACTAACACAAAGCCCAGACTCTTATCTGGGCTTTGTTGTCTTTAAGAAAGCGAATCGCTACTCGTCCGAGTATATGTTTACGCTCAACTCACCTTGCGTGTTGATCCCTGCTCGGTACATACCAGAACTGTTCATCGCAAAGTGCAACTCACCTTGTGCATCGATTGCAATTAGACCGCCCTCTCCGCCCATCTCTTTAAGTTCACCTTGGATGATATGTTCACAAGCCGTGTGGACGTTTTCTTGTAAATAACGCATGCGTGCTGCAACGTCTTCCGCCACTCGTTTACGAATAAAGAACTCGCCGACACCTGTAGTGGAAACCGCAACAACGCCATTCTCTGCCACCGTGCCGCACCCAATCAGAGCGGAATCTCCCACTCGCCCGTATTTCTTGTTGGTCACACCACCAGTGCTGGTTGCTGCGGCTAAGTTGCCTTGTTGGTCCAATGCCACAGCGCCGACGGTACCGTGTTTACGATCATCTGGGTAACGGGACTCGGAAAGAGCAAACAAGCCTTTCTCACGCATAGAAATCAGTTGTTCATAACGACGATCAGTGAAGAAGTAATCTTGCTCTGTGTACTCATGGCCTTGTTCGAAAGCAAATTTCTCAGCGCCCTCGCCGACTAACAGCACATGGTGGCTGTTTTTCATTACATCACGAGCGAGCTCGATGGGGTTCTTAATATGACGAACACCGGCAACAGCACCTGCCGCTTGGTTTCTACCATCCATTACAGACGCGTCCATTTCTACCATTTCATTATGGGTAAGAACCGAGCCTTTACCTGCGTTGAAATTAGGAGAGTCTTCAAGAACTTTAACCGCAGCAACCACAGCATCCAACGCTTCGCCGCCTTTTTCTAGAATTTGATGGCCCGCTTTTACCGCGGCCTCTAAATCCGCCAAGATGGATTGTTGCAGTTCATCACTCATCTGTTCACGTAAGATAGTGCCCGCACCACCATGAATCGCAATCGAGAAGGGTTTCGTCATCACTTTGTCCAACTATTATTCCTTGTATGATTTGCACTACACCCTAGATAAACAAAAAGCGCAAGTTGAAACCTCAACTTGCGCTTTCCAAAGCTTTTCTAGATTAGTTTATCTAGTGAAGAGCGTGCGATTAGTGAGAACCGCAACCGCCGCCGCCACAACATTCGTGGTCGTCGCCTTTCTCTTCGCCACCACAGCAGCCGCCTTCTTTGTCGTCACCGCCGCAGCAGCCACCACCTTGGTGGATGTGACCGTGCTCGATCTCTTCAGTTGTTGCTTCACGAGTAGCCATTACTTCTACTTCGAAAGTTAGAGTTTGGCCAGCTAGCATGTGGTTGCCATCTACAACAACTTCGTCGCCGTCTACTTCAGTTACTTCTACAGGGATTGGACCTTGGTCAGTATCTGCTAGGAAACGCATGCCAACTTCGATTTGGTCAACGCCTTGGAATACGTCTGCAGGAACACGTTGCACTAGTGCATCGTTGTGGTCGCCGTACGCATCTTCAGGAGCTACTGTTACTGAGAACTTGTCGCCAGCCACTTTGCCTTCTAGTTCGTTTTCAAGACCAGTGATCAGGTTGTTGTGACCGTGTAGGTAATCAAGAGGCGCGTCAGCTGTTGATTGATCAACAACAACACCGTCTTCCAACATTACTTTGTATGCAAGGCTTGCAACAACGTTCTTTTCAATTTTCATACTAACTCCAGGGAGATTAATTGACCTAACCAGAATGGGGTTAAGTACCGAGATGGTAGTATTATGGGGATCAATTAACGAAGTTCAATTACTCAGGCTTAAAAATCCCAATCATTTCTTGTTCTGAGTGTTTATTTTTTTCTACAGATTGCGGTTTACGCTGCTCGGTAAAATCACAGTCAACACACTCAACCAGTTCGATGTTGTTCTCGATCCACCAGCGTAGGGTATCCTGCTGGCTGCATTTCGGGCAGCTTGCACCCGCGATAAAACGTTTCTTGGCTTTCACTTTTATTCCTTTTCCCGCTTGATGCTGCGCGGGTACTACTTCCAATGATTTGGCGACTGTTGGTCGCTTTCCATTTCGCGACCAAAGATTTCTTCTAGTTCTTTACGTGCTTCTTTCGAGCGTTGAGCAAGTTCTTTGTCCTCATTGTGCTGAGGTAACAAGTCCTTGAGCATAGCATTATCTAACTTACGAAAATGTGCTTCTGCCCGCTTTGCTTGATACGGGTGCATGCCTAATTCTACGAGCGCTTGACGACCTAGATCTAAGGCGCCTAAAAAGGTTTCACGCGAGTAATTTTGTACGCCGTGATTCATCAACTGATACGCTTCCACACGGCTGCGAGCACGGGCGAGGATTTTTAATTTCGGGAAGTATTCACGGCAAATGTCGACAATCGCCATGACCTCATCTGGTGAGTCGGTACAGATCACTAAGGCTTCTGCTTTATCCGCACCTGCGGCACGTAACAAATCAATCTGAGTCGCATCACCATAAAACACCTTATAGCCGTATTTACGCAGCAAGTGGATTTGGCTCGCGTCACTTTCTAGTACCGTTACTTTGATCTTGTTGGCGTACATCAAGCGTCCGACAATCTGACCAAAACGACCAAAGCCTGCGATGATCACTCGTGGTCGACGATCAACAACATTGCTGGCCACGCTCTCTTCTTCTTGGTTCAGAGTATGAGCAAACCATTTTTTCTGTCCCATGAGCAGCAGTGGTGTCGTCACCATCGACAAACTCACCACGACCAGTAAGAAGGAAACTTGCTCTTTAGTTAAGATACCTTCTTGGCTTGCTGCGGTGAAAATCACAAACGCAAACTCACCACCTTGGCTCAAAATCGCCGCCATACGGCTACGTGATTTAGCACGGACTCGAGCAGTGCGAGCTAAGACATACAGCACCAAACCTTTGACGACAACAAGGGCAATCACGGCACTAATTATCGCGAACGGTTGGAGTGCTAATAAGCCCAAATTCACCGCCATACCAACAGCGATAAAGAACAAGCCAAGCAGCAGACCTTTAAAAGGTTCAATCGCGATTTCTAGCTCATGACGGTATTCACTTTCTGCCAACAGCACGCCCGCAAGGAAAGTGCCGAGTGCCATCGATAGCCCCAGCTTTTGCATCGCAACAGAGATACCAAGTACCACTAGAAGAGCGGCAACGGTGAAGAGTTCACGCACGCCACTCATCACAACAAAACGGAACAGAGGACGTAAAAGGAAATGGCCGCCCACTAATAACGCAGCCACACTGCCTAGTACCCAAATGGCATCTAACCAATCGCCACCACCTTGCCCACCAGCAAGTAATGGCAGCATAGCGAGCATAGGGATCACGGCAATGTCTTGGAACAACAGCACCGCAAAGCCAGACTGCCCGGTTTCTGTGCCGGCTTGCCCCTGCTCTTCTATCACTTTTAGTGCAATTGCCGTCGACGAGAGCGCCAAGCCCATACCAATGACGAGGCTGACTTGCATGCTCAACCCAAACAAGCTGACGATACTGCCGATTACTGCCGTGGTCACGATGACTTGAGCGCCACCTAAGCCGAGTATCGGCCCACGCATTTGCCATAATTTTTTGGGGTTCAGTTCCAAGCCAATTAAGAACAGCAGCAACACCACCCCGAGTTCAGCAAAATGGAGAATCGCATCCACATCGCTGATCAACCCCAGCCCCCAAGGGCCAATTAAAACTCCTGCAATCAGGTAACCGAGTACCGATCCCAAACCAAGTCGCTGAGCAATCGGTACGGCAACAACAGCAGCAGAAAGAAAAACGACGCTACTTTGAAGAAACTCACTGGTCATCGCCATGTTGGCCTCCTTGCTCTCCCCACTCTCTCAGGGGATGATTGAGCCATTGACGATACTGCTCTGCATGCTGATAACGCTCGATATCCGAGACATTACGCGACCAATACAACACTAAAGGTTCCATCCAGTGCATCTGACATAGTGCCGCAGTCAACTCGAACGGTTGCAGGATTTGCTCAAGTGGGTACTTGTTGTAACCCATAGGACTAAATGCATCCTCTTTACCGCCAGTAGTAATCACACTGCGCCAATACTTACCTTCTAGTGCGCAACCATCGCCAAACGCAAAGCCTTTGCCTAACACACGATCCATCCACTCTTTTAGCAACGCTGGGCAGGAGTACATATAGAGGGGATGATGAAAAACGATCACATCGTGTTCCGCCAACAAGTGGTGTTCATAGTTAACATCGATAAAGAAATCAGGGTACGCACCATAAAGATCGTGCACCGTGACATGATCAAGCGATTCGATTTTTTTAATCATCACTTGATTAGCAATGGAGTTTTGCGGCTCTGGGTGAGCATAAATAACCAGAACTCTTGGGGGAATAGACGCTGCAACAGCCAAATGGTCGTCCTTGTGTTGATTTCCTAGTAAAAATTATCGTTATCAGATTGTTATACTTTTTTGTATAGCATAATGCAATTAAAGCTCAGAGATCGACTTTTCCCGCCAATACCCCTACTATTCATCGCGAGATCAACGACCAAGAAACGCGCACTGCGCAAAGTGAATTAAAACTCTATGATTACCTTCTCTGATATTCAGTTACTGCGTGGCGGTAAACCTCTTTTAGACCAAGCTTCTGCAACCATTCACCCAGGCGATAAAGTGGGTCTGGTTGGTAAAAATGGCTGTGGTAAATCGACTCTATTCGCACTACTGAAAGACGAATTGTCGATTGATGCAGGCTCATTTAGTCAGCCGCAGCATTGGGAGTTGGCATGGGTAGCACAGGAAACCCCTGCACTAGACCGCAGCGCAATTGAATACGTTATTGATGGTGACCGAGAGTTCCGTGATCTTGAAGCCCAACTGGCGATCGCCGAGGAGAAAGACAACGGCACACTGGTTGCGGAGATCCATGGCAAGATTGAAACCATTGGCGGTTACAGCATTCGCGCACGTGCTGCCGAACTGCTTGACGGCCTAGGCTTTAGCCAAGAGCAAATGGGCTGGAACCTAACTCAGTTCTCGGGTGGTTGGCGTATGCGCCTTAACTTGGCTCAAGCGCTGTTGTGTCGTTCTGATCTACTGCTACTCGACGAACCAACCAACCACTTGGATTTGGACGCGGTAATGTGGCTAGAGCGCTGGCTACAAAACTACCCTGGCACGCTGATTCTAATCTCGCACGACCGTGACTTCTTGGACCCGATCGTTGGTCGTATCATTCACATCGAGAACCAGCAGCTGAACGAATACACGGGTAACTACTCGTCATTCGAAAACCAACGCGCACAAAAAATGGTGCTGCAACAAGCGATGTTTGAGAAGCAACAGAAACAGATGTCGCACATGCAAAGCTACATTGACCGCTTCCGCTACAAAGCATCAAAAGCGCGCCAAGCACAAAGCCGAATTAAAGCGCTGGAGCGTATGGAGAAGGTACTGCCAGCGCAGTTCGATAACCCATTTAGTTTCCAGTTCCGCGATCCTGCAGCGCTGCCAAACCCAATAATGATGATGGATGAAGTATCGGCAGGCTACGGTGACAACCTGATCCTAGAGAAGATCCGCCTTAACCTTGTTCCGGGTAGCCGCATTGGTCTACTTGGTCGTAACGGCGCGGGTAAATCAACCTTGATCAAATTGCTGTCTGGTGAGCTAAAAGCGCAAGGCGGCGATCTGACTTACTCGCAAGGCGTGAAGATCGGTTACTTCGCTCAGCACCAACTAGAAACACTGCACCCAGAAGAAACACCGCTGCAGCACATGATGCAAATCGCACCGGATCAAACCGAACAGCAGCTACGTGATTACCTAGGTAGCTTTGGTTTCCAAGGTGATAAAGCACTTGAGAAAGTTGCACCGTTTTCTGGTGGTGAAAAAGCACGTTTGGTATTGGCATTAATTGTGTGGCAGAAACCGAACCTATTGCTACTCGATGAACCGACCAACCACTTAGACTTGGACATGCGCCAAGCACTGACCATGGCATTGCAAACGTTCGAAGGTGCGATGGTAATTGTTTCGCACGACCGCTACCTATTGCGTGCAACCACAGATGATTTGTACCTTGTGCACGATCGCCAAGTCGCACCATTCGACGGTGACTTGAGTGATTACTACAAGTGGTTGACCGAGCAACAAAAAGCCGAGCGTAAAGAAGCACAAGCGGCTCAGCCAGTTAAAGATAACGCCAACAGTGCAGCGGCGAAAAAAGAGCAAAAGCGACGCGAAGCAGAATTTCGTAAGCAGACCGCACCAATTCGCAAAACGCTGACACAGTTAGAAAACAAAATGGATAAGTTAGGTGAAGCTCTAGCGAAAGCAGAAGAGCAATTAGCGGATAACTCGCTGTATGAAGCCGAAAACAAGGCTAAACTTAACGAAGTGTTGGCGCTTCAAGCTTCTAGCAAAGCAGATCTTGAAGAAGTAGAAATGGAATGGATGTCTGCCCAAGAAACACTCGAGCAGATGGAACTAGAGTTTAATCAATGACAAACGAGCACGCAGAATACACTCTTACCCTAGAACACCTTTGGCAGTTCAGTCTGCAATTTTATGGTGTGCGAGAAGTGAAGGAAGCGTGCTTATCATTGCAAAACAACTACCACGGCAACGTGAACCTATTACTGCTGCTCAGATGGCTCGATGAGCAGCAGGTGATTTTCCAAGAGCAAGACTGGCACTTGGTGCAAGGCTGTCTTGGTCGAAGCGAAACCCTACTCCACTCTTACCGCGAACTTCGTCGCCACCTCAAAGCGCAAGTCAACGACGCACTTTATCGTGAAGCATTGCAGTTCGAATTACAGCTCGAAAAGCAGCAGCAATCAGACTTAGTTGACTGTGTTAACTCACTTCAATTAGTCAAAAACGATGGTGACCCACTGACGCTGAGATATTGCCGCCAATTGGGTGGAGAGCATTTGCAACAGGCGTTCTCAATTCCCGTTCCGAACATTCACCATCCATAAATCCGTCATAAACCAGTAAAATATCTATACTAAAGCTATAAAGGATTATATTAATAAGTTCTTCAGCGAACATTGAAGGACCATATAAGAGCAGTTAGGTATGACACAATTTTTCGCAGCCGCCGGGATTAAGAACCCGCATCTTCAGACGCTATTACCGCGCTTTATCCGCAAAAAAGCGTTGTTTACGCCTATTTGGCAAACACTCGATACACCAGATGGTGACTTCCTCGATTTGGCATGGTCACAACAGCCAGATTCCGAAGCAGCACGCAACAAACCTATCTTCGTTCTATTCCATGGCTTGGAAGGTTGCTTCTATAGCCCGTATGCGAACGGTTTGATGAACGCCTTCTCTAAATCGGGTTGGCTGTCGGTCATGATGCACTTTCGTGGTTGCAGCGGTAAACCAAACAAGAAAGCCCGCGCTTATCATTCTGGCGAAGTGACCGATGCTCGCTTCTTTCTTCAGCAGCTCAATCAGCAGTTTCCCAATAACCCAAAAGTCGCGGTAGGCATTTCTCTCGGTGGGAACATGTTGGCGAACTACTTAGCTGAGTACAAAGATGATCCAATCTTGAGCGCAGCAACCATTGTGTCTGCACCACTGGATTTGGCTGCGTGTGCTAACCGTATTGAGCAAGGCTTCTCCAAGGTCTACAAGCGCTACCTACTCTCTTCGCTCAAACGCAATGCACTGCAGAAACACGACTTAATCCAAGGTGAACTCGCCTTGTCGTATAACTCAATCAAACGCGTGACGCGCTTATACGAATTCGACGATCTGATCACTGCCCCTTTGCATGGTTTTAAAGACGCGCAAGATTATTACGATCAGTGTTCTGGCTTAAGCAAGCTGCAACAGATCACCTTACCAACCCTGATCATCCACGCTAAAGACGATCCGTTTATGACCGAAGAGGTGATCCCAAAATTCGTGTTGCCAGACAACATCGATTACCGACTTTATGAACATGGTGGTCACGTTGGCTTCCTGACAGGCACCGCATTAAAACCTAAATTCTGGTTGGAAGAAGCCTTGCCTTCATATTACGAAAGTATCGCTGCTGACTACCTTTCTGCTGTATCCGTACCGCGAACACAGTAAACTACTGGGCGTGCCAGACATAAGGCTTCTGCACGCACTAAACATCATAAAAGTTTGAGGTATTTATGATCATTCCATGGCAAGACATTGCGCCAGAGACATTAGAAAACCTGATCCGAGAATTCGTGCTACGTGAAGGCACCGACTACGGCTCAGTCGAAGTTTCACTGCAAAGTAAAATCGATCAGGTCAAATCCCAATTAGAGAAAGGCGAAGCGGTCATCGTATTTTCTGAGCTTCATGAAACGGTTGATATCCAACTAAAAGCAAAGTTTTAGACCCTTCACATTTTACCGTATCCCACTCGATGACAAGGGCTTGTTACGTGCTATAGTGGGTTATCGACCGTGCAGCATACGTGTGCTGCACTTTACAGGTAAGTAATTTTCGACAAGGTTTGTCATGTCAGCGAAACACCCAATCATTGCGGTTACTGGTTCGTCCGGTGCCGGCACAACCACCACTTCTGAAGCCTTCCGTAAGATGTTCAATATGATGAACGTCAAACCAGCGTGGGTTGAAGGTGACAGCTTCCACCGCTTTACACGTCCAGAGATGGATGTCGAAATCCGCAAAGCACGTGAGCAAGGCAAACACATCAGCTACTTTGGTCCTCAAGCCAATGACTTTCCGGGCCTAGAAGAGTTCTTCCGTAAGTTTGGTGAAGATGGCACTGGCAGCGTGCGCCGCTATCTGCACACTTTTGATGAAGCCGTTCCATACAACCAAATGCCGGGCACCTTTACGCCTTGGCAAGATCTGCCAGAAAACAGCGATGTACTGTTCTATGAAGGTTTACACGGTGGCGTGGTAGATGGTGATGTCAATGTGGCGCGTCACGTCGATTTTCTGATTGGCATGGTGCCTATTGTGAACTTGGAGTGGATTCAAAAGTTCGTTCGTGACACACGCGATCGTGGTCACTCAAGAGAAGCGGTGATGGATTCGATCGTGCGCTCTATGGACGATTACCTAAACTACATTACCCCGCAATTTTCTCGCACACATATCAACTTCCAGCGCGTACCGACCGTCGATACGTCTAACCCACTTAACGCCAAAGGCATCCCAAGTTTGGATGAGAGTTTTGTGGTGATCCGCCTACGCGGTATCAAGAATGTCGACTTCCCGTATTTGTTGGCGATGATTGATGGCTCATTCATGTCTCGCCATAACACCATTGTGGTTCCTGGCGGCAAGATGAGCTTTGCAATGGAGCTCATAGTAAGGCCGATTCTGCAACAACTCATCGAAACAGGGAAAATTGGCTAAAAACCTCCCTACTGGAGTGTTTACTTTTCATACCGTGATCATGTGCACAGTTTTGCTTACAAAATCTCAATCATGGCACGATTAAAATCAAGAAATCGTTTTCGAAAAAGGATACTATTTCTAACCGAAACACAAGAGAGCTTGCAGCATATAAAAAGTGCTCTTATTCTAGTAGGCCAATTCAGGCTTAGCTAAAATATGGATAGCGCAAGCGTACCCTGCAGAGGAAGTGAGATATTATGGTTCTAGGTAAACCTCAAACCGACCCAACATTAGAGTGGTTTCTTTCACACTGTCATATTCATAAGTACCCATCAAAAAGCACGCTAATTCACGCGGGCGAAAAAGCAGAGACTTTGTACTACATCGTTAAAGGTTCTGTTGCGGTTCTTATCAAAGACGAAGAAGGTAAGGAAATGATCCTTTCTTACCTAAACCAGGGCGACTTCATTGGTGAACTTGGTCTATTCGAAGAAGACCAAGAGCGTACAGCTTGGGTTCGCGCTAAATCTCCTTGTGAAGTGGCTGAGATTTCTTTCAAGAAATTCCGTCAACTTATCCAAGTTAACCCAGACATCCTAATGCGCCTTTCTGCGCAGATGGCTCGTCGTCTACAAGTTACTAGCCAAAAAGTGGGTGACCTAGCGTTCCTAGACGTAACTGGTCGTATCGCTCAGACTCTTCTGAACCTTGCTAAACAGCCAGATGCGATGACGCACCCAGACGGCATGCAAATCAAGATCACTCGCCAAGAAATCGGTCAAATCGTTGGCTGTTCTCGTGAGACAGTAGGTCGTATCTTGAAGATGCTAGAAGAGCAGAACCTAATTTCTGCGCACGGTAAAACTATCGTTGTTTACGGGACTCGTTAATCTCGATTAACGTTTAAAAAATTTAAAAGCCACCAAATGCAAGTTTGGTGGCTTTTTCTTTTTTGGAGTCGGGAACGGAAAGCAAAGAATCGAGAGTCGAGAACACTGCGTTCCGAGAGCGGACTTCGTCCTACGAGATAAAGCCCTCTCAGATTTCGAGTTTTCAACTCTCTCGAAGCAAAGCGTTCCCGCATCTCCAGTGCGTAGCACGTTCTCGATTCTTCTTTAACCGTTAGTACTCTCGAAGATCTTATCTGCCGATGCAGCCACAAATCCTGGGTACAACTCACCGTTATCCATTGGGTAGCGCTTAGCAAACTCGTAGAAGCCTCCAGGAATCACCTCAACGCCTTCAGTAAAGGTCACTGGCACTTTGTCTGCCATAGTCGATGATTGCTCTAGTAACACCTCTGGCGTGCCTTTTACTTCACCGCCATTCTCGTTGATGGTGAACCCTACTGTACGTAGGTGGTCGTTCACTTGCTTTACTTCTTCATGCTGGTTGAGTTGATTCACACTCACTGTGAAGTGGTTCGCTCCGTAACCGTGCGCAGCAAGCCAAGAAGCGTATTCACTCTCTTTCGCCAAAGTTTGGAAGTCAGCATAACTAAGGTCCCACAAACGTCCGCCGTACAAGAAGTCACTGCCTGTCAGTTTAGAAGCATCAACCTGCTCTACCAGTTTATGAACAATGGCTTGTAGCTCTGGTGAGCACTCATCCACTTTCAATTCACTGATGAAGACTTTTGGTTGTTTCGGATCTGGGTGCTCAAAATGTTTTGCCACCAGCTTTTTGCTTTCAAATACGTAGTCACCACAGGCTTTGTAACCCACCGCTAGGAATGGCTTCGCTAACGTTTCAATGCCTAGGGGAGCGACATTAAACGTACGTAGCGCAATATGGTCATTAATCAGAGGCTCATCTTCTTGAAGAAGTTGATGGACTTTAGCAGCGGAAGGGCAAAGACGTTGAATGTAGTCTTGCCATAGCGATTCAAATAACACATCGGGCGTCATAACGACTCCTTGTTATGAAATGTAGAGTTAGGGGTAAGAGGAAGTTGACCGCTCGTTCACAGCCCTAAAGCTGTCCAGAATCACGAACGAGCGGCCATCAACCTGTGACGGTATGTGTGGCATAAGTGCCAGTCAGTCAACACGCTCTGGAGAGTCTTAAGCTCGCCTTTGGCGTTTGCCAGCGCGCTTACCAGAATCCTAACTTGGTAAATAGCTCCGGCAGAGAGAAGCGGCGATACTTTGTCACCGCTTCGTATTTCTCTATTACAGGCTTACACCCGGGCTCAATGTGGCAGGCAAGACCGTCTCTTGTCCTTCCATTGATGCCATTGGGTACGCACAGTAGTCTGCTGCGTAGTAAGCGCTTGGACGTAGGTTACCCGACGCACCCGGACCACCAAATGGTGCATCACCGCTTGCACCTGTTAACTGACGGTTACGGTTCACGATGCCAGCACGAATGTGGTCAACGAAGTATTCCCACTCTTGATCGTCGGTTGAAACCAGACCTGCAGAAAGACCAAAGCGCGTATCGTTCGCCAGTTCTACCGCTTTCTCTAGCCCTTCGTAGCGCACCACTTGCAGAAGTGGACCGAAGTACTCTTCATCTGGCAACTCAGCAATGTTCGTCACATCGATGATGCCTGGAGAAACAAACGCCGCTTCGCCCGCTTTCGCTTCGATCAAGCTTTCACCACCCAGTGCTTGCAAGTTCGCTTGAGCATCGAGGATGAACTTAGCTGCCGCTACCGAAATTTGCGGTCCCATGAAAGGCGCAGGCTCTGCAAATGGTTGGTCTACGCGAATATTGAGTGTCGCTTCCACCAGCTTAGTAATGACGGCATCACCCTTGTCGCCAAACGGAATGTATAGACGACGAGCACAGGTACAGCGTTGTCCTGCACTGATGAAAGCAGATTGGATAATGGTGTAAACCGTTGCGTCTAGGTCGCCATAGTTATCCGAGATAACCATCGGGTTGTTGCCACCCATTTCAAGCGCCAGCATTTTGCCCGGCTGACCAGCAAACTGACGATGGAGAACATGACCTGTGTTTGCACTCCCGGTGAACAGCACGCCATCAATGCCTTTCGCATCCGCTAGCGCAATACCAGTTGCTTTCGCGCCTTGGACTAGGTTAATCACACCTTTTGGTAGACCGACCTCTTCCCACAGCTTCATAGCGAGTTCACCTGTCCATGGCGTTTGCTCAGACGGTTTGAAGACTACGGTGTTACCTGCCAGTAGTGCTGGCACGATGTGACCATTTGGCAAGTGACCTGGGAAGTTATAAGGACCAAACACCGCCATCACACCCAATGGGCGATGACGCAATACAATTTGGTTGCCTGCAGCTTCACGTGTCGCTTCACCCGTACGGTCGTGGTAAGCACGAATAGAAATCGCGATTTTACCCGCCATCGCTGCCGCTTCGGTGCGTGTTTCCCAGATTGGCTTGCCCGTTTCTTTGGCAATTACTTCGGCGATTTTTTCGCTGTTCTCTTTTACTTTCTCGGCAAAAGCCAGCACGATCGCTTCACGCTCTGCAAATGGGCGCTTCTTCCAATCAACAAACGCTTCACGCGCCGCAGATACCGCTTGGTTAACCTGCTCTGCTGTTGCGCCGTTACCTTGCCAGATCACTTCTTGGTTGTAAGGCGACAGAGACGTAAATGCTTCACCCTGACCTTGTACCCATTCACCTGCAATCCAATGTGTCATTGTTTCTATCCTTAAATTCTGTCGTCAGTTACTGCGGAAGAAGGCGAACAAAATCCCCTTCCTCAACCAAGAGTGCATCCGCCAATTCTGGTGCAAGCACTACGCTTTGCGTTTCTGCGTCATACGCTGCTTTTGCTGCGGCGGCACGGAAGTTCTCGAATGACGAGTTACACATCAAGAAGTCTTGTGTGCTGGTGTGCTCCGAGATTTTGACTTGCGCGCGGAATGAGTGGCGTACCGATTCGATATTTCGTAGGTCACATTCTACTGTTGGGCCACCATCGAAAATGTCGACGTATCCACGGTTGGTAAAACCTTCACGCTCAAGCAGTTTCAATGCTGGACGCGTGTTGTCGTGCACTTTACCAATCACAGCTTGTGCTTCTGGGCTCAGTAGGTTGATGTAGATTGGCAACTTCGGCATCAGGTCGGCGATAAAGCCTTTCTTACCGATACCAGTTAGGTAATCCGCAAGCGTAAAATCGATAGAGAAGAAATGCTCTTGAAGCCACTGCCAGAATGGCGAGTTACCGTTCTCGTCTGATACACCACGCATTTCAGCAAAGATGGTTTCCGAGAAACGCTCTGGGTGCTCTGCCATCATTAAGAAACGACACTTGGACATCAGACGTCCGTTCAAGCCACCACGAAATTTCTCACGTAGGAACAAGGTACAGATTTCGCTGTTACCCGTGTAGTTGTTACCAAACGTCAGCAGCTTAACCACGTTGTTTACGCCAAGCTTTGGTGACGAGTGCACCACTTTACTGATGTGGTAAGAATAAAAAGGCACATCCCAGCCAATCGAAGCTTCAATACCTGTGGTACCTGCCACCTCACCAGTTTCAGATTCAAAACCCACCATTAGGTAGCCTTCATCACCGGCTTCCTTCACGTCAGGTTTGCCAAAACTGTATTCTGAGTGTTTGATTCGATTGGTTAACAGTTCTTCGTTAACCGGTAGAGATGTAAATCCATGACCTGACTCAACCGCACAGGTGTGCAGCGCGTCATAATCCGACATTGCGATAGGGCGAACTACTAGCATCAATACTCCCTCCAGATGCAAGAAGATCCTAACTATATTGTAGGAACAATACCCCCATCAGAGATCCTTGATGGGGGTTCTAAGTTGACGATAAGCTGAGATCGCGCTTAAACCAGCGTTGCGATCGCTTTATCTAGCTTCGCCAAACCTTCTTCAATTTCTTGTTGTGTGATAACGAGTGATGGTGTGAAACGTACGACATTGGCACCCGCAACCAATACCATGAGACCTTGTTTACCTGCAGCAACCAGTACGTCACGCGCACGACCTTGCCACTCTTCATTAAGTGCAGCACCAAGCAGTAGACCTTTACCGCGCACTTCAGAGAAGATGTTGTATTTCGCGTTAATCTTCTCCAGACCTTCACGGAACATCGCTTCACGTTCTAATACGCCAGCCAGTACTTCTGGTTTTGTCACTTCTTCAACAACCGCTTCTGCAACCGCACACGCTAGCGGGTTACCGCCGTAAGTTGAACCGTGCGTGCCCACTTTCATGTGCTCAGCCAGTTTTGCCGTCGTTAGCATCGCACCGATAGGGAAACCGCCACCCAGTGATTTCGCTGTGCTTAGAATGTCTGGCGTGATGCCCAGGCCTTGGTATGCATAGAAGTGGCCTGTACGACCGTTACCAGTTTGCACTTCATCAAAGATCAGCAGTGCGTTGTGCTTATCACACAGCTCGCGAACCGCTTGAGCAAACTCAGGTGTTGGTGGAATGATGCCGCCCTCACCTTGCAGAGGCTCCATCATTACCGCACAAGTGCGATCAGACATGTGGGCTTGTAGTGCTTCGATATCGTTGTAAGGAAGGTGTGTCACATCGCCCGGCTTAGGACCGAAACCGTCTGAGTAAGCCGCTTGACCACCAACCGTTACCGTGAAGAAAGTACGACCGTGGAAACCTTGTTTGAATGCGATGATTTCAGATTTCTCTGTACCATGAACGTCTGCTGCGTAACGACGTGCTAGCTTTAGTGCCGCTTCGTTTGCTTCTGCGCCAGAGTTAGCAAAGAACACGCGCTCAGCAAAGCTGACTTCTGTTAGCTTCTTCGCCAATCGCAGTGCTGGCTCGTTAGTCATAACATTACTTAGGTGCCAAAGCTTGTTACCTTGCTCAGTCAATGCGTTCACCATAACTGGGTGACAATGACCAAGACAGCTCACCGCAATACCACCAGCAAAGTCGATGTATTCATTTCCGTTCTGATCCCAAATGCGTGAACCTTCACCTTTTACAGGGATCATTTCCATCGGGTTATAGCAAGGTACCATTACCTCATCGAATAAACCGCGCTCTACTTTGTTTTCCGTTGTCATTGCACATTCCTTCTTGATACCGCATGCCTAGCAGATAAGCGAATTTAACCGGCACTCTTTGCCAGCAAATAATGTTTTGCATTTAAGCTATTGCGGCATTGTATTTACATTTAATTAACCATTTCAATAGTGATTTATTCTTTTCGCTTTGGAGCGCAACCACCCATACTCACTATCTATGATTATTTATGCACTAAGAAACGCAAATAGAGAAGCGATTTTTTATAAAAGTTATGTATGACAAGGGTTAGAAAGAAAGGAGAAAAATGAATAGCCGCCACCAAATAGACGGAACGCATAGTTTTGCATTCCCATTCTTAGGCGAAAAACATGAAGAATTTGTTAAGAAAGGTGATCGCGATCAGATCGCTTTGCGCGCAAGAAAGTTTGCAAGCAGCTCGTGACCTTGTTCTGTCTTAATCGACTCAGGATGAAACTGTACTGCGTCAATTGGCAGGGTTTTATGCTGATAACCCATGATTTCATCCATAGATCCGTCAGGCAGTTCAGTCCAAGCAGTCAATTCAAACACATCAGGTAATGTGCCGTTTTTCACCACCAGAGAGTGGTAGCGGGTTACCGTCAGTGGGTTATTAAGATTTTTAAACACACTGCGACCGTTGTGACGAATTGGTGAGGTCTTACCGTGCATCACTTGTCGAGCACGTACCACTTCCCCTCCAAACACCTGCGCAATCGCCTGATGGCCAAGGCAAACGCCCAAGATAGGTAACTTACCAGCAAAGTGTTCAATGGCTTGTAGAGAGATACCCGCTTCGTTAGGGGTACATGGCCCTGGAGAGATCACCAAATGAGTTGGGTTGAGCGCCTCAATACCTTGGATGTCGATTTCATCGTTACGCACCACCTTTACGTCTGCACCAAGCTCGCAGAAGTATTGGTAAAGGTTGTAGGTAAAAGAGTCGTAGTTATCGATGATCAACAACATAAAGGGTCGGTTGCTCCAATCCGTTTTGGCAATGCTTACGTAGTGAATCGCCACGTTCGTGACAATCAAGGGCGGTATTTTGCTATACCAAGCAAGAAAGGCAAGTTTTTGCTGAATAAAAAGGCCAGCATAGGCTGGCCTTTGGTCTTTACAGCTATTTAGGAACTGTTTGTCAGGAAATAAATTCGTTTAGCGGCGACGGCGGAATAAGCCTAGACCTAGCAGCGCAATTAGCGCGCCAAAGCCAAATGAACCACCATCATCATCGTCTGATGGGTTAGTGCTCGACGGCTCTAGCGTAACATCGCGAGAATCACTGAACTTAACGGTGTTACCGGTAGAGTCTGTCACTTTCTCTTCTAGAACGTACTGGCCTTCCGTTGGTGCTTTGTCGAACTCCACACTCACGCTACGAGCATCAATGTCCGTTTGTGTCAGAGTTGCACTCGCTTCGTAACCATCAGCATCAGACGTTGACGACGCCGCTTGAGTTGCCTCCGTTAGGCTTACTGTCACGATATCACCGACAACTGCGTTTGGTGGCAGACGAACTTCCACTGCTAGGTTTTCACCTGAGCTTGGTAGATCGATGTCTGTATCTGGGAAATCAATCGCGATGATCACAGGATCGTGGTCAGACGCCGAGAACGCATCTTTGTACTTCGGCATATCACCTGTGTACTTGCTGCTGTATTCGAACAAGTTACTTTCTAGTGAGTTGATGTGCCAATCTTCAATCGCCACCACTTTTTGTGCCAAGCTGTTGCTCGCCAACGCGTGGTCTAGGTTACCTAGCTCACCAGAGTAGGTGTATGAGAAGGTGTCTGCGCCGTGAAGTACCGTGTTCAGGTTATGGTAACCGTAGCCTTTTTCAATTTTGGTCTTCTCCACTTGAAGTTCACCACCACCTATGGTTGTGTAAGCTGCTGTGTAAATGTCACGGCCGTATTTCTCTTTCGAGTAATCAGTCAGTGTAAGCAGAGGGTCTTCCATGCCATACGCATTTAGGTCACCCATTACTAGCACGTCACCTTCAATGCCTTTCAGAGCATCACCCACAACGTTGGCTGCAGAAACACGGAAGTTGTTACAGTTGCCTTGCAGATCCGCTGGCTCAGAGTCTTCTACGCCCGCAATCCACTCTTCAATACATTCAGAACCTTTCGATTTGAAGTGGTTAACAACAACAGACAGATCTTTACCTGTCTCTTTCACCGTGAAGGTTTGTAGCAAGCTATGACGTTGGTATTTGTCGTAAGCTGGGTTGCCTTCCGCATCGTCACCACGCGTAATAGTGTTTTCTTCGATGTGCTGCTCTGGCGTCACAATCACTTTCGCCGCTTCTTTTGGCGTCACTTCGTTTGCACGGTATAGGATCGCTACCATGATCGCATCGCTACCAAAGTATTCGTCTTGGTATTTGTCTTGATCCGCGATTTCAACGTAAGTGTAATGATCTTCTGCATCTTCGATTTCAGCATTCAATGCGTCAACCAAGTTCTTCACTGCACTGCTGTCACCAAAGCCGTTGTTCTCGACTTCCATCAAACCAATGATGTCAGCGTCCATCTTGTTCATCGCCGCAACGATTTTCGCTTGTTGGATCAGGAACTCGTCTAGGTTAGTCGCACCGCGGTTTTGTCCGGTTGGGTTTTCATGACCACTGTCAGCCACAGAGTTGAAGTAGTTCAGGACATTGAAGCTGGCGATACGCAAATCTGAATCCGCAATTGCTGGAGCATCTTTACGAGCCACGTCGAAGTCTTCACCTGAAGTCACGAAGTTGGTGTTATCGACTTCATTGGTCGCAATCAGGCGGTATTCATTGTAGCTGTAAGCCACCACGCCCTGCAGACCTTCTACTCGCGAACCAAGGCGAATGTGCTGCTCAGAAGAGCCATCTTGGTCTGCATCTTTCGCAAAATCTGGGTAGTAAGGGATTTGGCCGTTTGGTGCTTTGCCATCAGATTCTAGGTATACGCGGTTCGCTGCGTTGTCTTTTGCTAGCTCAACGGCAGCGTCACTCTCTGCTGCGTGCAATTGAGTCGGCTTAAACAATGGCGCTTCATGAGACAACATCATGTTGTTACGACGTGAATCGTAGTCGTAAGAGAAGTTGCGAGTTACAAACAGGTCACTTGCCGAGGTCAGTTCAACTTGCATGCCTTCATGACGCTCTAGCGCATCACGTAGTGTCTCACCTTCTTTGATAACAAGATCGGTAACTCGAGGAATATCCGATGTGCCAGTTTTCACATAGCTGTTAGCATCAGAAGCTAGCTGAGTATTGCTGTAGTACTCTTGAACTTTACCTTTAACACAAACAACGTCACCAGCTTTTAGCTCCGTGTCTGCCGCATCGGTATGAATGAACAAACCTTCTGAGGTCTTGTCGTTGTTATCACTTTCTAGTGCTTGTAGGTAGAAACCTTTGGTTAGGCCAGTGGTAACAGCAGTCACGACACCAGTTACGAAATGATCTTCGTCAGTAATGTATGGGTAACCATCAATGAATGGAGACGTATCGCCTTCACCTTGAATATCTTGGATGGTAGTGAAGTTAGGTTGCTGACCGTCTACTTCACAAGCGAATGGTGCTGGTGGCTCAGTCGCATTTAGCTCACCAAGGCCGTCAATGTTGTCTTTCTCAAATACCGTCCACTGAGATGCATCATAAGTAGCAGAAGGGGTTAGTGCATCACTGTTACGAACTAATGTGGTGTCTTTACCAAAATCTACGTCACCCATCACACCGATGATGTCGTGTACTTCACCATCTTTAAGCAGTGCGATCGGGTCATCACCGTTAAAGTTCGCGACGCTTTTATCTGTAATATCCGCGATAGCTTTGATGGCATCGCTCGCGTCACCATGCGCCAGTACATACACTTGGTTCGCTTGTAGCGTCACTTGGCTAAGATCGAGTGTGCTACCCCAAGTACCGCTACCGTTTGATGATTTCGCTAGCTCGTAACCGGTTAGCGTTACCGCTGCATCGCCTGTATTCGCGATCTCTACTGCTTTGTTGTATGAACCACCTTCTACATACTGAGAGATGATAATTTCTGCATTAGCGTTAGCACTAAGCGCGCTAGCAATCGTCAGTGCCAGTAAAGAGGGTTTGATTAACGTATCCATTGTCGTACCTGATATTTATTTAAATGCAAACTAAGCCCTAAGCAGAGCCCACCATTTGCGCCTACTATCAGGTTTATTTATGAAATAAATAAGAAAGACCAGTAAAAGCCGTGAAATAAATCACATGTGGATACGTAAAATTATGCCAGGGCTGTTCATTTAAACAGTTTTTGTAACAAATACAGTAACTAAACCAATAAAGGACTAGAATTAGACTTATTACTCAGTTTTATATTTCTCAACATGTTATGTGAATATCTGGCTATTTATTTTGAATTCACTTGATTCTAGTAACCCAAACCAAATATTAATCAATGCTAATTTAGAATAACAAAACTTATTATTTCCTTCCTTTTTACCGTGTGAATCAAAATAAGCTTTCTGGTTATTTAAGCTCGTAGATCTCTAGGCATAAAAAAAGCTCCACCGATGGTGGAGCTCTTAAATTCTGAATGCTTTTTAGCAACTATGGGCGAGCAACAAAACCTACTGCTTCGTACGCTTTCTTCAACGTTTCAGCCGCACGTGCCGATGCTTTCTCAGCGCCTTGCTTCATCACTTCGTTCATGTAAGCGCGGTCAGCACGAATGCGGTGGTATTCAGCTTGAATAGGCTCAAGCATAGTAACTAGAGCTTCACCAACGTCTTTCTTGAATGGACCGTACATTTCAACGCCTTGGTATTTCGCTTCAATCTCTTCAAAGCTCATACCTGTTGCCGCAGAGTACAGACCCATTAGGTTAGAGATACCTGCCTTGTTGTCCCAATCGTGAGCGATACGCGGTGGCGTTTCTGTGTCAGTTTGCGCTTTGTTGATCTTCTTAATGATCGACTTAGGCTCTTCCAATAGCGTGATAACGTTCTTACGGTTGTCATCAGATTTTGACATCTTCTTGGTTGCGTCTTGAAGACTCATTACACGCGCGTTTACCGTCGGAATGTAAGGCTCTGGAACTTGGAAGATTGGCTGCTCTGGTGAGTAGATGTTGTTAAAGCGGTTAGCAATATCACGCGCTAGCTCTAGGTGTTGCTTCTGGTCGCTACCTACAGGCACTTGGTGCGCACCGTACAGCAGGATGTCTGCCGCCATCAGTACTGGGTAGTCAAACAGACCCACGTTTACATCACCAAACTGGCTTGAGCTGTCGTTTGAGTAACGTGCAGATTTGTCTTTAAACTGCGTCATACGACCCAGCTCACCCATTTGGGTGTAACAGTTAAGAAGCCAACCAAGTTGAGCATGCTCTGGTACGTGTGACTGAACAAATAGCGTGCTCTTCTTCGGGTCAACACCAACTGCCAGACAGATCGCCAGTGCGTCTAGAGTCGCTTCATGCAGCGCTTTAGGGTCCTGACGAACCGTAATCGCGTGAAGGTCTACCACACAGTATTGGCAATCATAATCGTCTTGCATCTGCTGCCATTGACGTAGAGCACCCAAGTAGTTACCGATACTTAGTTCACCTGAAGGTTGAACACCACTCAATACAATGGGTTTGCTCATTAGAATGATTCCTTTGACTTCTTAATCTAATTAAATGAAAAAAACCGTGCAGTAATAGGTGCACGGTTTACTCAGTGTACTCATTAACGAGTATTTTGGAAGCTCTTTTGTAGCCGTTATGCAGAAACCGCTACAACGTCCAATAATTCTGCCAAACTGTCAGCGACGAAATCTGGATTTGATACAGAAATAGGTTCACCGTGGTTATAACCATATGTCAGACCAAATGAGGCGCAACCTGCGTTCTTCGCTGCAAGAATGTCGTTTTTCGAGTCGCCAACCATCAGCATTTCACTAGGTTGAATTTGGTGTTTTTCCATCAACCAGTTCAGTGCTACTGGGTTTGGTTTTTTCTCTGGGAATGCATCACCGCCAAGAACATCAACGAAGTATTTTGCGATGTCGTGCTTTTCCAAAACGTCAGGCACAAACTTTGAAGGTTTGTTGGTCACCAACGCCATAACAAAGCCCGCTTTATGCAGCTCTGCTAGTGTCTCTTTTACCGTTGGGTAAAGGTGACTTAGCTTGTGACCGCTTTGCTCGTAGTAATCATCAAACAGTACACGCGCTTTTGCACGAAGCTCTTCGCTCAACTCTGAGTTGATCGTCAGGCTTTGGCTTAGTGAGCGTCCAATCAGTACGTCTGCGCCGTTACCAACATAGTCACGAACTTGTTCTTCTGAAACAGATGGAAAGCCAAGTGCTTGAACGGCTTGGTCTGCCGCAACCGCTAAATCCGGCACGCTATCAAGCAAAGTACCGTCTAGGTCAAAGGCAATGAATTTAATGTCTTGTTGAGTCATAACTTCCCTGAAGATTTTTATTTATAAATCGGTGAAAACGACAAAGGATGGCACCCCATCCTTTGTTTTTATCATTATGTCTGACTTTGCAGTAACTGTTTGTTTATTAAATTTTTTAGCAATTACTTTGCAGCAATACGCTGACGAACCGCTTCAAACAAACAAATACCTGACGCCACTGATACGTTCAAACTAGAAACGCTACCAGCCATTGGGATCTTAATCAAATCGTCACAGGTTTCACGAGTTAGACGACGCATACCGTCACCTTCTGCACCCATTACGATAGCAAGAGGACCCGTCAGTTTTGCTTGGTAAATGTCGTGCGTTGCTTCGCCCGCCGTACCAACAAACCAGATACCTTGCTCTTGCAGTGTACGCATAGTACGAGCCAAGTTGGTCACTCGGATCAATGGCACGACTTCAGCTGCACCACAAGCCACTTTGCTTACGGTTGCGTTCATCGGAGCAGAACGATCTTTCGGTACGATGATCGCCGCTACGCCAGCTGCGTCTGCATTACGTAGGCAAGCACCTAGGTTATGCGGATCCGTCACGCCATCCAATACCAATAGTAGCGGTGATTCATGCTGCGCTAGGATGCCATCAATGTCATTTTCATTAAGCTGTTTCGCAGCTTTAACACGAGCGATGATGCCTTGGTGGTTAGCACCGTGCGCTTTGTCATCTAGCGTTTTACGTGTCATTTGTTGAATCGAAACACCACAAACCTGAAGATCGTTCAGGATTGGCATTAGACGATCGTCTTGGCGGCCTTTTAGGACGTATGCTTCGATAAAACGCTCTGGTTCGCGTTCTAATACCGCTTTCACTGCGTGAATGCCGTAAATAAATTCGTTACTCATTGTTTAACCTGTTGTTCTGGTCGTCTTGCCTTCGCCAATCTACCCCCCTTTAAATCCGGACTAGATTGGCGCTTCAGCCTACTCAGCGTCGCTCTTGGTGCGCTTAGTCTTTCTCGGCTTACTGTGTGGCTTTTTCTTGCGTGCTTTCTTCGGCTTTTTCGTACCTTCAGCGTCACCGCGCTTCGCGCTACCTTTGCGAGCACTGCCTGCTTCCGCAGGTTCTGGGTGCTTGGTCGGTTCAATCATCGGCTTCGCGCGAGTACCGCCTTTGGTTGCCGCACGTTTTTTCTCTTTTGCTTTGCGTTTGGCATCTGCTGCGCGTTTCTTCGCAGTCTTACCTTTGCCGCGTAGCTTACGGCTTGTTTCGATTAATTCAAAGTCAATTTGCTTGTCATTTAAGTTAACCGCAAGCACTTTCACTTTCACCGCATCACCTAGGCGATAGATGTTACCGAAGCTTTCACCGATAAGTCTTTGACCAATAGGATCAAATTGGTAGTAGTCGTTCGCGAGCGTCGAAATGTGCACCAAACCATCGATATGTAGCTCAGTCAGACGAACAAAGAAACCAAAGCTGGTTACATTGGCAATAACACCATCCAGCTCGTCGCCAACATGGTCTTGCATGTATTCACACTTCAACCAATCAGCCACTTCACGAGTTGCGTCGTCTGCACGGCGCTCTGTCATCGAACATTGCTCACCATAGAAGTCCATATCGTCAAACGAGTAGTGGTAACCGCCAGTTGGCGTCCAACGATCTTGGTTGCGACCTTCTTCTTTAGCAATCAGATACTTGATTGCACGGTGCAGTAGCAGGTCTGGGTAACGACGAATTGGCGACGTGAAGTGTGCGTAACGTTTCAGCGCTAGACCAAAGTGACCGGCATTGTCTGCGTTGTAGACCGCTTGCTTCATTGAGCGCAGCAGCATGGTTTGAATCAGTTCTTTATCCTGACGTTCTGCGATCTGTTTTACCAAATCAGCGTAGTCGGTTGGTGATGGCTCTAGACCACCTTTAAGATCCAGACCTAGCTCACTGAGGAAGTCACGGAAACCCTGCAGGCGCAGTTCACCCGGAGATTCGTGAACACGGTACAACGCTGGCTCTTTCGCTTTCTCAACGTAAGACGCTGAAGCGATGTTCGCTAGGATCATACATTCTTCGATGATCTTGTGTGCGTCGTTACGAATCACTGGCTCGATGCTTTCAATCTTACGATCCGCGTTGAAGATGAACTTAGCTTCAACGGTTTCAAATTCAATCGCACCGCGGTTATCACGCGCTTCTTTAAGTACTTTGTACATCGCGTGCAGCTCTTTAAGGTGAGGAACGACAGCGTGATAACGCATGCGTAGCTCTTCATCCCCTTCTAGAATCGCGCCCACTTTGTTGTAAGTCAGACGAGCGTGCGAGTTCATCACGGCTTCGTAGTGCTTGTAGCCCGATAGTTTACCCGTCTCTGAGATGGTCATTTCACACACCATACACAGACGATCAACTTGTGGGTTAAGTGAACATAAGCCGTTTGATAGTACTTCAGGTAGCATTGGCACTACTTGAGATGGGAAGTACACCGAGTTACCACGGTTGATGGCTTCTTTATCCAGCGCAGAGTCTGTACGTACGTAGTAACTTACGTCAGCAATTGCGACCCATAGACGCCAACCGCCGCTCTTTTTCTTCTCACAGTAAACCGCATCATCAAAGTCACGAGCGTCTTCGCCATCAATGGTTACTAGCGGCAAGTCACGTAGATCGACACGACCTTCTTTTGCTTCTTCCGGAACTTCTTCGCCCAGATTTTCGATCTGTTTATCGACGGCTGCTGGCCAATCGTGTGGAATTTGGTGGGTACGGATTGCTATTTGCGTTTCCATGCCCGGCGCCATGTTCTCACCAAGAACTTCAACCACTTTACCCATCATGCCACGTGAGCGAGAGCCGCGATCAGTAATCTCAATAACGACCACGTTACCCATACGAGCACCTGCTTTGTGCTCATTTGGGATCAGAATATCTTGGCTGATGCGAGAGTCATCTGGCACAACGTATGAGTAGCCGTATTCAAGGAAGAAACGTCCCACGCTCTGCGTGTTGCGCTCTTCTAATACGCGAACAAGACGACCTTCACGACGACCACGCTTGCTATTATCAGTTGGTTGCACCAACACGTAGTCACCATGGATGATGTGCTTCATCTGATGGTGTGGCAGTACAATGTCATTATCCTTGCCGACACTGCCTTCAGGACGAACCCAACCATGACCATCTTTGTGGCCAATTACGTAACCTTTCACCATCTCGAGTTTTTCTGGTAGCGCATAGCATTGACGGCGCGTAAACACGAGCTGTCCATCACGCTCCATTGCACGCAGTCGACGGCGTAAGCCTTCGTATTGCTCTTCACCTTCGAGCTTTAATGCTTCGAACAAATCATTGCGATTCATCGGCACACCAGCTTGCTGCAGAAACTCGGTGATGAACTCTCGGCTTGGAATTGGATTTTCGTAATTTTTGGATTCACGATCTGCGAAAGGATCGTTTGGAATATTGTCTGACATAGGCACGCCTATCTAGCAAGGAAGGTATAGAGCTAGTATATCCGAGTCTCTCGATAAGCTACAGAAATTGCTTTAAAAAAGAGTGTCAGTAAGAAGATTTATAAAGCGTTAAGAAGACTAAGGACGAGCAAGTAAGATCAGCAGTTCAGAATTATCACTTAATAGCTCTTCAATCGTGCAACCATCCAATTCAGCCAAAAACGCCATTTTCGCTTTTGCTAACTTTTCTTTTAGACGACAGGCTGGCGTGATGTGACAAAACTCTACGGAGCAATTGACCAAATCTAATGGCTCTAAATCGCGCACCACACCACCAACTGTGATTTCTTTAGGTGCTTTCAGTAATCGAATACCACCATTTTTACCGCGTACCGTATGCACATAACCAAGTTGACCAAGACGGTTGATCACTTTCACCATATGGTTACGTGATACACCAAATAAATCAGTCACTTCGGTAATATTTGTTAGCTCTTCTTTTGGCAATGAAGCCAAGTAAATCAAGGTTCTGAGCGCATAATCGGTAAAGCTAGTTAACTGCATGTTGCTATCCTCTGTAGTAGCAAAATTGTAATTCTTTTCTTGATCGAAAGATACATTTGAGATACAACTTTAAACATGCATTACAAATACAACTTTAAATAGGAAGCCATTATGCTCAGCAACCAAACCATTGATATCGTGAAAGCAACCGCACCACTTCTTGCAGAAACCGGCCCGAAGTTAACGGCGCACTTTTACGATCGCATGTTCACCCATAACCCTGAGTTGAAAGACATTTTCAACATGAGCAACCAGCGTAATGGTGACCAACGTGAAGCTCTATTTAATGCAATCTGCGCTTACGCAACCAACATCGATAACCTACCAGCACTACTTGGTGCTGTAGAGAAAATCGCGCACAAGCACACCAGCTTTATGATCACTAAAGATCAGTACCAAATCGTTGGTACACATCTACTTGCGACGATCGACGAGTTGTTCTCTCCGGGCCAGGAAGTGATTGATGCATGGGCAGAAGCTTATGGTGTGCTGGCCAACGTGTTTATTCAACGAGAAGAGCAAATCTACCAAGAGAACGCAGCGCTTCAAGGTGGCTGGCGTGGCCTACGCGAATTTGAGTTGGTGGGCAAACAGCTTGAGAGCGAAAACATCTGTAGTTTTGTTTTCAAACCAACCGATGGTGAAGTGGTTTCTGAGTACAAGCCGGGTCAATACCTAGGTATCTACATCAACAGTGATAAGTTCGAAAACCAAGAGATTCGCCAATACAGCCTCTCCTCTGCGGTTCAAGAGAACACTTACCGTATCTCTGTGAAACGTGAAGAAGGCGGTAAAGTATCGAACTTCCTTCACGATGAATTGAACATCGGCGATAAAGTGCAACTTGCGGCACCTGCGGGTGATTTCTTTATGGATGTGGACGCAACTACACCGGTTGTTTTGGTGTCAGCGGGCGTAGGTCTAACTCCAACTCTATCGATGCTTGAGAGCCTTTCTGAGCACCAAGCGCCGGTAACCTGGGTGCATGCTGCAGAAAACGGTCAACAACACGCATTCAAACAGCACGTAAACCAGCTCGTGAATGCTAAAGAGAACATGAACTCGTTGGTTTGGTACAACCAACCAACAGCAGAAGACAAGATTGGTGAAGACTTCCACTTCACTGGTTTCGTCAACCTAAATGAAATTGAAGCAGCCCTTAAGCAAGACAACGTACAAGTCTACTTCTGTGGTCCGGTTGGCTTTATGCAGCACGTCGCGAAACAATTGCTTGAGCTTGGCGTAGCGCAAGAGCAGTTCCACTACGAGTGCTTCGGTCCACACAAAGTCGTTTAATCACCTGCGAGTACGCTTCGGGAAAAACAACAAAGCCCACATGATGTGGGCTTTGTTGTATCTATTGGCAGAGCTTTATGAAGTTACTGGTATTTTAAGAGTACACCTACCAGAAGGTGTCGCGGCGTTTGGCGCGCGCAATAATGTTTTGTGGCATACGTTGCTCAAGACCGTTTCTCAGCATCGCAATACGTTTGTGCTTTCTTTGGTCGGCAGTCACCGAGTTATATAACCAACGGTAAGCATCTTCGTAGTCCAACGGACTACCGTAATCACGTAGCAATAGCTCAGCAAGATGAATACGCGCATTCAAGTTACCCATTGCAGCTGCCTCGCGCAGGTATGGGATCGCTCGTTCTTTATCTTGTTGGACTAATGTACCACGAGAGTAATAGCGACCTAGCTGCTCTAGTGCAGCAGGCAAACCTTGGTGTGCTGCGTTTTCCATGTAATAAAGACCAAGTTCGACATCTTGATCAACACAAACGCCCCACGCCAACATATCACCATAAAGGAATTCATAAGACGGCAAGTTAATGCGCGTCGCACGTGCCACGATATCTTCCACTAACTGGCAGTTATCAGCGCGCACGCGTTCTAAATGCTTATTCTGCTCAATAAGCTTTATAAGCTCTGCTTCGGTGTAGATGGGGACAGGCGCCCCTACATCGGCAACATTTGCCTTAGCCGATGTCGCACTCAGCATCAATAACAGTGAAGCAGCCACTGTTCGTAACTTCATAAATGTACTCTTTAAGGTATCTAAGAAACCAAAGATCAGCCAAGGATCTCCTCTGCTTGATAACCTTATCGGCAAAGGTCAGTTAAGCTTTAGGCAATTTTTGCCTCCTACTTAAGCTTAACGGCAAATATTTGCCACAGCGAGTCGCATTTTTCAGCAGTTTTTCCACAGTGAACCCAACTCACAGATACAAAAAAACCGGCTATAAAAGCCGGTTTTTATGATCTCTAACGAGTATCGATTAAGCTTCGAATGGGTGAACCTTAATGATAGTTTCGTTACGGTCAGGACCTGTTGAGATGATGTCTACTGGCACGCCAGTTAGCTCTTCAATGCGCTTGATGTAATCTAGAGCAGCTTGTGGTAGCTCTTCGATTGATTTCGCACCGAATGTGTTCTCAGACCAACCAGGCATTGTTTCGTAGATAGGCGTTGCTTTTTCGAATGCTTCAGCAGCCATCGGAGAAACTTCTAGCGTAGAGCCATCTTCCATCTTGTAACCAGTACAGATTTTTAGCTCTTCTAGACCATCTAGTACGTCTAGTTTAGTTAGACAGAAACCAGATACAGAGTTGATTTGGATTGCACGACGCATAGCAACAGCATCGAACCAACCAGTACGGCGTAGACGACCTGTTGTCGCACCGAACTCGTGACCAACTTCACCTAGGTGTTTACCTACTGGATCTTGCTTATCTAGACCGTCGTATAGCTCAGTCGGGAATGGACCTGCACCAACGCGAGTACAGTAAGCTTTCGCGATACCAAGGATGTAACCGATGTGACGAGGACCGAAACCAGAACCTGCAGCAACACCACCAGCAGTCGTGTTAGAAGAAGTTACGTACGGGTAAGTACCGTGGTCGATATCAAGTAGAGTACCTTGTGCACCTTCGAACATGATCTTATCGCCGCGCTTACGTGCTGCGTCTAGTTCGTCAGTTACGTCGATAACCATTGAAGTTAGTAGATCTGCGTAGCCTTTAGCTTGCTCAAGTACTTCTTCGTAGCTTACTGGTTCAGCTTTGTAGAAGTTAACTAGTTGGAAGTTATGGTATTCCATTACTTCTTTTAGTTTCTCTGCGAAAGCTTCCATATCGAATAGGTCACCAACGCGTAGACCACGACGAGCAACTTTATCTTCGTATGCTGGACCGATACCACGGCCAGTTGTACCGATAGCTTTTTTACCGCGAGCGATTTCGCGAGCTTGGTCCATTGCAACGTGGTAAGGAAGAATTAGAGGACATGCTTCAGAAATGAAAAGACGCTCGCGTACTGGAATGCCGCGCTCTTCAAGAGGTTTCATTTCTTTAATTAGAGCTTCAGGCGATAGTACAACACCGTTACCGATAACGCATTTTACGTTATCGCGAAGGATACCTGATGGAATTAAGTGAAGAACGGTTTTTTCACCGTCAATTACAAGTGTGTGACCTGCGTTGTGACCGCCTTGGTAGCGTACCACGTATTTTGCATCTTCAGTTAAAAGGTCTACAATTTTACCTTTACCTTCGTCACCCCATTGGGTGCCTAGAACGACTACGTTATTTCCCATCTTTCCAAGTCTGATTGCTAGTTAAAAATGGATTCTAGCACCGAATCACTCTTCTTGCAGTCATTTTTGTTCACAGAGTTGATACTAGAATGCAAACATCACCGATGTTGTTCATTTCGAAATCACTACATCACTGATAATATTTACCTTTCTTAAATCCACAAGGAATCGCAATGTCTGAGTCAATTTGGCTAGCGATAGGGCTAGTATTGATTGTTGAAGGGATTGGCCCCTTGGTCGCCCCAAATGGTTGGCGCAACATGGTTGCTCAACTGAGCGAGCAACCCGATAACCATCTGCGTCGTATTGGCGGTTGCTTGGTCGTAGCCGGCGCTGTCATCGCTATCATGATGAGTTAATCACTCTACCGATCCAACTCTGACCTCTCTGGCCGATAGCAATAGGCGCAGCAAGAAATAGATACAAAAAAGGCTCCATAACGGAGCCTTTTCAATTTGCTTGAACGCGGAGCTATTTCGCTTCTGCGCCTTTCGCATTGTTCATGTATTGGAAGAATTCACTCTTCGGATCCAGAACAAGGATGTCACTCTTAGAGCTGAACGATTTCTCGTAAGCTTTTAGAGAACGTAGGAAGCTGAAGAACTCAGGATCTTTGTTGTACGCATCTGCGTAGATCTTCGCTGCTTCTGCATCCGCTTCACCTCGTGTTACACGAGCTGTTTTGTCTGCTTCAGCAAGAATCGTTGCTACTTCAAGCTCAGCTTGTGCGCGGATTACTTCTGCTTTCTCACGACCTTGAGAACGGTGTTTACGAGCTACCGACTCACGCTCTGCACGCATACGACGGTAGATAGATTCACTGATCTCATCTGGTAGGTTGATCTTCTTCATACGGAAGTCAACGATACGAACACCCAAGTCTTTCATTGCGCTGTCGCGCGTGTCTTTCAACACTTCAGACATGATTAGGTCACGTTCGCCATCGATTTCCAATGCTTCACGAGCCGCCTCAGTACTTACTTCATCACTGCTTGCGTCTTCTGGAAGTACGTCGTTATTGCGTGGACCAGATACGATTTGCTTGATTTCACGAGAACCGATTTCCGCACGTAGAACGTCTGTTACTTTACGCTCAAGAAGCGCTTCCGCTGTCAGCGTGTTACCGCCGCCAGTTGCTAGGTAGTAACGACCGAAATCTTCAATACGCCACTTCACGTAGGTATCGATGATTACGTCTTTTTTCTCAGACGTTACGAAACGGTCAGCACGGCCGTCCATTGTTTGGATACGCGCATCAAGTGTTTTCACGCGGTCAAACAAAGGCATTTTGAAGTGCAAGCCCGGCTCGTAAATACGAGTGATGTCGTTGTTGTCTTTCAAGACACGACCAAATCGAACCACAATACCGCGGTCACCTTCAGGAATCACAAACAGTGACATCAGCATTAATGCCAGTGCGATTACCAGTACAGGGATCATTAACTTACGCATTCTTAGTATCTCCCTTGACGTGTACCAGTTGAACGAGACTGCGAGCTCGAAGTGTCTTCTTGCGTACGCTCAGATTCCAATTGGATATGGTCGTACGTTGAAGTCGATTTCGATTTACGTTTAGTGTCTGTTTGACCATCTTGACCAGCCAACTTATCAATTGGAAGGTAAAGAAGGTTGCCGCTAGATTCAGAATCAATCAGCACTTTAGATGTGCTTGAGTAAACTTCTTCCATCGCGTCTAGGTACAGACGGTCACGAGTTACACCCGGTGCCGCTAGGTATTCAGGTAGTAGTTTTTCAAACTGAGCTACTTGACCAAGTGCTTCGTTCGTTACACGCTCGTTGTAACCTTGCGCTTCTTTCTTCAAACGCTCTGCACGACCAGTTGCTTTAGGCAAGATTTCGTTCTTGTAAGCTTCTGCTTCACGGATGAAACGCTCTTCATCCTCACGTGCTGCGATTGCATCATCAAACGCATCTTTAACTTGCTCTGGTGGACGTGCAGACTGGAAGTTCACGTCAACAATCACGATGCCCATATCGTAGCTATCGATGATTTGGTTCAGAGTTTCTTGTGTTGTTTGACGGATTTGCTGACGACCACTTGTTAGGATGCTATCCATCAGTGAGTCCCCGATTACCGCACGTAGCGCAGAATCCGTTGCTTGACGCAAGCTGTCGTCCGCATTGGTTACGCGATATAGGTATTTGTATGGGTCAGCAACACGGTATTGAACGTCCATCGCTACCGTTACTACGTTTTCATCTTTTGTCAGCATTAGACCAGATGCACGTAGCGAACGAATCGCTTGCACGTTAACCGCTTCGTATTCGTCGATAAAACGAGGACGCCAGTTCAGACCTGGGTCTACGATACGGTCGTATTTACCTAAACGCAGCACAACACCACGCTCTGCTTCACCGATGGTGTAAAAGCCAGCGAAGAACCACACCGCAATCGCGATAACTGCAATGACACCAAAGCCAATCGCACTACCACCACCGCCGATAGGTGAACCACCACCGCCGCCTTTTTTACCAAATTTGCCACCCAGCTTTTGACTCAGTTTGCTGAACACTTCATCTAAATCTGGCGGACCTTGATCTCGGCCACCAGGACGCTGGCCACCACGATTATTATTACCCCAAGGGTCATTATCGCGGCCATTGTTGCCGTTGTTATTTCCAGGCTCATTCCACGCCATTAGAAAGCTCCATCATTTGATATGACGTTATACTGTAGCAGTCCTTTAAGTGACTATAAAGTCGACTAAAACTGCCCCTTCTCTTTTTTCAAGTCTAGACCAATCTACCTGTTGCATTCGAATATTGATCAACAAGTTACCTTCCTGGTCATATTCCTCACGTTGAATACACTTCATTTGGAAGAATGTACTACGGAATCGTCCTTGATACTGTGGAGGAATTCGCAACTGATGCTCAACCATTTGCGACGCTAAACGCTCGGTCAGCGCGTCAAACAGAAGATCAATGCCTAATCCGTCCATCGCGGAAACCCAGACCGTACGAGGCACGCCTTCCTCATCACGTTCTATACGTGGTTTCTGCTCTTCTAGATTGTCAATCTTGTTCATTACTACGAGTGTCGGCACTTCATGTGCGTCGATCTCTTCTAAAACTTCATGAACAGCTTGAATATTCTCACGAAAACGCTCGTCACTGGCATCAACAACATGTAACAAAATGTCAGCTTCTTGCGTTTCCTGCAAGGTTGCTTTGAAGGCCGCAACCAAATCGTGAGGCAGGTGTCGGATAAAACCAACGGTATCTGCAAGTATCGCAGGTCCTACGTCTGCTAACTCTATCTTACGTAAAGTTGGGTCAAGAGTAGCAAACAATTGATCTGCCGCGTAAACGCCAGCTTCTGTAATACGGTTGAAGAGTGTCGACTTACCCGCGTTGGTGTAGCCCACGAGAGAAATCGTTGGGATCTCTGCTCTGTTTCGGGCACGGCGCCCTTGTTCACGCTGCTTCGCGACTTTTTCAAGACGACGAAGGATAGCTTTGATTCTGTCACGCAATAAACGACGGTCGGTTTCTAACTGGGTTTCACCTGGCCCACGTAGACCGATGCCGCCTTTCTGCCTTTCAAGGTGCGTCCAACCGCGAATTAAACGAGTAGAAATATGACGAAGTTGGGCTAGCTCTACTTGCAGCTTACCTTCGTGTGTTCGTGCTCGTTGAGCAAAGATATCGAGGATGAGACCGGTGCGGTCGAGGACTCGACATTTGCACAGCGCTTCGAGGTTACGTTCTTGGGCAGGAGAGAGGGAGTGATTAAAAATCACAATTTCAGCACCAGTTAATTGTACCGCAGTAGCAATTTCTTGTGCCTTACCCTCTCCGACATAGTATTTCGGGTGTGGGGATTGACGACTGCCAGTCACAACTTGCAGCGCCTCTACCCCAGCGGAAGAAACCAGCATTTCAAATTCAGCCAGATCTTCCCATTCACCTTCTTGCGTGAAGTTGATATGAACAAGTACGGCTCGCTCACCGGATTCATAACGGTCAAACAAGCAATCAACTCCTTATTTTTGCAATACTAAATGAAGAATTAATCTTCAGATTTCTCTTGTGGACGATCACCTTGAGGACGATCACCACTGTGGTGGCTCACTGGACGAGCCGGAACAACGGTAGAGATTGCGTGCTTGTACACCATTTGATTTACAGTGTTTTTCAGCAGGATCACGAATTGATCGAAAGATTCGATCTGACCTTGTAGTTTAATACCGTTCACAAGGTAGATAGATACCGGGATACGCTCACGACGTAGCGCATTTAGGAATGGGTCTTGTAGAGATTGCCCCTTAGCCATTTTATTTTCCTTATTTAATTTGTAGTTGTAATTATTTAGCTAGTGGTGCAATGCAAAAGATACTGCTTTTGCATCTGAGCTAAACGAATCAAAATGCACCCTAAGTAATTAGCAGCATAGTATATAAACCGCCAATAACAGATCCTTTGAGAGTGCGTTCACGCAAAAACGATCACATTATACACAGCTATCTCAATCAGATGCTATTGCTTCTGACATAGTTTCAAGTGCCTGTTCAATGTTATCGCTATCCAACCAAGTTAAATCATTCCAGCTGCGTAACCAGGTGATTTGACGCTTGGCCAATTGACGAGTTGCACAGATGCCACGAAAAACGGCTTCATCGCGCGTGCAGTCCCCATCTAAGTACTCCCACATCTGTCTGTAGCCCACGCAACGGATAGAAGGAAGATCAGGGTGAAGATCTTTGCGCGCATACAACGCTTTCATTTCTTCTTCAAAACCCGCTTCCATCATCTTATCGAAACGCAGCTCAATTCGACGGTGAAGTTCTGCCCTGTCCTTGGGAGCTATTGCAAACTGTTTGACTCGGTAAGGCAAGCTGTCGCCTTTCGTTTGAGTCAACTCAGTAAGAGTTTTACCTGAAATGCGGAATACTTCCAATGCCCTAGATAAACGTTGAGGATCGTTTGGATGAATTCTCGCAGCTGATACAGGATCAATCTCTTTCAGCTCATCGTGCAACACCGACCAACCTTTAGTCAATGCCTCTTGCTCAATTTGCTGACGAATTTCAGGATTTGCAGCAGGAAGAGGTGATAAGCCTTCAAGTAACGCTTTGTAGTACAGCATTGTTCCGCCGACTAATAACGGAATTTTTCCTTCTGCAACAATGTCATCCATTGCCTGTAGTGCATCACGACGGAAGTCCGCCGCAGAGTATGATTCGCTTGGATCAAGAATATCGATAAGACGATGCGGTGCTAAACTTAGCTCTCGCTCATCTGGCTTTGCTGTGCCGATATTCATGTCTTTGTAGATCAACGCCGAGTCCACGCTGATGATCTCAACTGGGTATCTCTGGCGAAGTCGAATCGCTAGCTCTGTTTTACCTGATGCTGTTGGCCCCATTAGAAATAGCGCCAAAGGTAGTTTGTCTGTCATGGTCTTAATTTGGCAATCGTGGCAGAGAAATCAACAGCAGACACAAACTTTGTATCTTCTAATGGCAATTGACCATGTCTTAGCTGTTCAAGTTCCGCAATAATTTGAATGGCTTCGGAAAGAGTATAGTGGCTCTTAACAGTAGTGACCTGCAAAGCAAGCCAATCTATCAGCTCTGATAGCAGCTGAACCGTTGCCACCTCTCCTCTCACGCGAGTTTGCGCGTAAGATAACAGATCTGGTATCAAATTTTGTAAGTTTTGTTGACGCAATGGTGATGGCACGCCCATGACCATTAAAGCTTTGTCATTTCGAGCTTTCAGTTGAATGCCCAGCTGCGCAAAATCTTGCTGATAATCGCGCGCAAGCTCCACTAATTCCGGCTCCAACTTTACGGATAATGGAACCAACAGTGGCTGAGCTTTTAACGCTCCGTCACTAGGTGTGAGCTGACCTTTGGTTCGATAGAACTCTGCTCTTGGCAGTGCAACCAAAGCAGCGCCACTGTCGCTGCTCATCAAGACAAACTGCTCGTCCACCACAGCCAGCGCTTTGCTTAATGCCGTAACTGGCCGTAAAGCAGCTTCTGCCGATGTGCTAACTGACGCTTTTGGAGCTTCTTTTTTAGGCTCAAAATCTGGTGTTTGAAGCAATTCATGATAAGCGCGCACTTCTTGTTTACTTGGCGCAGGCTCAGCATGACGTTGTTCTCTGTTAGAACTTGGTTTAGGCGCAGGTTTTGATTCAACCCAATCTGTTCGTCTAAAAGAGTCTACCGGACGTGCTTCTCGTACAGAAGAATCACTTGGTGCCCTATCGCGAGGTTTCGATTCATAGTCTGAACGCCCCGGATAAGCTGGAGTGTTATCAATCGCTTGATAGACATGCTCTGGCACAGGAGAATTCGCAGGCTCTGGTGCGCTGACTGGTTCTTGATTTGCCGTGCTCGCCTCAAAAGATTCAACAGGATCGGCATGGTGGAACGCGGATTCGTTGACGTGGGGTTTATCAATCACTGAGCTTTGTGCAAGCGCATCTGCCAAAGCTTGATAGATAAAGTCATGCACTAAACGGGCTTGATGGAAACGCACTTCATGCTTAGCAGGGTGCACGTTAACATCCACTTGGTGCGGGTCGAGCTCAATAAACAAGACATACGCGGCGAACTGATCCGGCTTTAAGCTGGTTTCATAGCTTTGACGAATCGCGTGATTGATCAACTTGTCACGCATCATACGCCCATTCACGTAGCAGTATTGTAAGTCACTCTGTTGTCTCGCTCCTTCTGGCGTGGTGATCCAGCCATGAAGCTTGAGACCCTGATGCTCCAATTCGATGCGCAGCATATTACGCACAAAAGCATTGCCACATACCGCAGCAATGCGTTTTTCAGTTTGAAGTTGGTTCTTTGCCGCACGGTATTGGCGAATCATTTTGCCGTTGTGGCGCACATTGATAGTGACATCAAAGCGACTTAACGCAATGCGCTTTAGCAGCTCATCGATGTGGGCAAATTCGGTTTTCTCAGTGCGGAGGAATTTACGACGTGCGGGCGTATTAAAGAACAGATCTAAGACTTCAACCGAGGTACCAATTGGATGTGCCGTCGGCTGGAGCTTAACCTTCATGTCACGCCCTTCCGAGTAGGCACTCCACGCTTGTTCTTGCGCTGCCGGGCGAGAAGTCATGGTTAAGCGCGACACTGAGCTAATACTCGCTAACGCCTCACCGCGGAATCCCAAACTCATGATGGCTTCTAGATCGTCCAATGTGTGGATCTTAGAAGTAGCATGGCGACTTAACGCTAGGCCTAACTCATCTTTCACAATCCCTTTGCCGTTATCGCGTACGCGGATCAGCTTGGCGCCACCTTTCTCGATATCAATATCAATACGAGTCGCGCCAGAGTCGAGACTGTTCTCTACCAGTTCTTTCACGACAGAGGCGGGTCTTTCAACCACTTCCCCTGCCGCGATTTGGTTTGCCAGTCGAGCTGGCAAAATCTTGATGGTCATGACGAGTTATCAGCTCACTTATTTGTTTGGAATGATCAGCACCTGCCCAACCGCTAGTTCATCAGAACGTAAGTTGTTCGCCTTACGAATACTTGACACGCTAACGCCATACTTCGATGCAATCTTACCTAGGTATTCACCGCGAGCAACCTTGTGCTTACGGATTGGTTTGTCTTTCACTGCGACAGTGATCTTCAACTTCTGGCCAACCCAAAGCGTATCTGATTTCAGATTGTTCTCACGGCGAATATCCGCAATTTTCACTTTGTAGTGACTGGCAATCTTGCCAAGGAACTCTCCGGATTTAACCGTGTGCGTGATCGTCTCAGTTTCAACGGTATTTGGCTTGTTCGGAATAGAAGCCGACGCCGCACCAGAACCAGGAATTTTCAGTTTTTGACCAACCGCCAAACCACTCGATTTAAGCTTGTTCGCGCTCATGATTGCTTTGGTCGACGTACCGTATTTCTGAGCAATCACAGACAGCGATTCACCACGTTTCACAGTATGAATCGATGGCTTGGCAGAAGACGAGAACACCGTGCCTTCTGGCGGGTTATCTTTCAGATATTGTACAACCGCTTTAGTGATAGCTCGTGCTAACTTGTCTTGGTGCGCACGTTGGAACAATAACTTCTCTTCCGTTGGGTTCGAGATAAAACCGGTTTCAACCAGAACTGAAGGGATTTGCGGAGAACGCAGAACCGCCAAGCTGGTATTGATCGGCTTCGAGTTATGCAAACGAGCAACTTTACCCATCTCGCCAAGAATGTTGGTTGCTAGCTTGTAGCCTTCTTTCTGCGAATGGCTGAACTGAAGATCTAACAATGTTTGGTTCACGTTACGATCATTAGTGTTGCTAACAAACGCCGTACCCGACCCACCAAGCAACTCAGATTGTCTCTCGTGGTTTTCAACCCAACGTGAAATTTCTGTGTTTGCACGACGCGTGTTCAATACGAATACCGAACCACCACGAGGTTTTGGAGA
The DNA here is from genome assembly GCF_001557945.1 of Vibrio sp. CUB2. Classification (NCBI taxonomy): domain Bacteria; kingdom Pseudomonadati; phylum Pseudomonadota; class Gammaproteobacteria; order Vibrionales; family Vibrionaceae; genus Vibrio; species Vibrio sp. CUB2. The sequence goes on along the minus strand of NZ_LNRB01000018.1, from coordinate 73,624 downwards.
GGTGAACGCATCAGCGTGAATCGAAATCAGCAGGTGAGCATTGTTTTCACGCGCAATCGCCACACGACGGTTGAGGTTAACAAAGTAGTCACCGTTACGAGTCATACGAGTTTTGATACCGGGAACCGCATCTAACTGAGCCGAGATCTTACGAGAAATGCTCAGCACCGCATCCTTTTCATATTTACGACGCGATGGACCGATTGAACCAGGGTCTTCACCACCATGACCAGGGTCGATGACGATAAGAATCTCTTGTGCGCGCTTCACCGAGCTCATGTCTTTACTTGGTGTTGCTGGAGTACTTGGTTTCGGTGTACTGGTTGCTGCTGTCGATGTCTTCGCGCCATGTGGCAAGTCAATAACCAAACGGTGGCCATATTGCCCAGCCGGCGTTGGCTTTAGCGTAAAGAGTTCAGCTTTAACGTTCTTTTTGAGCTCAAATACCAAACGGTATGTACCTTTGCTCGGAGGAGAACTCTTGCGAACCCGCTTTAGAACCGGGCTGTCAGTTACTGTGACAGGCAATTTGGCTTGCATCGTGGTGTTTTTAATATCCACGACTAAGCGGTCTGGTCCAGACAGAGAAAAATAGGAATAATCTGCTTCCGAGCTCAAATCGATGACGACACGAGTCTCATCTGGTGAAGGCCAAACTCGGAAACTTTTTACGACGTTAGCAAATGCTAAATTGGGGATGATAAGGAGAAAAGTGGCGACAAACGCCGCCACTACTCTAAATTTAGGAAGACTCAACATAGCTCCAATCGACTGAGTAACTGCACACCATATTCATTGTTCGCCGTTAGTTCGGCTACACGCTGCTCGCCTTGGTAACGAATGTCCACATCAAGATCTGGTTGTGGCAGCATTCCTTGCCCTTTCTCTGGCCATTCCACCAAACAAATCGCATCATCCGTGAAGTAGTCTCGAATCCCCATGAATTCCAACTCTTCCGGATCCGCCAATCGGTAAAGATCAAAATGGTAAACTTGCCACTTATCTAGCTGATAAGGTTCAACCAAAGTATAGGTCGGGCTTTTTACATTTCCTTGATGGCCAAGAGCACGGACAAAACCACGACTGAAGGTTGTTTTACCCGCACCCAGATCACCGTGCAGATAAATGGTGGTTTGTTGAGAACAAAGCTGAGCCAGTGCGGTGCCTAGTGCTACCGTTTCATGCTCATCTTTAAGATTAAATTGTTTCGTGCTCATTGATGTTTCTCTAACTAATGATCGTTGACTATATAAAAATCAAAAGAACAGGAATAGTAAACTGTGTTGGTTTTGAGAGACAAGCTCTCAAATGTCATATATGCGAAAAAATGACCAAAAAAGACAAATCCTAATTACCTGATTCTATTGAATGCATAAGGAAAATTGCTCATGCCCACGTCAACTTTTGCTGACTTTGTTTCAAAATACTTATCTAGACTTTCTGGTAGCACCAATTCATAAGATCCGGTAAGATCCGCCCCCCTTTATCTCGGTGATAAAACATGAACTTCGAACAACTCGCTCAACAAATCAAAATTTGGGGTAAAGAGCTCGGCTTTCAGAAAGTCGGTATCTGCGATGTTGATCTTAGTGAACATGAAGCGGCTCTGCAAAAATGGCTTGATGCTGGCTATCACGGTTCGATGGATTGGATGGCTCGTCACGGCATGATGAGAGCCAGACCCAGTGAACTTCTACCGGAAACCGTACGTGTTATCAGCGTGCGCATGGACTATCTGCCTCCTAAAGCTAAGTTCGCTTCCAATTTGGCAAACAAAAACCATGCTTACATCAGTCGCTATGCGCTTGGTCGTGATTATCACAAGTTGGTGAGAAAGCAGCTTAATAAACTTGGCAAACTTATTGAGCAAGAAGTCGGACAATATGGCTATCGCCCCTTTGTCGACTCAGCCCCAATCCTTGAACGCCCACTCGCTCAAAAAGCCGGGTTAGGCTGGACAGGTAAGCACTCACTCATTTTAGATAAAGACTGTGGTTCATGGTTCTTCCTTGGCGAATTACTTATCGACTTGCCATTACCCGTGGATGAACCAAGCGTCGATCAATGTGACAAGTGTAAAGCATGTATCACATCCTGTCCGACGCAAGCTATCGTTGACGATAAAATCGTAGATGCACGACGCTGTATCTCTTATCTCACTATCGAATTTGATGGTGTTATCCCTGAAGAGTTCCGTAAACCAATGGGTAACCGTATCTACGGATGCGACGATTGTCAGTTAGTTTGTCCATGGAACCGATACGCGGAAGTTACCGTTCAAGAAGACTTTCACCGCCGTGATAGTTTTGAAGACCCAGATCTCATTACTATGTTCAATTGGGATGAAGCAACGTTCCTTAAACAAATGGAAGGGTCTGCGATCCGCCGAATTGGCCACTTACAATGGTTGCGTAATATTTCTGTCGCACTTGGTAATGCAGAATACAGCCAAGAGGCCATTGACGCCCTAGAGAGTCGTCGTGGTGAAAGTGAATTACTAGATGAACATATCAATTGGGCTCTAGAACAGCAATTCAGCCAATTTCCTACCAATGAATCCGACTCTATCGAGACGAAGAAGAAACGCTTAATCAGAATCGTCGAAAAAGGCCTTCCAAGAGACGCCTAACGCGTAGCTCATATGCAAGAGATTGAAAACACTTTTTACATGTTCAATTCATGACCTTGTTCTCAATTCTGGAATGTGGAAAAAAAGTCAAGACTCGAAAGATTTCAGGGAAGAGAAAAAAGTTAAACACAACCTGAAGAAATGATTAGGATCAAAAAAATACAAATTAATGATCCTGATTTAACGCACCCGATCCGCAATAAAAGCAACTTTCCCTATAAATAACATACACTTACGTGATAAAGAGAAATTTTTATTGTTGTCGAATAAAGAAAAGATCTTTCTTTGCAGCCCTTTAAACCCAAGCTGAAAACACTTTATCAACCAACTTATCCACAGAATGATATATGTGGATAACTCTGTTAGTTAAAGAGCAGAAAGCACTCCGAACACCAGATAATTCGTTGCTCAGACAAGTCGTCTCATGTTTAAAACACAAACGAAATCGTCCGGCATCGACTGATGCGGATTAAAATATGATTTTCAGGGGTTCATGCTTCGCAGCATTATGAAAAGAGCGATGTGAATTGGTTGCGGGAGCCGGATTTGAACCGACGACCTTCGGGTTATGAGCCCGACGAGCTACCAAGCTGCTCCATCCCGCGTCCATGTATCACTGCTTTAAGCAGTAATAAGAATTGGAACGACACACGAAGTTCCCTATCCATAACAGAAAGGCGTAACCTCAACCTTGGTAAGTTTGCTCTGTAAACGAGCGAGTGTCGCAATTCACTGTTAAGCACAATGAAAGCTATCAAATTGGAGCGACACACGAGGTTCGAACTCGTGACCTCAACCTTGGCAAGGTTGCGCTCTACCAACTGAGCTAGTGTCGCATGTCACTGTTAAGCACAATGAGGACTATTAAATTGGAGCGACACACGAGGTTCGAACTCGTGACCTCAACCTTGGCAAGGTTGCGCTCTACCAACTGAGCTAGTGTCGCATGTCACTGTTAAGCACAATGAGGACTATTAAATTGGAGCGACACACGAGGTTCGAACTCGTGACCTCAACCTTGGCAAGGTTGCGCTCTACCAACTGAGCTAGTGTCGCATGTCACTGTTAAGCACAATGAGGACTATTAAATTGGAGCGACACACGAGGTTCGAACTCGTGACCTCAACCTTGGCAAGGTTGCGCTCTACCAACTGAGCTAGTGTCGCATATTCTCAAAGAGAATTGGTTGCGGGAGCCGGATTTGAACCGACGACCTTCGGGTTATGAGCCCGACGAGCTACCAAGCTGCTCCATCCCGCGTCCGTATTTCATTGTTAAGCACAATGAGGGCTATCAAACTGGAGCGACACACGAGGTTCGAACTCGTGACCTCAACCTTGGCAAGGTTGCGCTCTACCAACTGAGCTAGTGTCGCATATTCTCAAAGAGAATTGGTTGCGGAGCCGGGATTTGATCCGGGCGGCGCATCCGTCGACGGCCTGAGGGTTATGATAAATAACGATCAAACTGTCTTGGAATTTGGTTGCGGGAGCCGGATTTGAACCGACGACCTTCGGGTTATGAGCCCGACGAGCTACCAGGCTGCTCCATCCCGCGTCCGTATTTCATTGTTAAGCACAATGAGAGCTTTCAAACTGGAGCGACACACGAGGTTCGAACTCGTGACCTCAACCTTGGCAAGGTTGCGCTCTACCAACTGAGCTAGTGTCGCATATTCTCAAAGAGAATTGGTTGCGGGAGCCGGATTTGAACCGACGACCTTCGGGTTATGAGCCCGACGAGCTACCAAGCTGCTCCATCCCGCGTCCGTATTTCATTGTTAAGCACAATGAGAGCTATCAAACTGGAGCGACACACGAGGTTCGAACTCGTGACCTCAACCTTGGCAAGGTTGCGCTCTACCAACTGAGCTAGTGTCGCATATTCTCAAAAGAGAATTGGTTGCGGGGGCCGGATTTGAACCGACGACCTTCGGGTTATGAGCCCGACGAGCTACCAAGCTGCTCCACCCCGCGTCCGTAATTCACCATTTGAGGCATGATGAAAGCCTTTTAATTTGGAGCGACACACGAGGTTCGAACTCGTGACCTCAACCTTGGCAAGGTTGCGCTCTACCAACTGAGCTAGTGTCGCATATTCTCAAAAGAGAATTGGTTGCGGGAGCCGGATTTGAACCGACGACCTTCGGGTTATGAGCCCGACGAGCTACCAAGCTGCTCCATCCCGCGTCCATAGCTCACCATTTAAGGCATGATGAAAGGCCTTTTAATTTGGAGCGACACACGAGGTTCGAACTCGTGACCTCAACCTTGGCAAGGTTGCGCTCTACCAACTGAGCTAGTGTCGCATCAACAACGTTTCCGTCGTTCAGGGCTGCGAATTATAAGAGCATTTTTTTGTGATGCAAGTCCTTCGTTCAAAAAAACTTTATTTTTTTACCAACAGATGAAAAAGCAAGCAAAACGCTCATTAATTACAACAATTTGGATCGCAGCCTTAACAGTTAGATCTTAAAGATCGTTTCGCGGTAGTACTTTAGCTCAGCAATCGACTCACGGATATCATCCAATGCCAGATGCGTGCCCTGCTTCGAAAAACCGTCTAACACTTCTGGTTTCCAACGGCGAGTCAGTTCTTTTAACGTACTCACGTCCAAATAACGGTAGTGGAAGTATTCTTCCAACTCAGGCATATGCTTGTACAAGAATCGACGGTCCTGACCAATACTGTTACCACAAATTGGAGAAACGCCTTTTGGTACCCATTTCTCAAGGAACTCGATGGTCTGCGCAACGGCATCTTGTTCGGAGACGTCACTGTTGCGAACGCGATCAACCAAACCACTTGCAGTGTGCGTATTGGTACACCAGTCATCCATCTTCGCCAACTCTTCTTCTGGCTGATGAACGGCTAAAACTGGACCTTCAGCTAAAATATTTAGCTCACTATCCGTGACGATAGAAGCAATTTCGATGATTTTGTGCGTTTCAGGATCGAGACCTGTCATCTCTAAATCCACCCAAATCAGGTTTTGATCGCTAAAGGACATGGTTACGCCGCCTATTTGTTTATCGATAAAAGAGGTACTATACCTGAAAATACTTGAAACACGATACTCATGAGTTTGAGCCGAAAGCGTGCTCAATCAGTTGAGTTAACTCACATTAAGTACAAGATTGTGGCAAAAAAGAAAAAGTTAACCAAAGGTCAGGTGCGCCGCGTACGCAGCAACCAACAAAAACGCCTAAAGAAGCAAGAAGAGTCTATCCAGTGGGATGAGAACATGCTAGGCGCAAGTAAACAGGGTCTCGTTATCACTCGTTTCGGTCAGCACGCTGACATCGAAGATCTAGAAACCGGTGAGGTGCAGCGTTGTAACCTTCGTCGTGGTATCGAATCACTGGTGTCTGGTGATCGCGTGCTTTGGCGTGAAGGGCTTGAGTCAATGGCAGGTATATCTGGCGTGGTTGAAGCTGTAGAACCTCGCACATCAATGCTAACTCGCCCTGACTACTACGATGGCTTGAAACCTGTCGCCGCTAACATCGACCAAATGGTGATCGTGTCTTCGGTTTTGCCTGAGCTTTCGCTCAATATCATTGACCGCTACTTGGTGGCGTCAGAAACCCTGAACATCGCACCGCTACTAGTACTCAACAAAATAGACCTACTTGCTGATGAAGATCGAGCGATGTACGAAGAGTGGCTAGAAGAATACAAACGTATTGGCTACAAAGTATTGTTTGTAAGTAAGCAATCAGGCGAGGGCATTGCAGAACTTGAAGAACAACTACGCGACCGTATCAACATCTTCGTTGGGCAATCTGGTGTAGGTAAATCAAGTCTAGTGAACGCGTTAATGCCAGAACTTGAGCAAGAAGTTGAAGAAGGTGAGATCTCTGAGAACTCAGGCTTGGGTCAACACACCACTACAGCTGCTCGCTTGTACCACATCCCTACTGGCGGCGACCTGATCGATTCTCCAGGGGTACGTGAGTTTGGCCTGTGGCACTTAGAAGCAGAAGAAGTGACCAAAGCGTTCGTTGAATTCCGTCCTTATCTTGGTGGGTGTAAGTTCCGCGACTGTAAGCACAACGACGATCCTGGCTGTATCTTGCGAGAAGCCGTGGAAAAAGGCGAAGTGAGTGAAGTTCGTTTTGAAAACTACCATCGCATCCTAGAAAGCATGAGTGAAAACAAAGCAAACCGTCAGTACTCACGCAGCAAGAAAGCGGATCTGTAGCTGAGTTAAGACTGCAACTGTGTAAGAAATCATCACCTAATACTGACAAGCAGATTAAATTTCAGTAACATCACGCGCCCTAAAGCGAGAATCAAACAGAAGTATCGGAATTAAAGATGGACAAGATTAAAGTTGGACTGCAGTACTGGATCCCACAACATGGGTTAACACGCCTAGTGGGTAAACTGGCTTCAGCTGAGGCTGGCGGTCTAACAACAGCAATCATTCGCTGGTTTATCAAACAATACAACGTGAACATGGATGAGGCGAAGCACTCCGATCCTAAACACTTCAAAACCTTCAATGAGTTCTTTGTACGTGAGCTAAAGGAAGGCGCACGCCCAATTGCTGAAGGCGATGCCGTGATTACTCACCCTGCGGACGCGTGTGTAAGCCAATTCGGTCCAATTGAAGACGGCCAGCTTATCCAAGCTAAAGGTCATAACTTCTCGGCACAAGAATTACTTGGCGGTGACGCAAAACTAGCGGAAGAGTTCCAAGACGGTTCTTTCGCAACCTTGTACCTATCACCTCGTGATTACCACCGTGTGCACATGCCATGTGACGGTACACTACGTCAGATGATTTACGTACCTGGTGACCTATTCTCGGTAAACCCACTAACCGCAGAGAACGTACCAAACCTGTTCGCACGTAACGAACGCGTGGTATGTATCTTTGATACTGAGTTTGGTCCAATGGCACAAGTACTGGTTGGTGCAACCATTGTAGGTAGCATCGAGCAAGTATGGGCTGGCACTATCACGCCACCACGTGGAAACTCGGTTTACAAATGGGATTACCCAGCAGAGGGCGATAAAGCGGTTATCTTGAAGAAAGGCGAAGAAATGGGTCGCTTCAAGCTTGGCTCAACCGTTATCAACCTGTTCGCAAAAGATGCAATTGCATTCGATGAAAGCATGGAAAATGGTAAGCCAACCGTAATGGGTACTCCTTACGCGCACCAGCAGTAAGCTTTTCCGCTCAAACTGATTTTAAAGCCTCCGCTCGCGGGGGCTTTTTTGTATCTTAAACCCTATCCCTATCCAAATGTACACAATAACAACGTTACAAAAAAGTTAAGATCGAAGATCAAATAATCAACAAACTAAGTATTCATACGGTTGATACAAACCAAATTGCTTTTTAGAGTGGTTGCTCTTTTGCTTGGGAAATCAAGCATCAATGGAGCAAAAGCTTCATGACAAGGAAGACACACTAACAAGGAATATAAAATGCGATTAACCAAAGTTGGCTTAGCAGTGCTCACTGCTCTTTTGGCTAGCGGCTGTAGCGATGACGACTCGACGTCTTCGGCCTCCGCACCCGCGAAACTTAACTTCTCCATTCAAGGCATTGCAACCGATGCTCCTATCGCTAATGCGCTTATAACAGCAAAAATTGGCGATAGAACCGTTACAACGACGGCAAATGAGACAGGAAACTACTCATTAGATTTCGAATATGACGAAGGCTCGCTGGCGGGGACTGAAATGGTTGAAGTGACAGCAAAAGGTGAAGGTCAACAATCACACATCGAACTCATCGGTCAACTGGGCTCTTTTAACATGTTATTAGAGCAAGCAGGTGACGATAACACGCTGCAGCAAGAGGAATCATCCAGAACCGCCATTACTCAAATTAGCACTGCGATGCACTTTTTAAGTCAGCAATCAGGACAAGAACTTTCCACTGACGAAGCTTTAGTGGCTGCAGAATCGCAAGTTGATGTTGAGGAACTATTGGAAATAAGTGCCATCATCAAAGCTCTGGCTGACAACCCAGATTATACGCCTGAGGAAGAAAGCAGTATTCTGGATATTCTGAGTTCATCAGAAGAAGGGGTCGAAAAGGCGCTTGAAGAGTACTTCGCTAACAATCAACTTTTGGATGAATCAGGCGAGCTTATTCCTGAGTTCTCTAAAGCTATTGAAGAAGCAAAACAACAAACCATCGATGACCCTCTCGTGACTCCAAGCTTTGATGCTGTTGGCCTTGAAGGTACTTACCTTCTGCACAGTTCAGTCGCCAATGGATGGGTTGCGGGGTATGGTGAAGTCATTCGCATTGATGACGAAAACCAAGCCTGGCTAAGTGATTCTCAGACACCTTATCAACTCTCATCAGACAAGGATTCGCACTGGAACCTCACTCCAACAGGAAAGCTCTACATATCTACTTTGAACAGCTCTGAAAACGTTAGTGTTATGTCTGGAGAAGACATCGTTCAACTGTTCGGAGATGAGGCGAAAGAGGTGTTACCAAGTCTCGATACATGGCTGGAGGTGAAGCAAACACTAAGAGGCATCACTCTAACCAAGTTAACTAAAGGCACTGAAAGCAAAGTCGCGACGACATTCACTTACCAACACATTCTTGATGTTCCGGGCTCAGCATCGTTAACTGCCACCACTGAGGTGGATTCAACCGCAGTGTTGAGTAAAACCAATAACGAAAGTGAGATTTGGAAAGAAGCCCCTAGTGGTACATGGGCACTGCCTATCATTGCTGACATGAAAGGAGTCTACGATGAACAGGCACAAGATTACCTCGTTCACCAACAAGTGACGTTAGAAGATAACTCAACTGTTTTAGATTCAGGCGGAGACAATCTAGGAACGTGGCACTTTGAGTCAGGTGAGCTATCGATAAAAGCTTCTGAAGGTTGGGAAGTAACATACTTACCGCATCGCTCTGAGGAGGGCTTGATTAGTGCGTTGGTCACGGTAAGTGTCGACAGTAAAGAGCAAAGCACCATCAATTGGTTAGCACCTTTCTCTCAAGAAGAAAGTACCCTTAAAGATGATTTTCTCCAAGAAATGCCTTATGTACTCGGCGCTTGGGTTAACAGTTGGAAGGCCAGCGAGAGTAATGCAGGGTTGCCGGATATCAATACCGTTTATGGTTATACATTTACACAAAGTGGCCAAGCATCCTGGACTTGGACAAGCTATGACGAAGAAGATAACCCTTACTTCATAACGGAATACACTAGCTTCCAACAATGGGCATCACCTGAAGAGCATCAATACATTCTTAAAGGTACCAGTGACATGTATGGCTACATGAGAGAGCGAGAACGCACATGGACGATAATCAGTACTCTAGAAAATGGACGCCACCTTGTTCTGGAGCAATCAAACATGCGCCAAGGTTACACCGATGATCAAGAGAGCTTTGAGGAAGGCTACTGGATTTTCCCTCGCATCAATGTACTAAAGCCTATTGATCTCTCTACCTATGCAGAGGCTTATCAGCGAAGTAAAGATAAGGGATCTATCCTCGAGTAGATTTTCCTCTTCCCCTAGCCTCCGACGTTATTAATCTTCGGAGGCTTTTTTGACAAAAAGCAAAACTCTGTTCGAAATTTCGCCTCTCTTTTTCAAACTCGTACTTGCCTCTAAGTACCTAAAAGCGCAATCAATTATTCTGCGTTGAGGGATGATTATAAAAGGGGCTGCCAATGCCAAAGATGAGTGCGGACACACTGGTCAAGTTACTGGTGTGTTTTTTGATTCCACTCGGTGTCTTAATGATGCCGATAGATGCCATTCCAATTGACGATCTCACTTTAATTCAACATCGCCTTCTGGCTATTTTTCTTCTTGCTGCACTACTTTGGGTTTTAGAACCGGTTCCAGTATTCGCTACTTCGATTCTTATCATCGCACTTGAATTGATCATGATATCGGACAAGGGATTACACCTATTTCGCAATCCACCAGCGGGACATGATTTGGGTGAGTTGATTGCTTACACCGATATTTTCTCCGCCTTCTCCTCTCCCATCATTATCCTTTTCATGGGTGGTTTCGCACTCGCTATTGCTGCCTCTAAATACGAGCTTGATAACAACCTTGCTCGTGTGCTGCTAAAGCCGTTTGGCACTCAACCTAAGTTCATCATGTTAGGCTTAATGCTGATCACCGCCGTGTTCTCGATGTTTATGTCGAACACTGCAACGACCGTTATGATGCTGGCACTCCTTGGCCCCATTGTTGCTTCAGCACCAAAAGGAGACTTGGGGATCAAAGCGCTGGTTTTGTGTATTCCTATTGCCGCTAATACGGGTGGTATCGCAACGCCAATCGGTACCCCGCCTAACGCGATTGCCTTGCAATATTTAACCGGAGAAAACAGCATTGATTTCTTATCTTGGATGATGATGGGCTTGCCTTTTGTCTTAGTGCAATTGACGCTAGCTTGGTTCTTATTGCAAAAGCTCTTCCCTTCTAGCGAACCAGAAATGAAGCTGCGTCTGGATGGCAAGTTCAAGAAGAGCTGGCGTGCGATCGTGGTTTACGTGACCTTCGCCATGACCATTCTGCTATGGATGACAACCAAAGTGCACGGCATGAATACTTATGTCGTAGCCATTATTCCACTCGCCGTATTCACGCTAACAGGCATCATGGGTAAAGAAGAGCTCAAGCTTATCAACTGGGATGTGTTATGGCTGGTTGCCGGTGGTATCGCCATTGGTATTGCGCTAGATAAAACTGGCTTGGCAGAAGCCCTCGCTCACGCAATAGATTATGAGTCCCTGTCTCCATTTGCGGTCGTCGTTGCCCTATCGATCGTGTGTTGGCTAATGGCAAACTTTATGTCCAACACTGCCACCGCGAACTTGTTGATGCCGATTGCTGCAGCGATTGGGGCCTCTATGCCGAGCCTAGTTGCTATCGGAGGCTTACAAGGTTTGTTGGTTGTGGTCGCCTTCTCGGCATCGCTCGGTATGATTTTACCAGTCTCTACACCACCTAACTCACTCGCTTATTCAACAGGCTTAATTGAAAGCAAAGACATGGCAAAAGTCGGGTTGATTATCGGTTTAGTTGGCCTGTTCATCGTCTATGGCGCTGTGATTATCTTGTTCTAACACACTAACTTCGGGGTGGGTCACGCCACCCCAGACTCTTTCCTTCCAGCACTTTCAACCCATAGCGATATTTACGAAATCCATATCGATTTTCGAATCTAGAAAAATCACTTTTATAATCAACATATTGAATAAAAGTCACGCTATTTATCTCAAGTTTCTACGTAAAACGTCGATAATTTAGCTACAACCTTTCATGTAACTTTCAGTGCTTGAATCGTCTCACACCCTTTGAAGTCACGGCTCGTGACATTGATCTTTTTGTCTGTTTTATGAAGGTAAGGCAATGAGAAATACCATCAAACTTAAAATACAGATTGCGATTGCAGTCATTATCGCCATTGTTAGTGGCGTTCAAGCTTGGGTTTCCGTCAATCAATTACGCGAAGAAACCACTTCTACCCTTAATCGAGAAATTCAAAACATCTCTCAATCGACCAACCGCTACATCAGTGACTGGCTTGCGATTCGTAGCGATATGATGCTCGCGAATGAAAACATCATCGCTGGCACTGATAACGCCGATCGCGAGATGCTACTGACCAAGCGTGCTGGTAAGTTTTTATCGGTCTACGCTGGCTTCTCTGACGGCTCAATTGCCTACGGCGATAAATCTGAATCTTGGCCTTCTGACTATGACCCACGCACTCGCCCTTGGTACCAAGATGCGATGGCGAAATCGGGATTGATCATCACAGAGCCATACCAAGATTTCGATGGCAGCATTGTGGTTAGCTTTGCTAAGGCATTCAATCAAGGTAAAAAAGGTGTACTTGCCGCTGACTTAGCAGTAACTGACATCATCAAAGAAGTCCTTAATATTCAGCTTGATAACGATGGCTTTGCGTTCCTAGTTGATGGCAACAACAACTTAGTGGCTTACAAAGATGAAAAGCTTAGCCAAAAACCGCTGACAGAACTCAACCCAGCCTTAACTCATAGCACGATGATGACGCTGGCCGGTGATGCGAAGCTAGACACCATTCAATGGCCGAGCCAAGGCGACAAGCTGATTTACGTGGCTAAAGTGCCGAACACCGATTGGTCTTTAGGTATCGTGCAAGACAAACAAATGGCGTTTGCGTCTGTCTCTGAGCAGGTGACGTTTACGGCTATCGCTTCTATCGTGCTGTACCTGATTATTGCGGCAATCAGTACTTACATCATCACTCGCCTACTGCAGCCACTTCAAACCCTGTCTGATGCGCTTTCAGAGTTATCACAGGGCGAAGGCGACCTTACTCAACGCATCAAGATCGAGCGCATGGATGAGATTGGTGAACTTGCCACTCACGTGAACCAGTTCCTTGCTCAAATGCAGACCATGTTGAAGAGTATTGTTGAAAACAGTGAGCAACTTTCGGAACAAGCTAATCAAGCAAATGAGCTATCTGCGATGGCTGCGGGTCGTGTTGAACATCAGCAAAATGACGTCAACCAAATTGCTACAGCCATTCATGAGATGTCAGCGACAGCAGCAGAAGTAGCGAGCCACGCAGAGCTAACAGCAAGCGCTTCGCAAAACTCCGCATCTGCTTGTATGGAAGGGCAGAACGTGATCCAGAAAAACCGTGAAGCGATTGTCGAACTGGCTGAACAAGTCAGTGATGCTGCCAGCGTGATTTCAGAGCTAGAAGCAAACACGCAAAGCATCAACCAAATCCTATCGACGATCCAAGGCATTGCCGAACAAACTAACTTGTTGGCACTCAACGCAGCAATTGAAGCGGCTCGTGCCGGTGAGCAAGGTCGTGGTTTTGCCGTAGTTGCCGATGAAGTACGCGTACTTAGCCAACGCACTCATGGTTCAACGGAAGAAATCCGCACCATGATCGAAACATTGCAAAACAACACCAAGCTGGCAGTCAATAGCATGCAAACCAGCACCAGTTTGGCAGATACTAGCGTGGATTATGCTCAGCAAGCACACGACAGCTTAACCAGCATCACCAACTCGATCACTGAGATCAACGACATGGCGATGCAAATCGCAAGCGCTGCAGAAGAGCAACGCGCGGTAAGCGAAGACATCAGCCGCAACACACAAGGCATTAAAGACGATGCCGACATGATTGCCGAACAATCGCTTAAGAGCAGTGAAGGTGCACGCCAGATGTACGATACCGCCAATACCATGCGTGAGAACATCAGTCGCTTTAAAGTGTAACCTTCTTCATCAAAAGCAGCTCCACGAGCTGCTTTTTTATTAGCGATAAGATGCTCTTTTACATCTCTATAAATTGATGCATATTAAAGCCTCTCCCCTGCTCTACAAGGATGTCTCGCAATCATGGGTTATGAATGGCTGGCGCTGTGCGCTGCTTTACTATGGGCTGTTTCTAGCTTAATTTCTGTTGTTCCCGCTCAGCATCTTGGGGCGTTTGCCTATAGCCGTTGGCGCATGGGTTGCACCGCGATAATTCTTTCCACGATGGCTTGGATAACGGGTGGTTGGCTGAGTGTCTCGGCGGAACACATTACGCCGATGATGGCGTCCGGTTTGATTGGTATCTTTATTGGCGATACCGCGTTATTCGCTTGTTTGAACCGCATGGGGCCACGCCAAGCAGGCTTGTTGTTTTCTTGTCACGCCGTCTTCTCCGCCATACTGGGTTACTTTCTATTTAGCGAAAGCATGACGGGCATAGAGCTGATTGGTGCAGCCTTAGTTTTTAGCGGTGTCGTCATGGCGATTTTCTACGGCCGACGCGGACAAGCCAGTAACACGCTAGAGGAAATCAAAGGCAACGTTTGGATTGGCGTCGGACTCGGTTTAACTGCCGCTATGTGTCAGGCTCTGGGCGGCATTATTGCTAAACCTGTCATGCAAACCAGTGTCGATCCAGTCGCCGCTTCCGCGATTCGTATGATCAGTGCTTTCGTCGCACATTGCGCACTTTGGTTAATTGGCGCAAAAGTCGCTCGCGCGACTCAGACCATCACATGGAAAGTTTTTGGCATTACCGCATTAAACGGCTTTTTGGCTATGGCGGTGGGTATGACGTTGATTCTATACGCTCTGCGTGAAGGTAATGTCGGGATGGTGGCTCTGCTTTCTTCAACAACACCAATCATGTTGCTGCCATTGTTGTGGGTTTACACTAAGAAACGTCCGAATCGATTCGCTTGGTTTGGTTTGGCGCAGCACTGGCGGTCATAGGTACTGGTATCTTAGTGCAATAGGTCAGATTCAATAAGGGGCAGTTGACCTTAGTAATTGTTGAGCTTCGTAACTCACCGCCTTACCGAACACAGAATTACAGACATAAAAAAGCCCGAGTCGAGCTCGGGCTTTTATCATTCTGAATCGTCAGTTAATTACTTAACTAGCACTTCACCAGACATTTCTGCAGGGATTTCTAGACCTGCTAGAGAAAGCATTGTTGGTGCAAGGTCAGACAGTTTACCGCCTTCTTTGAACTCAACCGCTTTATCACCTACGTAGATTAGAGGTACTGGTAGGTTAGTGTGAGCAGTGTGGATGCCGCCCGTTTCTGGGTCGATCATCATCTCTGCGTTACCGTGGTCCGCAGTGATCAGTAGCTGACCACCCACTTCTTTGATTGCTTCAACCACTTTACCAACGCTTTCGTCTAGTGCTTCGATAGCTTGCTCAGCCGCTTCGTAAACACCAGTGTGACCAACCATATCTGCGTTCGGGTAGTTACAGATGATAGTATCGAACTTACCAGACTTGATAGCAGCAACCATCTTCTCTGTTAGCTCTGGAGAGCTCATTTCTGGCTGCATGTCGTAAGTTGCTACTTTTGGAGAAGCAACAAGTTGACGCTCTTCACCTTCGAATTCGTTCTCAACACCACCGTTGAAGAAGAAGGTTACGTGCGCGTATTTCTCTGTTTCAGAGATACGTAGCTGAGTTTGACCTTGCTTAGATAGCCACTCACCGTAAGTGTTTTCTAGAGACGCAGGTGGGAATGCGATAGCTAGAGGGATATCAGCCGCGTATTGAGTCAGCATCACGAAGTTGATTGCTGGGAATACAGCGCGCTCGAAGCCGTCAAATGCAGGAACGAATGCACGAGTGATTTGACGTGCACGGTCAGCACGGTAGTTCATGAAGATAACCGCATCGCCATCTTGCATGATTGCGTCTTCTTGACCTTCTGCTTTGATAGCTGTTGCTTTAACGAATTCGTCGTTTTCTTCACGAGCGTAAGCCGCTTCTAGACCTGCAACTGCCGTTTCTGCTGTGAACTCAGCTTTCGCTTGAGTTAGAAGATCGTAAGCAACTTGAACGCGATCCCAGTTGTTGTCACGGTCCATTGCGTAGTAACGACCCACTAGAGAAGCAACGCGACCTTTACCTAGTTTCGCAAATAGGTCTTGGAAACGTTGTAGTGAGTTTTCAGCACTACGTGGTGGCGTATCACGGCCGTCTAGGAAGCAGTGTAGGTAGATTTTCTCAGCGCCACGAGCTGCTGCCATTTCAACCGCTGCGTAGATGTGGTCTTCGTGAGAGTGAACACCACCAGGGGACATAAGACCCATGATGTGTACTGCTTTCTCAGCTTTTACTGCAGAGTCGATAGCTTCAACTAGTGCTGCTGTTTCAGCGAATTCACCGTCAGCGATAGACTTAGTGATACGAGTTAGATCTTGGTATACAACGCGACCTGCACCGATGTTGGTGTGACCAACTTCTGAGTTACCCATTTGACCGTCAGGTAGACCAACGTCCATGCCTGAAGCAGAGATTAGAGTGTTAGGGTTGTTCGCAATTAGTGCATCCATTACTGGTGTTTTAGCATTTGCAATTGCGTTACTTGCTGTGTCTTCACGGTAACCGTAACCGTCAAGGATAACTAGAGCCAATGGCTTCTTAGCAGACATAGTGATGACCTCATCAAATTTAAGTAACTTTCGGTGTAGAGCTTCGCTGCTCTATCTAACCTTGAAACAAAACTAGCGTAATTTTACTACACTTTTTAACCAAAACTGTAGGTTAAGATCAAATAATGTTTGCGATTTATTGTTGCTATCTTACAAGTTAGCAAGCAATCCGACTCAGTCAGCAAACGTGTTCCACAAGCATAGTCACTTTCAAGACGCTTTGTACGACCACCGAAATACTTTGGTGAAAAACTTTTTGTTGTGACCCATTGTGCGCTTTTTCGACCAGAAGTGAAGTCAATTACGCCGATTGAATTGATAGGAGGAAGTGATAATAAGATTGCATGAATAGCGCATCAGAAAAGCCTTGGGGCAAGCGCGTAGATCTCAATTATTCGTTAGAAAATTTTAACCCTCTCGCCTAAGACGGCTAACCCCGCTATACTCCTGCTTTATTTTTCCGCCAACATTGCAAGAGCTCAAGACATGCAAGAGTACATTGATTTTTTCCAACAGAACATGATTCTATCTTTGGTTTGGGTAGGTCTTCTTGTCGCATTTATCATGAACCTCGTGAAATCAGCGACAGCCGCATACAAAGAGATTAACGTAAACCAATTGACTCACCTTATGAACCGTGAAAACGGCGTTGTGGTGGATATCCGCTCTAAAGATGAGTTCAAACAAGGTCATATCACCGACGCACTTCACATTTTGCCGTCTGATATTAAAGCAGGTAACTTTGGTAGCCTTGAAAACCGTAAATCAGACCCAATCATTGTGGTATGCAAAACGGGTCAAACCGCTCAAGAAAGTGCAAACCTACTAGCTAAAGCAGGCTTCGAAAACGTAAGCCTACTGAAAAACGGTTTGATTGCATGGAACGAAGCGAACCTTCCACTAGTACGTGGTAAGAAATAAGGTCGCGGTAAAACAATTTTGCCAGCCTCGTTTATATAAACTGAGCAAATTGAAAGCAGTTGAAGCACTAAGTTGTGATGCTTTGCACGTAATAAGCGCTTCATCTAGTCAAGGTAGATTTGCTCAGTTAGTCTCAGGACAAACCATATTTCTGGGTTTAGATAATCCTAGACCCAACAAATGTTTATTAAGGATTTAAAAATGGCTGAAGCAGCACCACAAGACGCACAACAAAACTTTGCAATTCAACGCATCTTCCTAAAAGACGTTTCTTTCGAAGCGCCTAACTCTCCAGTAATCTTCCAAAAAGAGTGGAACCCAGACGTTAAACTAGACCTAGACACTCAAAGCCGTGAGCTTGGTGAAGGTGTTTACGAAGTAATTCTACGTCTAACTGTTACTGTTAAGAACGAAGAAGAAACAGCGTTCCTATGTGAAGTTCAACAAGGTGGTATCTTCACTGCTGAGCAAATGGAAGCAGGTCAACTTGCACATTGCCTAGGCGCATTCTGCCCGAACATCCTATTCCCATACGCTCGTGAAACTATCTCAAGCCTAGTGGTTAAAGGTACGTTCCCTCAACTGAACCTAGCGCCAGTTAACTTCGACGCACTATTCATGAACTACCTACAACAGCAAGCTCAACAAGGCGAAGCTGAAGCGTAATTCACGTTTTGTAAGTGACGTGTTGTCCTTCATAGAGAATGAGCACACGTCACATACCTGAAGAAAATGCACAAAGCGTCCTCTCTGCGATGCAATGTGCATTTTTTATTTCTGATAAAAGTTCCTAGTTCCTAACCCCTTGAGAGCGTAAACTCTAGCGATTATGAACTAGATTCTACTAGTAGAAAGACAATTAGGCGGTAGCATGACACAAGCAAATACAAACAATGCTTACGGTAAAGACATCGCAATGACTGTGATCGGTGCTGGCTCATACGGCACTTCTTTGGCAATCTCCCTTGCTCGTAACGGCGCGAACGTCATCCTTTGGGGTCACGAGCCAGAGCACATGGCACGCCTTGAAGCAGACCGTGCCAACCACGAATTCCTACCTGGTATTGATTTTCCAGAGAGCTTGATCATTGAATCGGATTTAGAAAAAGCCGTTCAAGCAAGCCGTGACTTGTTAGTTGTGGTTCCTAGCCACGTTTTCGGCATCGTACTAAAAAGCTGTCAGCCTTTCCTACGTGAAGATTCTCGCATCTGTTGGGCAACCAAAGGTCTTGAGCCAGAAACCGGTCGTCTGCTAAAAGAGGTGGCGTTCGACATCATCGGTGACAGCTATTCGCTAGCGGTACTGTCTGGCCCTACGTTTGCTAAAGAGCTTGCGATGGGCATGCCTACTGCTATCTCTGTTGCCTCTCCAGACGCAGACTTCGTTGCTGACCTGCAAGAGAAGATTCACTGCAGCAAAACTTTCCGTGTCTACGCAAACAACGACTTTATCGGCATGCAACTTGGCGGTGCGGTGAAGAACGTTATCGCGATTGGCGCAGGTATGTCTGATGGTATCGGCTTTGGTGCCAACGCTCGTACCGCATTGATTACACGTGGTTTGGCAGAAATGAGTCGTCTTGGCGCAGCTCTGGACGCACAACCTGAAACGTTTATGGGCATGGCTGGCTTGGGCGACCTTGTTTTGACTTGTACCGATAACCAATCGCGTAACCGTCGTTTTGGTTTAGCACTAGGTCAAGGTAAAGACGTCGACACTGCGCAAGAAGAAATCGGTCAAGTCGTTGAAGGCTACCGCAACACCAAAGAAGTTTGGATGCTCTCTCAGCGCATGGGCGTAGAGATGCCAATTGTTGACCAAATTTATCAAGTATTGTATCAAGGAAAAGATGCACGCCTGGCAGCGCAAGATTTACTTGCTCGTGACAAAAAAGCCGAAGGAAAGTAGCACCCTAGCTCCCTTTGCACCTCATCTGAGAAGAATAGAAGTTGTCGGGTCACGGAAGAACCACTCAGGATATTGAGAATGAAACACTGCGAAAAACAAAAAGTCTGGAACAAAATCGTTTCAGAAGCCCGTGAGATGTCAGAGCAAGAGCCTATGCTGGCGAGCTTTTATCATGCGACCATTATTAAGCATGACAGCTTGTGTGCCGCATTAAGCTATATTCTGGCCAACAAATTAAACACTGCATCGATGCCTGCTATGGCAGTGCGTGAAGTGGTTGAAGAGGCATTTGCTGCCGATCCTACTATCACGGACGGCGCAGCTTGTGACATTTGTGCCACGGTCAATCGCGACCCTGCGGTTTCTATGTACTCAATGCCATTATTGTACTTAAAGGGCTACCATGCACTGCAAGGCTACCGAGTAGCAAACTGGTTGTGGAAGCAAGGTCGTCACGCTCTTGCGACATATCTACAAAATCAGATTTCTGTGGCGTGTCAGGTCGATATTCACCCTGCAGCGCGCATCGGTAGTGGTATCATGCTAGACCATGCAACTGGCATCGTGATTGGTGAAACGGCTGTCGTGGAAAACGACGTGTCTATTTTGCAGGACGTCACCCTTGGTGGTACCGGCAAAGAATGCGGTGACCGTCACCCGAAAATTCGCGAAGGCGTCATGATCGGCGCAGGTGCAAAGATTCTTGGCAATATTGAAGTTGGTCAAGGGGCGAAAATCGGCTCTTGTTCTGTGGTATTGCAAGCAGTGCCACCCCACACAACTGTGGCTGGTGTGCCTGCAAAAATCGTTGGTCGTCCGAAAACGGACAAACCTTCTCTCGATATGGATCAAGGCTTTAATGGCAAATCGCAAAGCTTTATCCATGGAGATGGTATTTAATCGTCATCTGATCCTTTGACAATAATGTGGTAGGTAACTCTCAAGTGCGAAAACAAAATCACCCAGTGCTACGCTCGGCTATTTTATTAACTTGTGCTTTATCTGCCACATATCCCCTCACCTCTTCCGCTGCCAGTCAGCAAGAGTTAAAAGGCGTTTCTAGCGAAATCAGCCGTCAGCGTAAATCGCTCACTTCTCAAGAAAAACAACTTAACGATCTGCAAAAGTCGCTTAAAGACCAAGAGCTTGGCATCTCGAAACTAGAAAGAGAAATTAAGCAAACTAAGGCGGAATTAGCGCAAGCCGATCAGAACATTAATAAGTTGGAAGAGAAAATTGCACTGCAAGAAGGCCAGCGCCAAGCGCAAGAGGAAGAGCTAAAACAGCTCATTCAAACCTACTACGTGACAGAGCGCGCCAAAGCCAATGGACATCTGCTCAATGAAGGGGTTGAAGAAGATCGTATCAGCCAATATTTCCAACACTTAGCGAAAGCTCGTGCGGAGGTTATTGATGCCATTACTAAAACCACTCAAGAATTGGCGCACAATAAAAACCAACTTGAGTTGGAAAAAGAACAGATAGAAACCTTGCTTAAGCAGCAATCGGAAAAGCGCTCGTCATTGGCAAGCACGCAATCAAAACGTAAAGGCACGCTAAGCAAGATTCAGAAAAGCATCAAAGACGACAAACGTTACCTTTCAGAACTGCAACGCAACGAAACCCGCCTAAAAGCGGAAATTGCGAAAGCCGCGAAACGTAACGCAGTACCGATGGATGGTATTGCGAAACAACGTGGCAAACTGCCTTGGCCACTCAAAGGCCGAGTCTTGCATAACTTCGGAACCAGACAAACTGGCCAAGTAAACTGGAAAGGCATGGTGCTTTCAGCAAGCTACGGTCAACAAGTCAAAGCCGTTTACCCAGGTACCGTTGTATTCGCCGAATACTTGCGTGGTTATGGTCTAGTCGTTCTGCTCGACCATGGTAAAGGTGACATGACGCTCTACGGTTACAACCAAGCATTGACCAAGAAAGAAGGCGATAAGGTAACAGCCGGTGAAGTGATTGCCCTTGCGGGTGATACAGGTGGTCAAGACAGACCTTCACTGTACTTCGAAATTCGCCGTAACAGTGAAGCGCAAAACCCGAAATCGTGGTTAAAGCGTATGTAGCTGTCGTTGGTAACCCCAGTTCAAAACAGCACTATCAACAAATAAAAGCAAAGGAGCCACTCGGCTCCTTTGTTGTATGTCTATTTTGGAAAATGCTATGCGTAGTAGGTTTCAACCGCATCAATAAAGGAACTAACATCATCTTTGCTTAGCGCATTGATACCCGCCGCAGCCTCTCGACCACCACCTGTAGGGAACTGTCCACACACCGCCACGGCACCTTGCTTGTTATTCAGTGGCGCGCGAAGAGAAACCGTGTAAGTACCGTCTGCATTTTCAGTTAACACCGCATGCGCAGAGTCTGGGGTTTGGTTTGCAAGCCAGTTGCCATAAACACCACTAATTCGACGTGATGCTGCATTGTTTGGCAGTTCAAATAGCTTGAGCTTAACGCTTTCGTGAGTAGCAGGAACCGCCTGCGCCGCATCCATATCTTGTTGATAAGCCGACTGCAATTGGTAGTAAGGTGACGCTTTATCTGCAATCGCATCGAATGGTGAAACGTATTGCTTCAACGCTTGGTACAAGTCCGCTGGGTGAAAATGAAGGTCGTCTACTTTAGAGCCATAGCCGTTGTAGTTGATTAAGGTGCCAAGCTCTTTTAGCTGTGCTTTCTGCTCTTGATTAAGTCCGGCTTTGTCCGCCAATGCATCCGCTTTAGCGATCAAGTTATCGCCATAAGCAGCGGTGATCGCCCATGTATGAAAACGGCCATCAAGCAATTTATCGACAATCAACGCAGTACACATGTTGGCATCGAGATCGATGTGCGCGTCCAAATTACCGTGCTGAGGAATCTCGCCTGCTTTGTGGTGATCGGCGTAGAAAACATGCGCGCCTTGAGCCAAAGCTTGCTCTAGACCTACCATGTTCTTTTCCATTGAAATGTCCAACACTGTCAGCTCATCACCGGCTTGCACATCCACTTTTTCCACCAGTTTGATGTCGCGCTTTACGCCTGTCACCAACTCTGCGCTGATAGGATCCGCTAAGCGCAATTGCAGCAATGCAATGATGCCGTCGGCATCGCCATTAAAAATGTCGTAATTCATTGAACGATAGTTCCTTTATCGAGAATCATCTTCCACTAGAAAGTATGGAAGAGCATGAGTTCTATTGTGCGAAATGAGCACAGCAAGTCAACTCAAGGAAGGAGTTGAAAATGAGAGCTGTGCTCTAAACCTTAAGCGTTGAGCCATACTCTCATTTTCTGAAATGAATAAGGAGGGAAAATAGTATTAACTGTGCAGACGACTCACTGCTTCTTCAAGCAAAAGCAACTGCTCCATGCCCTGCTCGGTCGCCACGGGTTTAACCACGTTAAGCATCTGCAACATGCCTTGTTTCACCATTAGCTCGGTAATATCGGTCTTTGATGACATCGCCGATTGGTAAGCTAACCAGCTACACGCAATAAGGTGAAGCGTACAAACCAGTGATTTCAACTGCTCTTGGTCGACATTCAATAGCTTCAGCGACACAAACTCTTGCATGATTGCAATGAGGTTGGCTTGCAGCTTCTCTTGAACATCAATGTATTCATCATGCAGTTGCTCATCTCGAGAAAGGATTTCTGGCAGGTTCGCGTAGAAAAAACGGTACTTCCACATCAGAGTGAAGATTGAATCGAGGTAGCTTTTCAGCATGGTCAGGCTCTCTTGAGAACCTTGAATTGGAGTAAAGCGTTCTAGCAGTTCCGCAGAGTAAAGCGCGAAAATCTCACGCACGATTTCTTGTTTGTTACGGAAGTGGTAGTAAAGATTGCCTGGGCTAATTTCAATATGATCAGCAATGTGGTTAGTTGTAATATTGCGCTCACCATGTTGGTTAAACAACTCCAGTGCGGCATAAACGATTTTGTCGCGCGTTTTCATGGTTATCGTATTCCCTCTTCATTATCGAATCGAGTATAGCGACTTCACCAACCTAGGTCGATAGAGGCTCCAAATACGGTAACATAGCAGACCAGTTAGAATGCCAATCGAGTTCGCAATCAAGTCGTGCCATGAGGTTTGGCGCCCCACATAACCTTGTAAAACTTCAATCACAGCGCTGAATAACAGAATGCTCAGAGCCACCGTCCAACGCTGACGCCAGCTTGCTACACAGAAACAGCCCAAAAAGCCAAAACCACTGTACGCCATCGCGTGCTGCACCTTATCTAAGTACGCAATATCCCCCCAATCTTGCAACTCTCCAGAGCTCAAAGAGAGGTAAGCAATTAATGTCGCGTAACTCAGTAGCACCAAGCGTGCAGCGGTCAGATTCATCGTCAATCCTTAAGCAATTGGGAATGGGAAAGCAGTCACTTGGTCAATATGGTCACAACCAAGAGCCAACATAATCAGGCGATCAACGCCGAGCGCTACGCCCGCACAGTCTGGTAAGCCTGCTTCTAACGCGCCAATCAAATGATAATCGATCGGCTGTGGCTTCAGACTCATTTCAAGACGCTTAGCATTATCTTGTTCAAAGCGCGCCAATTGTTCTTTCGGGTTATCTAGCTCGTGGAAACCGTTCGCCAACTCAATACCTTTGAAGTACACCTCAAAGCGATCAGCAACGCGATTGTCTTGTGGATTAATCTTCGCTAATGCGGCTTGCGATGCAGGGAAATCATAAACAAATGCAGGCACTTGCTGACCAATCTTCGCTTCCACACCGATGCTGAACAGCAGTTGCAGCAAGGTATCGCGATCCTCCTCAGGCTCAGCAATATCACTTAGCCCTAGCTTAGCCGCGACCACTTTTAGCTCTTGCATAGAGCCTTCTAATGGGCACACGCCTAGCACATCAATAAAAGCTTGCTGGTAAGTCATACGTTCTGCCGCACCACACTTCAGCACCAGTTGAAGTAGGTCATCCATTTCATCCATCAGCTTATGGTGATCAAAGCCAATGCGATACCACTCCAACATGGTGAATTCAGGATTGTGGTGACGACCATTCTCTTCATTACGAAACGCTTTGTTGATTTGGTAGATGCAACCACTGCCTGCAGCAAGTAAGCGCTTCATATGGAATTCAGGGCTAGTCATAAAGAACAGCTTGCTGCCATCGGCATAACCTGGGCCAACAAACTCGGTCTGGAAGGTATGCAAATGAATGTCGGTCACGGTGGCGTGACTCATGGCTGGCGTGTCGACTTCCATCACCTGTCGCTCGGCAAAGAATTGACGAATAGCGGTGATCAACGCGGCACGTTGACGAAGTTGTTCCATAGAAGCAGTAGGTTGCCAGGTCGTTTGCATAACAAGACTCTCAATACATAAGTGAGCGAGGAAAATAGCAATTTTGTCACGCTTTGCCTAGCTCGGCGAGGGGGGATTCATCTTAATTGTATTGGTCTAAATACGAATAAAACTCGATCAGAATTGAAGCAAGCATTCCACGTTCTACAGTACAAAAAACACTCACAACTTACCCTATTATCAATGAGGGTAATGTCGTGCAACACCTGTGTAACATTGAGCAGCTTTACGTTTATCCTTCAACTGTTTCGTGCCGTGATAGCAGTCACATAACCTAGAATTTCTATGCTCTCGTGTGCATTACCGGTGAAAAAACCCAAATACATCAATTTTTCTGCCATAAGGCTCCCCTACACTAACCCTACTACTTTTGAGGGATAGCCTAAAAACGGTGCCCTCACACTCACAATAACAAGCGGATTTCCGCAATCACACACTGGAGGATAACTGTGCAAACTATCACCACAGATATCGCAGTCATCGGCGCAGGCGGCGCTGGTCTTCGTACTGCTATTGCAGCGGCTGAAGCAAACCCGGACTTAGAAGTAGCGCTTATTTCTAAAGTTTACCCAATGCGCTCCCATACGGTTGCTGCAGAAGGTGGCTCAGCAGCAGTTATCAAGGATGAAGATAGCTTAGACAACCACTTCAACGACACTGTTGGCGGTGGTGACTGGCTATGTGAACAGGACGTTGTTGAATACTTTGTAGAGAACGCGACTCGCGAAATGATCCAAATGGAGCAATGGGGTTGCCCATGGAGTCGTAAAGAGAACGGTGAAGTCAACGTACGCCGCTTTGGTGGTATGAAGGTTGAACGTACTTGGTTCGCTGCAGATAAAACTGGCTTCCACATGCTTCACACGCTATTCCAGACGTCGATGAAGTACGACAACATCAAGCGCTTTGATGAGTACTTTGTTGTCGACTTGCTTGTTGATGAAGGTGAAGTACAAGGTCTGATTGCAATCCACATGTCTGAAGGTGAACTAGTTACGATCAAGGCGAAGTCTGTCGTACTAGCAACAGGTGGCGCAGGTCGCGTTTACCACTGTAACACCAACGGCGGTATCGTAACGGGCGACGGCATGGCGATGGCTTACCGTCACGGCGTTCCTCTACGTGATATGGAATTCGTTCAGTACCACCCAACGGGTCTTCCTGGCACAGGTATCCTGATGACTGAAGGTTGTCGTGGTGAAGGCGGTATCATCGTCAATAAAGACGGCTACCGTTACCTACAAGACTACGGTATGGGCCCAGAGACTCCAGTGGGTCAACCTAAGAACAAATACATGGAACTTGGTCCACGTGACAAAGTTTCTCAAGCTTTCTGGCACGAACAACAGAAAGGCAACACCATCAAACACCCTCTTGGTGATGTGGTGCATCTAGACCTTCGCCACCTAGGTGAAGAGTACCTACAAGAGCGTCTACCGTTCATCTGTGAGCTAGCGAAAGCTTACGTGAACGTTGACCCTGCAAAAGAGCCAATTCCAATTCGTCCAACAGTTCACTACACCATGGGTGGTATTGAAACCAACGGCGAATGTGAAACTCGCATTAAAGGTCTATTCGCGGTTGGCGAATGTGCGTCTGTTGGTCTTCACGGTGCAAACCGTCTAGGTTCTAACTCGCTGGCTGAGTTCGTAGTATTCGGTCGCGTTGCGGGTGAACAAGCGGTGAAACGCGCGGCAGAATTCAAAGGCTGGAACGAAGAGTCTATCGCGACTCAAGTGAAAGCTGTAGAAGATCGCATTGCTGCTCTAATGAACCAAGAGGGCGATGAAAACTGGGCAGATATCCGTACTGAAATGGGTCACACCATGGAAGCAGGTTGTGGTATCTACCGCCAAGAAGATTTGATGCAAGCAACGATTGATAAGATCACTGAACTTAAAGCTCGTTACAAGAAAATCAGCATCAAAGACAAAGGCAAAGTGTTCAACACTGACCTTCTATACGCTATCGAAGTGGGTTACGGCCTAGAAGTCGCAGAAGCGATGGTTCACTCTGCAATCCTACGTAAAGAATCTCGTGGTGCGCACCAACGTCTAGACGACGGTTGTACAGAGCGTGATGACGTGAACTTCCTGAAACACTCGCTTGCTTTCTTCAAAGAAGATGCAGCACCAAGTATCGACTACAGCGGTGTGAAGATCACTAAATCTCAGCCAAAAGCACGTCTATACGGTGAAGCGGCAGAGAAAGCTGCAGCAGCTGAAAAAGCCGCTGAAGCAGAAGCGAAGAGCACAGAGGAGCAAGCATAATGTCAGCAAACCGCATTCAAAAAGTAGACATTCTGCGTTACGACCCTGAGAAGGACGCGGAACCATACACGCAAACATTCGAAGTTCCATTTGATGAAACCATGTCTGTACTTGATGCACTTGGCTACATCAAAGATCACCTAGATAAAGATCTGTCTTACCGTTGGTCTTGTCGTATGGCGATCTGTGGTTCTTGCGGCATCATGGTAAACAACGTGCCTAAGCTAGCTTGTAAGAGCTTCCTACGTGATTACCCGAATGGCGTAACTATCGAGCCACTAGCAAACTTCCCAATCGAGAAAGACTTGATCGTTGATATGACGCCGTTCATCGAGCGCCTAGAAGCCATCAAGCCTTACATCATTGGTAACGACCGCAAACCAGAAGACGGCACAAACCTACAAACACCAGAGCAAATGGCGAAATACAAGCAGTTTGCTGGCTGTATCAACTGTGGTCTTTGCTACGCAGCATGTCCTCAGTTCGGTTTGAACCCTGAGTTCATCGGCCCTGCAGCACTGACTCTGGCACACCGTTACAACCTAGACAGCCGTGACAACGGTAAAGATGAGCGTATGAAGCTGATCAATGGTGAAAACGGCGCTTGGGGTTGTACATTCGTAGGTTACTGTTCTGAAGTTTGTCCGAAGAACGTTGACCCAGCAGCGGCAGTAAACCAAGGCAAAGTGGAGTCTTCTATGGACTTCGTGATTGCGATGTTGAAACCTGATGGTTCACCAAAGAAAGTGGAGGCATAAGGATGAGCAACCGTAAACCTTACGTTCGTGAAATAAAACGCACATGGTGGAAGAACCATCCTTTCTACCGCTTCTACATGGTACGTGAAGCAACGGTGCTTCCTCTGATCCTATTCACTATCTTCCTGACTTTCGGTCTAGGTTCATTAGTGAAAGGCCCAGAAGCTTGGCAAGGTTGGTTGGAGTTCATGGCAAACCCTATCGTGGTAGCGATCAACATCGTTGCACTGCTAGGTAGCCTATTCCACGCACAAACTTTCTTCAGCATGATGCCACAGGTAATGCCAATTCGTCTGAAAGGCAAACCAGTGGATAAGAAGATCATCGTTCTGACTCAGTGGGCAGCGGTAGCGTTCATCTCACTGATCGTTCTCATCGTGATGTAAGGAGCTTGAGTAATGAAACCGAATTATAGTGTAAATACAGCACCGAAACGTTCTGATGAGCCAATCTGGTGGGGTCTATTTGGTGCCGGTGGTACTTGGTTTGCGATGATCACGCCAATCACGGTACTCGTACTGGGCATCCTAGTTCCACTAGGTGTGATTGATGCAGAAGCAATGAGCTACGAGCGCGTATCTGAATTCGCGACTAGCATCATTGGCGCACTGTTTATCATCGGTACGCTAGCATTGCCAATGTGGCATGCGATGCACCGTGTACACCACGGCATGCACGACCTTAAATTCCACACAGGTGTGGTAGGTAAAATTGCATGTTACGCGTTTGCAGGTCTTATCTCTGCACTAGCCGTTATCTTTATCTTCATGATTTAAGATACCGACGGAAATGAAAAAAGCTGGCACCTCGCCAGCTTTTTTATTGCCTGCTATTTGTGTTTATCGTCAGTGCTATTCGTTTCAGGCACTATTCAATAAAGGTCGCGATTTCATCCAACGACTTTTTGTGCATCGCATGCTCTGGAATGGTCGCATCTTCTTCCGGATAACCGGTCACAATCAACATGTACGGACGGTCAACATCGTTGTCTCGCCCACAAATCTTGCTCAAGAAACTCATCGGCTTTGGCGTGTGAGTCAACGTCCCCAAACCGGCGTTATGTAATGCTTGAAGCAAAAAGCCCGTCGCAATCCCGACTGACTCGTGAACGTAATAATTGGTTTGTTCCCCATCGTTGCTCATACCGCCTTTCTTTTGCGAAAACACCGCGATCAGCCACGGCGCTTTTTCTAAATACGGCTTACTGGCATTCGTGCCAAGTGGCTTCAGTGCATCTAACCATTCTTGCCCTGCTCGACCTTCATAGAAAGAACGTTCTAATTCTTCGGCGGCTTGACGGATCTGCCCTTTCACTTCTGCACTGTTAATCGCAACAAAATGCCAAGGTTGATGGTTTGCCCCACTAGGTGCCGTACCCGCTGCTCGAATGCAGTGCTCAATGACTTCCTTCGCCACTGGGCGATCAGAGAAACTTCGAATCGAATGACGACGCTGAAGTTGCTCAAGATTATGTACAGCTCTTGCTGCCATTTCTTGCGGAGGGTATTCCACATAATCATTGAGTGGATGGTGTTGCTCTTGATTCGACATAGTGCTTCCTTGCGCTTGTTGGGTGTTGATTCACTATAGCCACAAATTTCGTCCTCGCCTTTTTATCTTCATAAAATCAATGTGATATTGAGATAAAGCGCAAATATTCAGCCGTATTTCACCAACAAAAAAGAGAGGCTGATAACACGTATCAGCCTCTGCATTACTCTGGTTTGTACAGCTACCAGAGCTTTTGGTCACCTATGATCTTTTTGCTTTTTGAGCTTTTGACCACCCATGATCTTATTGCTGTGTGACCTTCTTAGTTTGGTCCATTAAGCCCAACGCACCAAAGCCAGTAATCACATCAAGGTTAGTTTTCAGACCCGTTTCGTCACCACCACCGATGTAGTTTTGTGGCATCTGCACTTGGAAGTTTTGCAGGTTGTTATACAGCGAGTTCGCCACATCTCGGTTCAACTCTGCCAAGTACACTTCTCTGTTTGCCCCCAGTGCTGCGTACTTCGCTTTCAAGACTTCCGCTTCTGCACGGCCTTTTTCCAAAATCGCTTTTGCTTCAAATTCTGCTGATAGAGCATTGGCTTTTTGAATCGCTAGGTTAGCTTCTGCAATCGCTAGCTCTTTCTCTTTTTCCACCTCAGCTAATCGCTTGGTTTTCTCAACTTCGACAATTTCACGCTCCGCAATTTGACGTGCAACTTCGACTTCTTTTTGCTGTGCGATGATCGCAAGCTCTTTGCTACGTTGAGCATCTTGTACTTCACGGGTACGTTGAATCTCTTTACGTAACTGCTCAGTCTCTGCTTGTGCTTTCGAGGTCTCTTGCTCCTGAATCGCACGGATGCGGTCTGCTACTAAGCGCTTTTTATCTGCGAGCAATTGATCAAGCTGCTTCTCTGGTTGCGGGTCACCGATGGTCACCTGCGTCACTTGAATACCGTATTGCTGTAGAGGGTTATCCTGTCGGATTGGTTGGCCTGTGTTGTCCACTACCGGCACCGTCTTCCAAACCAGTTGGTTAGTACGTTGCAGCTGGTTCGCGTTCGACTGATTCGCACCAACCGGAGCTAGGTCTAGCTCTTCCACTTCTACCTGACGACGCTCAGTCAGATAAATACCTTCACGCAGTTGGTCACCCAATTTGGATTTGAACTGGTTCAAGCCGCCTTGGAAAAACTCTTCACCTGTGTATTGAGTCGCGGTAATCACTGTCACGTTACGTGCGTTCTTCACCAACAATGCATCAATTAGGTTACTGTTGTTGCGGAACTCTTTATGCATCTTCTTAACCGCTTCTGGGTCATTGCTGAGCTTAAAGCGGAATGTCACCGGAATTTGACCAATGTAGGTATCGGCAAAGCGAACCTGAATCGCATCAAGGCGTTGATAAAAATCTTCGCCCTTGCTGTTACCAAATGACACGGTGATCACTTGGTCATACTTAGTGATCTTGGACAAAAACGGCATACGAAAGTGAATGCCCGGCTCTGTGAATACGTCCAACTCACCAGTGATGTTGTTCTGATGCACATAGCTATAACCCGCATCGGTCATCAGCACTGAGCTGTTAATCGTTAAGCCTATTGCCAGCAGCGGAATACCAAATACGGCTGCTTTCAATCCTTTATGTAGTAACTGACGTCTCTCTTCCACCTTTAAACCTCGTCCTAAGCCTCTGCTTTCCATTTTGTTCTCCTTATTGGATTGTCATTGAGTTAAATCGATAAAAATCAAATTGCTATGCAACTCGCTGACAACGAGGACTAATGTATCAAATTGTTACATTAAGAAATAATCGAAAGATTCATGAAATAAATAAGACTTTTACGAATAATACAAAATCATCAGAGATTTGCGGAGGATATCGATGTTTTGCACAGAGGCATCAAAGAGAGGAAAATAGCGGGCAATAAAAAAGGCCGCCGAAGCGACCTTTTCAATCAGAAAGTCTAAGGTGAATTACTTCACACGACCTACGTATTCACCAGTACGAGTGTCAACTTTGATCACTTCGCCGATTGCGATGAATAGTGGTACACGTACTACAGCGCCAGTTGATAGTGTTGCTGGTTTACCACCTGTACCTTGAGTATCACCTTTCAGACCTGGATCTGTGTCAGTAACTTCTAGTTCAACGAAGTTTGGTGGAGTAACAGTAATTGGGTTACCGTTCCAAAGCGTGATCATACAAGTGTTGTTTTCTACCAACCACTTAGCGTTTTCACCAACCGCTTTCAAGTCAGCAGCGATCTGCTCGAAAGTTTCGTTGTTCATAAAGTGGTAGAATTCGCCGTCTGAATATAGATAATCTAGGTCGATATCCATTACGTCTGCCACTTCACAAGTGTCACCAGACTTGAATGTTTTCTCTAGCACTTTACCAGAAAGAAGTTTACGAATTTTAACGCGGTTGAACGCTTGGCCTTTACCTGGTTTAACGTATTCGTTTTCCAGAATTACACAAGGCTCGTTATCAAGCATTAACTTAAGGCCGCCTTTAAATTCATTGGTGCTAACTGTAGCCATTTTTTCCTCTTACATTCTTAGAGCTAAATTCAATGCCGCACATAATAACCCGAAAAGTCGAATCTGTTGAGCAAAACTGGCTCAAACAGTTAGCGAATGGGATCTCCGATCCTGCAAAATTGCTGGAAATGTTGGAAATCGATCCTTCACCGTGGCAGGACGGGTTCACTGCGCGTAAGCTGTTTGCACAGCGTGTACCGCAAAGTTTTGTCGATAGGATGGAAAAAGGCAATCCTTACGATCCACTTTTGCGCCAAGTATTACCTTTGAGCGAAGAGTTTGAAGTACATGAAGGCTATTCGAATGATCCTTTGGAAGAGCAAGACAACGAGCTGCCTGGATTACTGCACAAATACCGCAATCGCGCATTGATGATCGTGAAAGGTGGTTGTGCGGTGAATTGCCGCTACTGCTTCCGCCGCCACTTCCCTTACCAAGAGAATAAGAGTGGCAAGCAAGCATGGACTAAGTGCTTGGAGTACATGGCACAGCAACCAGAGCTCAATGAAGTGATCTTCTCTGGTGGTGATCCTCTGATGGCCAAAGACGATGAGATCCACTGGCTTCTTGAACACATCGCAAAAATCCCACACATCAAACGCCTGCGTATTCATAGCCGCTTGCCTGTGGTGATCCCTGCACGTATTACCGATGAACTATGCCACCTACTTCGCGCTTCTCGTCTACAGATCGTATTGGTGACGCACATTAACCACGCCAACGAAATCAACGCTGAGTTTGCAGCTCAAATGGCGAAGCTAAAGCAAGCTGGTGTCACTCTGCTTAACCAAGGTGTACTGCTGAAAGACGTTAACAACAGCGTTGAAGCACAAGTTGCACTGAACGAAGCGTTATTTGATGCTGGCATTTTGCCTTACTACTTGCACGTTTTAGATAAAGTCCAAGGCGCGGCGCATTACTTTGTTTCCGACGAAGAAGCCAAAGAAATCATGCGCGGTGTGATCACGCGAGTTTCTGGCTACCTAGTGCCTAAGCTCACCCGTGAAATTGGCGGTCGCCCAAGTAAAACACCACTGGATCTGCATCTAGAATAAGTTGCTTACCGTATAAAGATTGTCGTTACGAGCAAAAGCTTTTGTTCGATCAGGCGGTCTTATCTATGCATACTCCGCAAATTTGGAGGTTAAGATGCAAGCAACTTTTGAACACCTTTTCGATCTTGGCCCTTTTAGTTGGGCTGCGCTGCTTTGTTGTGCCATCAATGGTTTGATGATTGGCATAGAGCGCCAAACTCGCGGTAAACCTGTTGGTATTCGTACCGCAATTTTAGTTATCTCAGGTACTTACCTATTTATGTCGATGGCGGTATCGCTCTCGCCAAATACATTAGATCAAGCCCGTGTACTTGGTCAGATCATTACTGGCGTCGGCTTTTTAGGTGCCGGTGTGATGATGACTCAAGACGGCAAAATTCACGGCGTGACTTCAGCAGCCGTCATTTGGGTGTTGGCGGGGCTAGGCTTGATGATTGGCTTAGGTTACTTATCACAGTCGATCATCATTACTGTATTGGCACTGACCGTTTTACTCGGTGTGGACAAGGCGGAAAACCGCGTCAAAGCATTGCGCCGTGGTGTGCACCAGAAAATGCAGCAACGAAAAACATCAACGCGTTTAGTTAAGTAATCAAGCACAATAAAAAAGACCCCGACATCATGCCGGGGTCTTTTTGTATCTGGCGTTAAGTTAGGAAGGTGACTTAACTTTTGGCGAAGATCGCTGATTATTTAGCGAAGTTCACGATTGGGAAACACTTGAAGAAGCCGTTGTCCGCACAGTTTAGAAGACCAATTTGAACACCGTCGATTTGGTCAGTCATGTTGAAGAAACCTAGCTGGAAGTTAGATTTTTTAGAGATACTTGCCAGACCGATGTCTGCCATTGTGTAACCTTCAGAGTAGTTCACAGCACTCCAGTTTAGACCTTCAACGTTGTTAGTCACGTTTACCGCACCTAGGTTAAGACCCGTTGTTTGGCCTTGGTTCCAGTTGAATAGACCTAGAGAAACACCCTTCATTTCTTGGTTTACTTTAGACGCACCAAAGAAAAGACCGAAGTTCACACCAGTAGTACGATCTGTTTCAGACATACCTAGTAGAGAGAAATCGACACCTTTTACTTCGTTCACTTGACCGTGAAGAACCGCAAGACGAACACCGCCAACAGAAGAGTTAGAAGGCGCGTTAGTGTTGTCGATAGTAGAGAACATAACTGGTGAGCTATCAGCAAGAGCAACAGGTGAAGCGATAACGGCTGCAACAGCCAGTGACGTCATTAGCTTTTTCATTTTTATCTCCATGGGGGAATTTAGTGTTTACAACACACTGTAATGTTCAAAGTTTGCGTCATTTTAACCAAATAAATGTTAGCGGGAAGTCATATTTAACCGCTTGAATAAACAAGCAATTGATTCATCAAACTTATTTTTCTGCATTTTCCCTGACCGTTTGCGCACAATAGCCACACAATTGCGTATTTTTAAACCAATTAACCTGATAAAAATTAAGCGTAATAATTACTCGCTAACTATCAGATTAAAAAGAAAAAGTAAGAATAAACCTACAAACTTACGCACAAAAAGCTCTGTCCCAAAGTAACAGACACAAAAAAGCCGAGGCATTCACCTCGGCTTCCAAGTTTGGTTTGGTCGGTTGTCTTTAAGCTATAACGTCTTAGAGCAAAGAGAAAGCGCGGAGTTTACACACGTAAATGAGCACTTTCGATGCAGCTATAAGGCGTTAGAGCGACAAGACAAGCAGCAAATTACATCATGCCGCCCATACCACCCATACCGCCCATACCACCCATATCAGGCATACCTGCGCCATCTTTTTGTGGTAGGTCAGTAACCATCGCTTCAGTTGTGATCATTAGACCTGCTACTGATGCTGCGAATTGTAGTGCGCTACGAGTTACTTTAGTTGGGTCTAGGATACCCATCTCTAGCATGTCGCCGTATTCGCCTGTTGCTGCGTTGTAGCCGTAAGAACCTTCACCTGCTTTCACGTTGTTCGCTACTACTGACTCTTCGTCACCTGCGTTCTTCGTGATTTGACGGATTGGCGCTTCCATTGCACGTAGTGCAACGCGGATACCAACGTTTTGCTCTTCGTTGTCACCTTCTAGGTCAACAATCTTAGATGCAGCGCGGATTAGTGCAACACCACCACCAGCAACTACGCCTTCTTCAACCGCTGCGCGAGTCGCGTGTAGTGCGTCTTCTACGCGGTCTTTCTTCTCTTTCATTTCAACTTCAGTTGCTGCACCAACTTTGATTACTGCAACACCGCCTGCTAGCTTAGCAACGCGTTCTTGTAGTTTCTCTTTGTCGTAGTCTGAAGTTGCATCTTCGATTTGCTGACGGATTTGAGCAACACGACCTTGGATCATTGCTTCTTCACCCACGCCATCGATGATGGTTGTGTTTTCTTTTGTGATTGCAACGCGCTTCGCTTGACCTAGGTCTTCTAGTGCTACTTTTTCTAGCTCTAGACCGACTTCTTCAGAAATCACGATACCGCCAGTTAGGATAGCGATGTCTTGTAGCATTGCTTTACGACGGTCACCGAAACCAGGCGCTTTCACTGCTGCTACTTTAACGATGCCACGCATGTTGTTCACAACCAGTGTTGCTAGTGCTTCACCTTCTACGTCTTCAGCGATGATCAGTAGTGGGCGAGATGCTTTTGCTACTGCTTCTAGTGCTGGAAGAAGTTCACGGATGTTCGATACTTTCTTATCGATCAGAAGGATGAATGGGTTTTCTAGATCAACGCTGCCTGCTTCTTGGTTGTTGATGAAGTAAGGAGATAGGTAACCGCGGTCGAACTGCATACCTTCTACTACGTCTAGCTCATCTTGTAGCGCTTGACCTTCTTCAACAGTGATAACACCGTCGCGGCCAACTTTTTCCATTGCTTCAGCAATGATGTTACCTACGCTTGAGTCAGAGTTCGCAGAGATAGTACCAACCTGTGCGATTGCTTTAGTGTCGTTACACTCAACAGACAGCTCTTTTAGTTGCTCAACCGCTGCGATAACTGCTTTGTCGATACCGCGCTTAAGATCCATTGGGTTCATACCCGC
The DNA here is from genome assembly GCF_001557945.1 of Vibrio sp. CUB2. Taxonomy (NCBI): domain Bacteria; kingdom Pseudomonadati; phylum Pseudomonadota; class Gammaproteobacteria; order Vibrionales; family Vibrionaceae; genus Vibrio; species Vibrio sp. CUB2. The sequence continues at coordinate 37,732 of NZ_LNRB01000018.1, read as the reverse complement.
TGCTACTGCTTTTAGACCTTCGTTTACGATTGCTTGCGCTAGTACGGTTGCTGTTGTTGTACCGTCACCCGCTGCGTCGTTTGCTTTAGACGCAACTTCTTTAACCATTTGTGCGCCCATGTTCTGGAACTTGTCTTCCAGCTCAATTTCACGCGCTACTGATACACCATCTTTAGTGATTGTTGGTGCACCAAAAGATTTGTCTAGAACTACGTTACGACCTTTAGGACCCAGTGTTACTTTCACTGCGTCCGCTAGAACGTTTACGCCTTCTAGCATTTTAACTCGTGCGTCATTACCAAATTTAACGTCTTTAGCAGCCATCTTTGATTTCCTTTCTAAATTCTGTTTTTGATTGCGTTTTGAATCAGAGCAAAAAATTACTCAACGATTGCTATTAGTCGACAATAGCCATGATGTCGTTTTCAGACATGATAAGAACTTCTTTGCCGTCGATCTTCTCAGTCTTAGTGCCGTAACCTTCAGCGAAGATAACGGTATCACCAACTTTAACGTCCAGCGGTAGCACTGTGCCGTTCTCTAGGATGCGGCCTTTACCCACAGCTAGAACAACACCGCGAGTCGATTTTTCCGCAGCAGAACCAGTTAAAACGATGCCACCAGCTGACTTAGATTCAACTTCTTTACGTTCAACGATAACTCGGTCATGTAATGGACGAATGTTCATCGGTCGTCTCTCCTGAAAATTTCCATGATTATTTGATAATTGCCCGCTCAGGGGCACGTGATCTGTATATAAGGGCAAAGCTAAGGATCCCAAGGGGTAGACGTGAAATTTTTGTGACTTAGTTAAAATAACCAGCAGCTAAGCAACGGTTTGCGTGCGAAATGCTCGCTCGCCGAGGCAATGGCTTTCTTGTATCCTTGCCCTTCCCTCACCAGATAGACGTCAAAAATGTTGGAAAAGAATAAGCCGGGCAACCAGGCCGAAGACAAACATGGTTTGTTGACCGCCCCCATTCCCGACACCTTACGCAAAATGACCGTACCCATGACCATGGGCATGATCGCGATTTTGATGTTTAACTTGGTCGATACCTTCTTCATCTCGTTATTAGGTACACAAGCGCTCGCGGCGATCAGTTATACCTTCCCAGTAACCTTTGCGGTGAACTGCATCACCATGGGTATTGGTATGGGATTGTCGACCAATATCGGCCGCCTGCTTGGTCAAGGACATGCATCTCAAGCAGCTCGCTTTACCAGCCATGGTTTATTGCTCGCCGTTGTTTTAGTCACGATCGCCTCGACGCTAGGTTTCTTTACTATTGAGCCGCTGTTCAGCTTACTCGGGGCAAAAGAAGACTCGATTCCACTGATTGAGCAGTACATGCAGGTCTGGTATCTGACCATTCCCCTGCTGGTGATCCCAATGGCAGGCAATAGCGCTATTAGGGCGACAGGTGACACCAAAACCCCAGCCAAGATCATGATGCTCGCAGGGCTTATCAACGGCATTCTCGATCCGCTGCTGATCTTTGGTTACGGACCTTTCCCTGAGCTCGGTATTCAGGGCGCTGCTATCGCCAGTGCATTCAGTTGGTTTGGCGCGCTCTGCGGGTCTTTCTATGTATTGGTGAAACGCGAGAAATTACTTGCCGCACCGCACTGGTCGCTCATCAAACAAGACTGGCAACAAACCTTAAAAATAGGCACGCCAGCTGCTCTGTCGAACGCAATGAACCCATTATCGGGCGCGATTCTGATGATGATACTTTCCAGCCACGGTACTGCAGCGGTTGCGGCTTATGGCGCAGCGCAGCGTATTGAATCGATTTTGATTTTGGTGCTGATGTCGCTGACCTCTGCGCTCACCCCGTTTATGGCGCAAAACTTTGGGGCTAATAACCCTGCTCGTGCGTTCTCTGGCTGGTTCCTGAGCATGCGCTTTGCGGTGGTCTTCCAAGGCTTTATCTTTTTGATGATGGTGCCTCTCAGCATTCCTCTTGCTGCGCTTTTCTCTCAAGAAGCAGCGGTAAAAGACTTGTTGTGGCATTACCTCTTAGTCGTGCCATTTAGCTACGGCTTCCAAGGGATTGTGATGATGTTGGTGAGTGGCTATAACGCGATGCACAAACCGCTGCGAGCCTTCCAGTGGAGCTTTATGCGCTTGTTCGTCTTTACGTTACCAGCGGCATGGATAGGCAGTCAGCTTTATAGCATCGAAGGTTTGTTTATTGGTATTGCTCTGGGTAACACATTGGGCGGCTTGTTAGGCTATCTCTTTGCCCTGCGCGAGCGTCGCCTGACGTTAGCAGAGCACGCAAGTTCTTAACTCGGCACAAAGCCTGTCTCAAGCAAACTTCAGCTCAGACAAATTTCAGATAATAAAAAACCGCGGATAACCGCGGTTTTTTTTTTAGATTTTGACTTTATCAAGCAGGCTTAGAATAGCTCTTCAGCAACTTGGTATAGGTCGTTGCGTACTGGACGCTTCATGTTCTCGATTGCATCGATGATGTCGTGGTGAACCAGTTGCTCTTTCACGATACCAACACAACGGCCGCCGTGGCCTTCCATTAGTAGGTGAACAGCGTAGTTACCCATGCGAGATGCTAGAACACGGTCGAATGCTGTTGGACGACCACCACGTTGGATGTGACCAAGAACCGTTGCGCGAGTTTCACGACCTGTTGCCGCTTCGATCTCTTTCGCTAGTTCGTTTGCATCCATCATCAGCTCAGTTAGCGCGATGATTGCGTGTTTTTTACCTTTAGAGATGCCATCTTGGATGTTGCTGATTAGCTTCTCTTTATCTAGACCAGTTTCTGGAGTGATGATGTACTCACAGCCACCTGCGATTGCAGACATCAGAGTTAGGTCACCACAGTGACGACCCATGATTTCTACGATAGAAATACGCTGGTGAGAAGAAGACGTGTCACGTAGACGGTCGATTGCATCGATAACTGTGTTTAGTGCAGTTAGGTAACCGATTGTGTAATCAGTACCCGCGATGTCGTTATCGATTGTGCCTGGTAGACCGATACATGGGTAACCCATTTCAGTCAGTTTCTTAGCACCCATGTAAGAACCGTCACCACCGATAACAACTAGTGCATCGATACCGTGCTTTTTAAGGTTCTCAATCGCTTGTTCGCGTACTGCCACTTCCTTGAATTCAGGGAAACGTGCAGAGCCTAGGAATGTACCACCCTTGTTGATCACATCAGAAACGCTAGAACGATCTAGCTTTGCGATGCGGTCTTCGTAAAGACCTAGGTAGCCATCGTAAACACCGTAAACTTCCAATCCCTCAGATAGTGCTGTACGAACTACGCCGCGTACTGCAGCGTTCATACCAGGTGCGTCACCGCCACTTGTTAAAACACCGATCTTCTTAATCATGCTCACCCTCGATCTTTGGCAATCAATTTATTTAATTTTCTTTTAGGCCCCTTGTTACCAAGCAACCTGCATAATCCAGAACTGTGCGTTATGTTACATTTCCTCTACAGGAATACCAATGAAAACACACTTTTTTATGTAACTTTTCTACTTATGTAAGAGTATTACAGTTTCTCTTTGCAACTTCGTTGATTCACATCAGGATCACGATTCTTAGCAAGTAGTGATGGAAAGATAGTCAATAAGCGTCTATTTGTCGTCACGCTTGGTCTGATTTTTCGACCGCTACCAATCTTGTGCTTTTTGCTCTTTCTCTGGTCCAAATATCACCGATAACGGATCTTGGTGGATCAGCACATCCGCTTCTGGAAACAAGGCTAACAAATTCGCTTCCACTTCATCTGCAATATGATGGGCTTCTATTAAAGGTAGATGATCATTCAACTCTAAATGCAATTGAATAAAACGCGTTGGTCCAGACATGCGAGTGCGAAGTTGATGTACACCCAACACACCTTCGACCTTCAAACACTCTTGGCGAATTTGCTCCAGCTCTTCATCAGGCAGCTTTCTATCAAGTAATGTTTGAATCGCTTCGCTGACCATCTTGAACGCGCTGTACAAAATAAAGATACCGATACCGACCGCAAACACCGCATCGGCTTGCGTTACCCCAAAATAGCTCAAACCTAGCGCCACCATAATGGCACCGTTCATATAAAGGTCTGTTTGGTAATGCAGAGAATCAGCAGCAATAGCTTGGCTGCCCGTCATGCGCACTACACGCTTTTGGAACATCACAAGTCCAAATGTCATCAGCATAGCAAACAGTGAAACGTAAACGCCTAGCTCTGGCGATTGCAGATCTTGCGGACGGAAGAAACGCTCGATACCGTTTAGGATCAAAAACACCGCTGAGCCCGAGATAAACATCGCTTGTGCCAACGCAGCTAAAGACTCGGCTTTGCCATGCCCGAAGGTGTGTTCTTTATCCGCTGGCTGGAGGGAATAGCGCACCACAATAAGGTTCACTACCGATGCGGCAATATCCAACATGGAGTCAATTAAAGAGGCAAGTAAGCTGACAGAGCCCGTCACCCACCACGTGATGACTTTGACAATCAAAAGAAGCGTCGCCACGATGGTTGCCGTCCAAGCTGCCATCGTCACTAAACGTGCGTATTGCTGTTTCATAATCAAATAGTTAACTCAAACCGTGCTTTGAGTATACCTTGAGAATGATTTAATGAGTATGAAATCGCCAAGATCAAAAAGAGGCAGCACTCTGGCTACCTCTTTCACTTTATCTTTCAGCGATTAGCTGTTGTGGTGCTTTTCCATGCGTTTTTGCATTTTTTCACCACACTTCTGTTGACGCTCTTTTTGCAGCTCAACAAATTTTGTTTTTTGCTCAGGAGTCAGAACACTCAGCATTTGGTGTTTTTTCTCCATCATCTTAACGCGACGCTCAGTTTGCTTCTCAACCATTTCTTTCGCTAGGTCGTTTGCTGCTGCTTCATCGAAGTTATCCGCCAATAGTAGCGCTTGTACTTTGTCGTGGTGTGCTTGACGCTCTGCCATGCGAGCTTCGTGACCGTCGGCGAATTTCGCTTTCATTTCTGCTTTGTTCGCTTCACGCATTTCTTTTAGCTGATCTTTTTGAGCATCAGTTAGGTCTAGTTGACGCATGATGCCGCGGTCCATACCCATACCACACTCACCGCGATGACCTTTGTGGTCTTTACCGCCGAATGCGAATGCACTCGCTGTACCTAGAGTTAGAGGTAGAACAACAGCCGCTAGTACTAATTTCTTTGCAGTTTTCATAATGAGATTCCTTACACAGGTTAGTGATTCTTCTGAGCTGTTCTCACAGCGCTTGAGTGTAGAATACGACCTACTAGGTAAAGCGACGTATAGAGACCGTAAAGAATCGTAAAGAGTGATTTTTACACTCATTCCTCCTCGTCATTACCATGTAATATTAAAGCAACCACGATGATAAATAGGTATTCAAATGGCGAACATTCTTTTGATTGATGACGACACAGAGCTAACCAGCCTACTTAAGGAAGTGCTGAGCTTTGAAGGGTACGAAGTCAGTGAAGCCAATGATGGTGAAGCAGGCTTATTGGCTATTAACAGTGAGATCGATCTTGTGCTGCTTGACGTCATGATGCCAAAACTCAATGGAATGGAGACCCTAAAACGCCTGCGTGAAAACTGGGAGACACCAGTATTGATGCTCACCGCCAAAGGTGAGGAGATCGATCGCGTAATTGGCCTAGAGCTTGGCGCGGATGATTACCTACCGAAGCCTTTTAGCGACCGTGAACTGTTAGCACGTATTCGAGCTATCTTACGCCGCACTAGCAGTACCCAAAAGAACACCAAGAACAGCGATTGCATTGAGTATCGAGAAATCAAACTCTACCCAGGCAAACAAGAAGCGTACTGTGAAGAAGCTCTACTGGATTTAACCACGACTGAATTTGCACTTTTGACGCACTTTGTGCAGAACCCAGGCCAAGTACTGACGAAAGAAACCCTCAGCCTTGATGTGCTTGGTAAGCGCCTTGCTGCCTTTGACCGTGCGATCGATATGCACGTATCCAACCTACGTAAAAAATTGCCAGACCAAAGCAACGGTAAGCCACGCATTAAAACCCTACGAGGGCGCGGCTACATGTTGATTGAGGAGGATTAATGCGAGCACCACGCTTCAAACTGCCGAAGATAAACAGCTTGTACGGACGCATCTTTGCCATCTTTTGGTTCACTATGTTCTTGGTTTTGATGGCAGTGCTGTCATTGCCACACCTTGATCCACGGAAAGCACGCGACATCCCGCAAGACCACTATCAGCGTATGATTGACATACGTGACGGCATTGAGAAGAAGTATCGCAAGCAAGATAACCTCGGCAAGATTTTGTTCAGCATCGAAGGTCAGCGACGCAGCAAGCATGATCCGCGTCCGCGCATCTTCTTTTCCGATCACGAAGGCAATGTGTTAACCACATCGAGCCACAAAGACTTCAAACTGCGTGCGCTGCAAAACTTTGTCACCAGCATTGAAGATCAGTCGCAGCCGAAACAAAAACTCTATGGCCGCTACATGATCGCAGGCCCGGTGCCGATCAAAATCGCTAACTCTGACTTATTGATGTACGTCGGTTTTAAATGGAACGAGCCGCCTCCGATCATGTTGCGCCTGTTCGATCACCCATTGCAATTGCTACTCGCCGTCATGTTGGTAAGTACACCATTATTACTTTGGCTAGCTTGGGCATTGAGCCAACCAGCTCGACGATTGGAAACCGCGGCACAGCGCGTTGCCAAAGGTGAGTTTGTCATCGACCCTAATCTGGAAAAAGGCACTACGGAGTTTCGCCAAGCAGGTACCAGCTTTAACCAAATGGTTGAGGCAGTGAATCAAATGATTTCTGGTCAGCAACGTTTGCTCTCGGATATTTCTCACGAACTGCGCTCCCCGCTCACTCGACTGCGTATGGCAAGTGCGTTGGCGACGCGTAAGCAAGGTGAAAGCCCAGAGCTGACTCGTATTGATACCGAAGCCCAGCGCTTAGAACAGATGATTGCCGAGCTGCTTGAGTTGTCACGCATGCAAGTGAACAGTCACATGACGCGTGAGACTCAGCCAATTGCCAGCTTATGGGAAGAGATCATTAAAGACGCACAGTTCGAAGCCGAGCAGATGGGTAAAGCACTTAGCTACTCTGCTGTGCCAGAGCGCAGTATCTCAGGTAACCCAAAACTGTTGATGAGTGCGGTAGAGAACATCATCCGCAACGCGATTTACTACGGCAAAGACGAAGTGAAAATCAACATTCAGGATTCATTCGATACGCTACGCATTGTGGTGGATGACAACGGCGAAGGCGTACCAGAAGAAGAATTGGAAGCGATTTTCCGTCCGTTCTATCGTGTGTCGACCGCGCGCGACCGCCATTCAGGTGGTACAGGGTTGGGCTTAACCATCACCGAAAGTGCGATTCGTCAGCACAGTGGTTCAATTATCGCAAGTCGCAGCCCATTGGGTGGTTTACGCGTCACCATCACCCTGCCGTTGATCAGTGAGGCGAAATAACCCCACAAAGATCAAAGTTGATAATGATTTTCATTAACATTAAAGTAAATCCTCCATTAAGGAGGATTTACAATGTCGCACACTTTCCCAGAGCTTCCGTACAGCTACGATGCGTTAGAGCCTTACATCGATGCGAAAACCATGGAAGTTCACTACAGCAAACACCACAAAACCTATTACGATAAATTCATGGCTGCCGCCAAAGGCAGCGCTCTCGAGACCCAAAGCCTCGATGACATCTTCGCTAGCATTTCTCAACACAGCCCAGCTATCCGTAACAATGGTGGCGGTTACTACAATCACATCATTTACTGGAACTGCATGTCACCAGATGGTGGCGGTGAGCCTCAAGGAGCACTAGCTCAAGCCATCAACGAGAAGTTTGGTGACTTTGAAAAATTCAAAGAAGAATTTGCCCAAGCGGCTATCAATACCTTCGGCTCAGGCTTTGCTTGGCTAGTCGTAAAAGATGGTGAGATTCACATTACCTCCACCAGCAACCAAGACAACCCTCTGATGGACGTTGCCGCAGTACAAGGTGAACCAATTCTAGCATTGGATGTGTGGGAACACGCTTACTACATCAGCTACCAAAACCGTCGCCCTGAGTACATCGACGCATGGTGGAATGTGGTCAACTGGCGCGCAGTGGAAGAGAACTACACTCGCGCTCTGAGTTAATTTATCGAAATGAGGGCAACACACCGAAGTGGTTGTCCTCTTCTATAACCCGTCATTGTGTTGAATCTCGCTTCTCATGGTGACTTGGGTATATACTGCTCGCCTGTTTTGACCAATCTAATTCAATACCATGTTTGATATCGCTCTATACGAACCAGAAATCGCGCCGAACACCGGCAACATCATTCGCCTGTGTGCTAACTGTGGTGCGAATCTCCACCTGATTGAGCCACTGGGTTTCGATCTAGAAGAGAAGAAAGTCCGCCGCGCAGGTTTGGATTACCATGATTTGGCTCGCGTGACGCGTCATAAAGATTATCAAGCATTCTTGGAATACTTAGAGAAAGAGAAACAAGGCAACTACCGCCTGTTTGCATGCACGACCAAAACCACAGGTCATCATGTGGATGCGAAGTACCAAGAAGGTGACGTGCTAATGTTTGGCCCAGAAACACGTGGCCTGCCAGCAGACGTGATTGATAGCCTACCAATGGAACAACGTATTCGCATTCCGATGATGCCGGATGCGCGCAGCCTGAACCTTTCTAACGCTGTGGCGATTATTGCGTTTGAAGCATGGCGTCAAATGGGCTTTGAAGGCGCGTTGTAAGCACTGCAAATAACAGATACTAAAAAGGGCGCTCAATGCGCCCTTTTGCTTTTCTTACTTACCGATTGAATCAGTTGAGCTTGTTGCGATCATTGTCGTCTTTACGCTCGTATTCACCTTCGAAGGTGTTCCCATTATCCGATTGAGAATCAAATGGGTCACGACGGAATGGGTCTTGCTCAAATGGACCTTGATTTGAGAAGCCACCTTGGAAGCCGCCACCATTCATGGTCTTCACTACCATCTTGCTCATTAGGTATTTCGCAATCGCCGCTCGCGGTGCTGGCAACAACACCAACATACCCAATGCGTCGGTCATGAAACCTGGTGTTAACAGCAATACGCCAGCAACTGCCAGCATCACACCTTCAAAAATCTGTTGAGCCGGAAGCTCACCTTGCTCTAAACGACCTTGCACCGACATCAATGTCTGGATGCCTTGGCTACGCACCAAAGACGCGCCAACAAATGCAGTAATCAAGACTAAAGCAATCGTAGGCCAGAGACCTAAGAAGCCTCCCACCTGAATAAATAGGCCGATTTCGATGATCGGGACGAAAATAAACGCCAATAATAAGATAGGAAACACATGCCCTCCTTTGTTGATTTCAGTGTAATGGCAAAAGCCTACTAAGCTCAAACGAATCGTTGTAAAAAAGCGTGTTCATACTAGGGAGAATGCGTTGTGCAAAAAACGCCCTTTGAATAAAGGTGCATATACAAAAATTGGTCGTTGAAAAGTGCTATTTTCGGACTCTTAATATCCATGTTTGTCGAGGAAAATCGCCTACCCATAAAGGGTTATTAATATCCCGTTCATACTTTGCAAAATATTGACGCATCAAAAGCGAAAAAGGTGATCCACTTACTATTTTTATGCGCTAGGTGCAGTATGATGTGCCACATAAGTCAGGACGGTTTTTCCAGCCAAAAACTCTGATGAATGGATTCTAGATTGCAGAAATGGCTAATAAATAACTTAAATATCAGAATTATTATCTAAGGATCCTGTTATGGCTACACTATCTGATGCTCCAAAGACAGCAAACCAAGCCACTCGTATTGAAGAAGATCTATTAGGCCAACGTCATGTCCCTGCCGATGCTTACTACGGCATCCACACACTTCGCGCTATCGAAAACTTCAACATTTCAAGCACTACCATCTCTGACGTACCTGAATTTGTACGTGGCATGGTAATGACTAAGAAAGCCGCAGCGCTAGCAAACAAAGAGCTAGGCGCAATTCCAAAAGACGTTGCTAACTACATCCTAGAAGCGTGTGATTTGATCCTTGAAACAGGTAAGTGCATGGATCAGTTCCCTTCAGACGTATTCCAAGGCGGTGCAGGCACGTCAGTGAACATGAACACTAACGAAGTTATCGCGAACGTTGCACTTGAACTGATGGGCAAGGAAAAAGGCCAATATGAGTTCATCAACCCGAACGATCACGTTAACAAGAGCCAATCAACAAACTGTGCGTACCCAACGGGTTTCCGTATCGCGGTTTACAACAGTGTTCATCAGTTGATGGAAGCGATCGAATACCTTAAAGGCGCATTCGAGCTTAAAGCACAAGAATTCAAAGACATCTTGAAGATGGGTCGTACTCAGCTGCAAGATGCGGTTCCTATGACTGTGGGTCAAGAGTTCCACGCATGGGCAGTAACACTAAACGAAGAAATTCGTGCTCTAGATTACACGTCTAAGCTACTACTAGAAATCAACCTAGGTGCAACAGCAATCGGTACTGGTCTAAACGCACCTACAGGTTACCAAGCGCTAGCAGTAAAACACCTAGCAGAAGTAACTGGCGTTGAAGTGGTTGCAGCAGAAGACCTAATCGAAGCGACTTCTGACTGTGGTGCTTATGTAATGACGCACGGCGCGTTGAAACGTCTAGCGGTGAAACTATCGAAGATCTGTAACGACCTTCGTCTACTTTCTTCTGGTCCACGTGCTGGTCTTAACGAACTGAACCTACCAGAAATGCAAGCAGGCTCTTCAATCATGCCAGCTAAAGTAAACCCAGTTATCCCAGAAGTAGTAAACCAAGTTTGCTTCAAAGTTCTAGGTAACGACAACACAGTTTCTTTCGCAGCAGAAGGCGGTCAGCTACAGCTAAACGTAATGGAACCAGTTATCGCACAAAGCGTGTTTGAGTCTATCTCTCTACTACACAATGCGTGTGTGAACCTACGCGATAAATGTATCGATGGCATCACTGTGAACAAAGAAGTTTGCGAAAACTACGTTTACAACTCTATCGGTATCGTAACTTACCTAAACCCATACATCGGCCACCACGAAGGCGATATCGTTGGTAAGATCTGTGCAGAAACAGGTAAGAGTGTACGTGATGTAGTTCTAGAACGCGGTTTATTAACTGAAGAAGAGCTAGATGACATCTTATCGGTTGAAAACTTCATGCATCCGACTTATAAAGCGAAACGCTACGAGTAATCGCATGTGAAAGGGGTCCCTAACGGGGCCCTTTTTTAGGCTCGAATACGGTTAACCACAATTTTTATGCGCTTTTTATTGCCGTAAGCCGCTCGGGTTCTGATTTTCTGAACACTTACTCCTGTTCCTGAGTGCTCAAAAAATCAGAATCATTAAAAACTAAAAGAGGTATCAATATGGTAATGGTCGAACTCTTCGTGGTTCTGCTCTTCATTTATTTGGGGGCAAGAATCGGTGGTATCGGCATTGGCTTTGCCGGTGGTGCTGGGGTAATTGCATTGTCTTTAATCCTAGGTGTCCCGACAAGCCAGTCTTTCATCCCTGTCGATGTAATCCTGATCATCATGTCTGTAATTACTGCTATCGCTGCAATGCAGGTAGCGGGTGGTTTGGACTGGATGGTTCAGGTTGCGGAAGACTTTTTGCGTAAACATCCCGAACGCATCACCTTTTACGCACCTATCGTGACATTCCTAATGACACTACTTGCGGGTACTGGTCACACGGCATTCTCAACACTTCCTGTTATTGCAGAAGTAGCGAAAGGCCAAGGTGTTCGTCCTTCTCGTCCACTGTCTATCGCGGTAGTAGCATCGCAAATCGCTATCACAGCGTCGCCAATCTCTGCGGCTGTTGTAGCGTTCGCAGCAATGCTTCACCCATTTGGCGTTGACTACCTAACGCTACTAGCAATCTGTATCCCAACAACGTTCATCGCTTGTATGATCGGTGCATTCGTAGCGAACTTCATGGGTAGCGAGCTTAAAGACGATCCTGAATACCAAGACCGTCTAGCAAAAGGCTTGATCAAGCTAAACACAGAATCTAAGCGTGAAATCCTGCCAACAGCGAAGAAAGCAACTTTCATCTTCCTAGGCGCAATCGCATTCGTAGTGTGTTACGCAGCAGCAATCTCTGGCTCTGTTGGCCTTATCGAGAACCCTGCGCTAGGTCGTAACGAAGCTATCATGACGGTAATGCTAGCAGCTGCGGCAGCTATCGTAATGAGCTGTAAAATCGACGCTGGCAAAATCCCAGCTGCAGCAACATTCCGCTCTGGTATGACAGCGTGTGTGTGTGTTCTTGGTGTGGCATGGCTAGGTTCTACGTTCGTTAACGCGCACGTTGACGGCATCAAAGAAGTGGCTGGTGCGCTACTAGCTGACTACCCATGGATGCTAGCACTTGTTCTATTCTTCGCTTCAATGCTGCTTTACTCGCAAGGTGCAACTACCGTTGCGCTTATGCCAGCAGCACTAGCAATCGGTGTGGCACCTCTTACTGCAGTTGCGTCTTTCGCAGCAGTAAGTGCGCTATTCGTACTGCCAACTTACCCAACGCTTCTAGCAGCGGTTGAGATGGACGACACGGGTTCAACTCGTATCGGTAAGTATGTATTCAACCACCCATTCTTCGTACCAGGTGTGGCGACCATCGCTTCAGCGGTAGCACTTGGCTTCGCATTTGGTGGTCTACTGATCTAGTAGAAACAGAGTCTTACTCGGGGAGCTTCGGCTCCCTTTTTTATTGCCTGTCGCATTGGATAGCGCTTAACAAATCTTCACTTCCATGAAACTTATTGGCTAGCCAGCAGGTCTGATTGAGTTACACTAACGGCAATTATCTAAGATGAATTGAACCTTTTATGCGTGCATTACTCTCCGTCTTACTCTTAGGGCTTATTACCTTTTCTGCGCCTTCTTTTGCGCTGTTTGGCAATGACCAGTTAGGCAATACCCAAAACACCTTTGGCAGCAGCAACGATACCTTTGTGTCTGTCGATCAGGCTTTCCCATTCAACTACTACCAACAAGACGGCAAACTGATGCTGGACTGGCAAGTACGCGATGGTTACTACCTGTATCAAGAACGCCTATCGGTAGCGGGTGAGAAAGTATCGCTAGGCGAGCTGCAAATGGAAGACGGAACGCCGCATAAAGATGAATTCTTTGGTGACGTGCATATCTACACTCAGCCTCTGTTCGTCAACGTACCAATGCATGATTGGCAAGACGGCGCTCGCGTGGTGGTGCAATACCAAGGCTGTGCGAAAGCAGGCTTCTGTTACCCACCAGAAACTCGCGTGATTCCTATCAGCGCGTTTACTTCATCGAACTCAGATTCAACAGCGGCGACGACTGCACCAAAAGCAGAGCAAGCACCAACGGTAACGCCACTAGCGGCGCAATCATCTACGTCTGGCGACACATCATCAGCTTCAGTAACACAGCAAGATAGCCTTGCCGCAAACCTAGCTGATAACTGGTGGACGCCACTTCTGTTCTTGGCGCTTGGTGTGGGCTTGGCGTTTACACCATGTGTGCTGCCGATGTACCCAATTTTGACTAGCATCGTGCTTGGCAGTGGCAAACTGAGCCAACGCCGTGCGCTAGGTTTGTCGTTTGTCTACGTGCAAGGCATGGCGCTGACTTACACCCTACTCGGCCTTGTGGTGGCGTCTGCGGGCATGCAGTTCCAAGCAGCGATGCAACACCCTTATGTGTTGATTGGTTTGAGTGTGCTGTTCGTGACACTCGCCCTGTCTATGTTTGGAGTTTATAACCTGCAACTGCCAAGTGGCGTGCAAACGTGGTTAAACAACCTCAGCAACAAACAACAAGGCGGAAGCAGCGCAGGCGTATTCGCGATGGGTGCGATTTCTGGTCTGGTGTGCTCACCATGTACCACAGCACCTCTGTCTGGTGCGCTACTTTACGTTGCACAAAGCGGTGACTTACTGACAGGTGGTATCGCACTTTACGCACTGGCGATGGGTATGGGTATTCCACTCATTCTTGTTGCAGTATTCGGCAACAAACTTCTGCCAAAAGCTGGAGGTTGGATGGATCGCGTTAAGACGCTGTTCGGCTTCATTCTACTGGCTGCACCTATCTTCCTACTTGAGCGCATCATGCCAGAAATGTGGGCAACGGCATTGTGGTCAGCACTGGGCATCGCGGCTTTTGGTTGGCTATACCACATCAAAAACAGCTTACAGTTTGGCGGTTGGAAGCAAAGCGCAGTAGGCATCATTGCCGTGCTTGGCCTGTTTGCTTCTGCTCAACCAGCACTGAACTACTGGTTTGGCGGTAATACCACTACACAAACTCAGCAAGCAACAGTGAGCTTTACCCGTATCGCTAACGTGGCTGAGCTTGAGGCTGCACTTGCTCAAGCGAAACAAGCCGGCAAACCAGTGATGCTGGATTTCTACGCCGACTGGTGTGTGGCGTGTAAAGAGTTCGAGAAGTACACCTTCCATGACCCAAGCGTCGAAGCCAAACTGCAAGACTTCGTTCTTCTGCAAGCCGATGTGACCAAGAACCAAGTACAAGACATCGAGCTGCTTAAGCATATGAATGTCCTTGGTTTACCAACGATTGAGTTCTGGGATGGCAATGGTGAACACGTTTCAAACGCTCGTTTAACCGGCTTTATGCAAGCCAAGCCTTTCTTAGAGCACATCAACCGATTCTGATGATGAATCTTTCAAACGCCAGTGATTTTTCACTGGCGTTTTTTGTTGTCTCAATAAAACTGAGAAAGTTGCGTTTATATGCAATTTTTCTAATAAAAGTCGATTTAGTTCAGACTTTTAGCGGATAAATATTGTCCACATTCTTAAAGGTGGACAATAATTCCATTAACGAAATAGTCAAAAGTGTTTAACGTCATGGATTCGACCTACACCATTATCATCGCTGATGATCACCCGCTGTTCCGCAATGCCTTGTTCCAATCGGTACACATGGCTGTGAGTGGTGCCAACCTTCTCGAAGCGGATACGCTGGACGCTCTACTCGCGTTGCTGGAAAAAGAAGAAGAGCCAGATTTGGTGTTGTTAGATCTCAAGATGCCAGGAGCAAATGGCATGTCGGGTTTGATTCACCTTCGTGCTGAATACCCAGATCTTCCTGTGGTGGTGGTATCTGCCAGCGAAGAGCCTAGTGTGGTCACACAAGTTAAGAGTCACGGTGCGTTCGGCTTTATTCCAAAATCGAGCGACATGCGTGAGCTAGTCAATGCCCTTAACCAAGTGCTCAACGGCGACCCATACTTCCCAGAAGGCTTGATCACCAATAACGCAGCCTGTAATGACTTGGCAGAGAAAATTGCCGCACTTACCCCTCAGCAATACAAAGTGTTGGGTATGCTTTCCGATGGCTTACTCAACAAGCAAATCGCTTACGAGCTCAATGTCTCAGAGGCCACCATCAAAGCGCACATGACGGCAATTTTCCGCAAGCTGGGCGTGAAGAACCGTACTCAAGCCGTCATCCTACTGCAGCAAATGGAACCCGAGCAGTAATGTGTTAGTAAATATATCTAATTCACATTTATATGACGCAAAAAGAACAACAAACGTTAAAATAAACAGGCTGTCACACACAGCCTTTTTCATCCCTCTGTTAAACCGCTAACTCTGGGAGGTCATACTTTGCTAAGTATTCTCGTCACTCAATTCGTCGTACTCTGGGCCGTCATTGACCCGATTGGTTCAGTACCCGTTTATCTATCACAAACTCAACACCTCACGGCAAAACAGCGTCGTCTCGTAGCGTTGAAAGCCATTGCCATTTCAATGGGTGTGTTGCTGTTCTTCCTTATTGCCGGTCAGTTGTTGCTGGAAGCAATGCAAATCCCATTGCCCGCGTTCCAAGCCGCTGGTGGCTTAGTGTTATTGCTGTTTGCATTGTCGATGATTTTTGGTGAGAGCAAGCCAGAACAAGAACAAAAACTGGGCGAAGAAGTCAGCCACTCCGATCTCGCTGACCTAGCCGTTTACCCTCTTGCGATCCCTTCGATTGCATCGCCGGGTGCAATGATGGCCATCGTGATGCTCACCGATAACAACCGCTACTCTTTCGTCGACCAAGCAATGACCGCAGGCGTCATGATTGCGGTACTTCTGGTTACCCTATTCTTGTTACTGGGTGCAAACACGATTCAAAAAGTGATTGGTAACGTAGGCGCAGCCATCATCAGCCGCGTAATGGGGCTTATCCTTGCTGCTGTTGCACTGAATAATTTGCTGCTTGGTATAAAAGATTTCTATGTTAATTGATAAAACTCTTAGACCTTTGGCTAATTTAACATCAAATCAACATCACACTTTTATTCCCACCTCCTCTCAAACGCCCTAAAAACGGGCGTTTTTGCTTTTTAGCGTCCCGACTAAAGTTGAAAAGAGTTCTTGCCAGTGCCTTGCTAATGTACATGTTGAAACATTTTTTTAACAACAATACCAATCGTAAGGAGACGGCAATGGCATTTGAAAGCGAAGAAAGAGCCAAAGCCTACTGGGACAAGAACGTGAAGCTCATGATTACCCTGATGGTCATCTGGTTCGTAGTGTCTTTCGGCTGCGGCATTTTATTTGTCGACGTACTTAATCAATTTCAATTAGGTGGATACAAACTCGGGTTCTGGTTTGCTCAACAAGGTTCCATCTATGCCTTCCTAGGTATTATTTTCTACTACGCGTGGAAAATGCGCCAAATCGACCGTGAATTCGGCGTAGATGAGTAAGGAGTAACTCAGATGGATTTGAAAACTATTACCTATCTGGTGGTTGGCGCGACGTTCGTCCTCTACATCGGTATTGCGATTTGGGCTCGTGCGGGCTCAACCAAAGAATTCTATGTAGCAGGCGGCGGTGTAAACCCTATCGCTAACGGCATGGCAACCGCAGCAGACTGGATGTCAGCAGCATCGTTCATCTCAATGGCAGGCTTGATTGCCTTCATGGGCTACGGCGGCTCGGTATTCCTGATGGGTTGGACAGGCGGTTACGTACTGCTTGCACTTCTGCTTGCACCATACCTACGTAAATTCGGCAAGTTTACTGTGCCAGAATTCGTAGGTGAACGTTTCTACTCTAACGCAGCACGTATCGTAGCGGTTGTGTGTCTTATCATCGCATCGGTGACTTACGTTATCGGTCAGATGAAAGGCGTGGGCGTGGCGTTCGGTCGTTTCCTAGAAGTGGATTACTCAACAGGTCTACTGATCGGTATGTGTATCGTATTCATGTACGCCGTTATGGGTGGCATGAAAGGCATTACCTACACGCAGATTGCTCAATATTGCGTACTCATTCTTGCTTACACTATTCCTGCAATCTTTATCTCTCTGCAACTTACAGGTAACCCACTACCACAGATCGGCTTAGGCAGTACCATCCAAGGCACCGATGTCTATCTACTCGATAGGCTCGACCAAGTGGTCACCGAGCTCGGCTTTAGTGAATACACTACCCAAGTCCGTGGCGACACACTAAACATGTTCGTGTACACCATGTCATTGATGATCGGTACGGCAGGTCTACCACACGTAATCATTCGCTTCTTTACCGTGCCTAAGGTTCGTGATGCACGTACATCAGCCGGTTGGGCACTAGTTTTCATCGCTATCCTTTACACAACAGCACCTGCAGTATCTGCTATGGCGCGCCTAAACCTAATGGATACCGTTAACCCAGCTCCGGGTCAGCACCTTGCTTATGATGAGCGTCCTGACTGGTTCAAGAACTGGGAGAAAACAGGTCTACTAGGCTTTGATGATAAGAACGGCGACGGTCTGATTGAGTACACGTCAAACCCAGCAACCAATGAGCTGAAAGTTGACCGTGACATCATGGTACTAGCAAACCCAGAGATTGCTAAGCTACCTAACTGGGTTATCGCACTTGTCGCAGCAGGTGGTCTGGCGGCAGCACTATCGACGGCTGCAGGTCTACTACTGGCGATTTCATCCGCAATATCCCATGACTTAATCAAAGGCGTAATAAACCCGAACATATCCGAGAAGAAAGAGCTGCTCGCGAGCCGAATCTCCATGGCAGTTGCCATTGCAGTCGCCGGTTACTTAGGCTTGAATCCGCCTGGGTTTGCAGCCGGTACGGTAGCGCTCGCCTTCGGTCTGGCGGCATCCTCCATCTTCCCTGCGTTGATGATGGGTATCTTCAGTAAGAGCATCAACAAAGAAGGCGCAATCGCAGGTATGATTGCAGGTATCAGTATCACGCTATTCTACGTATTCCAGCACAAAGGCATCCTATTCGTTGCTGACTGGACTTACCTACAAAGCTGGGGTCAGAACTGGTTCCTAGGCATCGAACCAAACGCATTTGGTGCAATTGGCGCTGTGTTCAACTTCATCGTGGCATTCGCTGTATCGAAAGTAACGGCAGAAACACCACAAGAAGTAAAAGACCTAGTCGAGCACGTACGTGTACCAGCAGGCGCTGGCGGTGCGGTAGACCACTAAAATATAACTCAAACCACAAAAGCCCCGCTTGGGGCTTTTTTATTCGCTAGATTAGGTTAATTTAACCTTATGAAGTTGTAGCAAGGAAGCCAACATGTTCAAAAACAAGCACTTTATTATCGCTCTGTTGATCGCCCCAATTCTTTCTTTGATCGCTTATTTCGGTACAGACATGGCTCTGAGTGAAAAGCCTCATGCCGCTAAAGAAGGGGAAAGCTACAAACTGGCCAGCAAGTCGAATTGCCGTTATACCAGTGGGTTGTGTGATATGGAGAATGGCGACTTTAAAGTGAAGTTTCGCTCAGAAAAGCTGACTCAAGATAGCCTAGAACTATCTTTACATGCGGCTTATCCACTGGAAGGGGTGAAGCTTTCAGTCGTGGATAGCCAAGAGCAAAACGCACAGCCAATTGACATGACGCCAGCGGATCAAGCCGGACAAAACTGGACCATCACTTTGCCTAAACCTGCATCAGCAGAGAGTTGGTTGCGTGTTGCGATTCAATCTGAAGGCACGCTCTATTACGGTGAAACGCAAACGGCGTTTGTGAAATACGAAACCCTGTTTACGGACAAATAACTTACCAGCTCCATAAGGCTTGAAGACGCATTTGAGCCGAGCTTATCTCGCGAAAGAATACCGAGCTTAATTGTAGGGATTGAGCTCTCCCACTTCAGCCGATACTGAGTCCGAGTATCGGCTTTTTTTGTTGTGTTATTTCCTTAAAAAAGCTGTGGTTGCTAATCGACAATTAATTGATAATAATTATCATTATCTTAAATATCGAGGTAACTATGGACAGCAGCCAAGCCATCTACAACGCCTTTTTTAAAGCGCAAGACCGATTCCTTCATGTGTATGCGCCAAGCGGATTCGAACCCGATGTGATTCATGATTACATCCATTGGGGTATGGTGCTGTCGTCCATCTACGATCACGATGCAGAGCACGAAAACCTGTTGCTGTGCGAGCTGTATTTGCGCCAAGTCTACTTCCATCTTCTCGACGCGATTCAAGACCCTACTCGTAGTCGTATCTTCCGCCGAGTCTGCCTCGATTCCATTCACACTCCGCTACTTTGTCTCAAACGCTACTACTACCAGTTTGAGGATGGCGACGTGAAATTTCTCTCATTACAACAACAATTACGTCTGATACAGACGCCACTCGATTAAACAAAAGGAACCTACCATGACCACGGAATTCCGTATCGAAGCGGACAGCATGGGCGAAGTCAAAGTCCCTGCGAACGCTTTGTATCAAGCCCAAACTCAACGCGCTGTCGATAACTTCGCTTTCAGCAAACACACCATGCCGGCTGGCTTTATCCAAGCTCTCGCTCACATCAAACAAACTGCAGCGCTCACCAATGCTCAACTTGGCTTGCTAGAAGGTGATATTGCCAATGCTATAGCCGATGCCGCTCAAGCAATCATTGATGGTAAGCACCTCGACCAATTCCCTATCGATGTATTCCAAACCGGCTCGGGCACCAGTTCCAACATGAATGCCAACGAAGTGATTGCAACATTGGCGTCTGAGCACCTAGGCGGAACAGTCAATCCAAATGATCACGTCAACATGGGTCAAAGCAGTAACGACGTAGTGCCTACTGCGATTCAAGTTAGCTCGGCAATTGCGATTGAGAAACAGCTACTGCCTGCACTGTCCCACCTAAGTGAAACACTAGAGACTAAGCAGCAAGCTCTGAAAGATGTGGTGAAAACAGGTCGTACGCACCTCATGGATGCGATGCCAATTACCTTCGCCCAAGAGCTTGGTGGCTGGCAGTTCCAAATCGAGCACGCCAAACAAACCATCGAACAAACACTGCCAGCAGTGAAAGCGTTAGCCCAAGGCGGAACGGCGGTGGGGACAGGGATCAACGCCGATCCACGTTTCGCCGATCTTTTTGCTGATAACCTTACGCAATCAACGCGCATCGAGTTTGCTTCAAGCAAAAACTTCTTCTTCAATCTCAGCAGTCAGGATGCGATCGTCGCCCTATCCGGACAGCTCAAAACAGCAGCAGTTGCGATCATGAAGATCGCAAACGATCTTCGCTGGATGAACTCAGGTCCACTAGCTGGCTTAGGTGAAATCGAACTGCAAGGCTTACAACCGGGCTCTTCTATCATGCCGGGCAAAGTGAACCCTGTGATTCCAGAAGCAGCAGCTATGGCGTCGGCACAGGTGATTGGTAACGACGCAACCATTACCATTGCCGGTCAATCGGGTAACTTCCAACTTAACGTGATGCTGCCAGTGATTGCTCACAATGTACTAGAAAGCATTGAACTGCTGTCGAACAGCGCCGTTGCTTTGGCAGACAAAGCCATCGCGACGTTTGAAGTGCGCCAAGACAGCCTTGATGTGGCACTGGCGAAGAACCCGATTCTGGTCACCGCACTTAACCCTGTGATTGGCTACCTAAAAGCAGCCGAAGTGGCGAAGAAAGCCTACAAACAAGGTCGCGCTATCATTGATGTCGCGGAAGAAGAAACGGACTTAGATCGCGCAACATTAGAAAGACTGCTCGCTCCAGCTAAACTGACTCAAGGCGGCGTTGCAGAATAAGCCACCGACCGATCACCCCCTTAAAGCAAAAGACCTCCAATCGGAGGTCTTTTTTTCTAGGCAACTCGATTGAGAACCGAACGCAGTTTCAAGGGTTTTACAGGTTTGGCGATAAAACTGAATCCATTGGCTTTAATGCCTTCCATCATGTCATCGGTTCGGTCGGCACTAATGATCACCCCTTCAAAACGGTTACCCAGACGCAAACGGCATTGCTGCAACACTTCCAATCCTGTTCGACCATTGTCTAAACGGTAATCGGAGAAAATCACATCCGGAAGCCAATCGTCTTCGATCGCTTTCAGACTCTCAACGATATCGGTCGCAATGCGAATATCACAGCCCCAACGCGAGAGTAGATTTTCCATTCCAACCAGAATATCTGGCTCATTATCGACACACAGCACACGAATATGGCTCAAGTCAGATTGTGCACTCTTCACCGCTTTGACTGCCGGAATGTGCACCTTCTCTGCTTTATCTAGGGTAATCGAGAACACGCTGCCTTGACCAAACCAAGAACGCATCGAGATTTCATGCCCTAGCACTTGAGCAATACCTTTCGAAATAGCCAAACCTAACCCTAAACCTTGGTCAGAACGCACTTGAGTACCGCGATTAAACTCTTCGAAGATCTCTTGTTGCTTCTCTTCTTCGATGCCCATGCCGTTGTCCCATACATCAATACGCACTCGCCCTTGCACGCGACGCACACCGAGCGCCACTTTGCCATTCGGGCTATATCGGAACGCATTGGTAAGGAAGTTCTGCACCACGCGGCGTAGCAATTTCGGATCAGATTTCACCATCAAAGACGATGGGATCATGGTGAACTCAATGCCCTGTTGTTTCGCCAATGCGCTGAATTCCGCATTCAAGTTTGCCAACACATCATTGACTGCAAAGCCATGCACATTGACGTCCAACTTGCCCGATTCCAAACGTGAAATATCCAGCAAATCACCAATCAAATCTTCCGCCGCCCCTAACGCACTCTCGATGTGGGTCGACAACTTTTGGGTTTCACTGTCTTTGGCAACTTCCGACAATGAAGAAGCAAAAAGACGAGCGGCATTCAGCGGCTGCATCAAGTCATGGCTTACCGCGGCTAAGAAGCGCGACTTGGACTGCGACTCATGCTCAGAACGTTGGGTCGCTGCCACCAGCTGTTTGTTCAGTTGTTCCAATTCACGAGTACGAGCACGAACGCGCTCTTCTAGTGTCTCATTAGCATCTTTCAGAGCTTGCTCCGCATCGCGGAACACGGTGATATCGGTAAAGCTCATAACGAAACCGCCACCGGGCATTGGGTTACCTTGCACTTCAATTACGCGACCATCTGGACGCACACGGGAAGAGGTATGTCGCGTGCCTTGCTCAAGGTGATAAACGCGGCGACGAACGTGGTCTTCAGGGTCACCCGGACCACATAAACCTTGCTCAGCATTATGACGAATCACATCCGCAATCGGACGCCCAACTTGAATCAAACCCGGAGGAAAAACAAATAACTCCAGATAACGTTGGTTCCACGCCACCAGCCTTAGTTGCTTGTCGACCACTGCGATACCTTGCCCAATGTGTTCAATCGCACCTTGCAGCAAGCCACGGCTGAAATCGTACAGCTCTGAGGCTTCATCAACGATGGTCGCCACTTCCTCAAGTTGCATGTTTCTGCCCTGTAAAGCAGAAGTAAGTACTAACTTAGCTGAAGAGGCACCAAACACACCGGCAAGTACGCGCTCGGTATGTCGAATCAAGGTAGAGGGAGCTTGTTGGTTGGGAAGCAGCTCCTCGCGTTGCTGACTCCAATAGGTTTGAAAGGCGGATTTCACTCGCGTGCGTCCGACAAATCGTGACGCTAACATCTCCAGTTCACTGACCGTTACACGGCTCTGATACAAGCTGATGTTTTCACTTTCAGGCAACGGCGTACCAACGAATGATGCCGATTGTAAGCGTTCACTTATGCTTGGGCGCGTAGCTAGTGATACCGCGACAAAACACGCGGTATTCGCCACCACGCTGAGGATCATGCCCCAGTCAGAAACAGCAATACCAAAACCTGCCAATAAATCAGGCGGAGTGATCAACCAAATCAGCAAGTTGTTGCTTGCATCACCCGCCAGCATGTCGGTTTGGCTCATTAAAGTAATCAACCAAATGGTGAACCCCACCAGCAAACCAACATACACGCCTTTCTTGTTGCCCTGACGCCAGTACATACCGCCAAGCAGAGACGGAGCGAACTGGGTAATCGCAGCAAACGAGAGAAAACCTATCGCAGAGAGTGAGTGGATACTATCTAAAGCCTGATAAAAGCCCCACGCACCAATCAAAAGAAGCAGAATAAGTCCGCGACGTATACGTAATAACAGCGTAGAAAAATGATGATGATTGCGTTTTGATAACTTCATCCGGCGCAAAATCAGCGGCATCACCAAATCGTTAGATACCATGATCGCTAAAGCAATGGTCGAGACGATGACCATGCCGCTTGCCGCGGAAGTACCGCCCAAAAATGCCAGCAAGGCGATGTCATTCGCGCCCACCGCCATCGGCACACTGATCACGTACGTATCGGCAGGGCTACCACTCAATAGGCTTTGCCCTACCCACGCGATTGGCAGAACGAAAATGCCCATCAGAATCAGATACAACGGGAATAACCAACGGGCGACGTGTAAGTCTTGTGCGCGTTCATTCTCAACCACCATGGTATGGAATTGACGTGGCAAACAGACAATCGCCAGCATGGTTAGAATGGTATGAATCAGCAAGGTCGGAATGTTGGGGGACTCATAGGTTTCAGCGGCGATATCAGCGAGGTGGAAGCTCTCGGTATCCATCGCGAGCCAAACAATAAACACACCCACCACTAAAAACGCCACCAACTTGAGCACTGATTCAAACGCAATCGCCATCATCATGCCGCGGTGATGTTCGGTGTTATCGATATGACGCGTACCAAACAGCATGGTGAAGATCGCCATCGCCCCGACCACAAACCAAGACACACTGTAGTTTTGATAACTGAGATCAGATGCTAAATCTGGCGCGATGATCTCCAACCCCATGGTGATGCCACGCAGTTGCAAAGCGATATATGGAAGGATGCCTGCCACCGCGATTAAGGTGACAACCACCGCCAAGCCTTGCGATTTGCCATAGCGGGCAGCAATGAAATCGGCAATAGAGGTGATGTGCTCGCGTTTGGCAATCAAGATCAGCCGAGCGAGGACGCGCCAGCCGATGGTAAACACGATGATCGGCGCGATATAGATGGGTAGAAAGGACCAAGGATTGTTGCTCGCCTGTCCGACCGTGCCGTAGAAGGTCCACGACGTACAGTACACCGCAATCGACAAACTGTAGATCCATGGTCGCCAACGTGCTAACCATCTCTTTTGTTTGTCACCGTACCAAGCGATTAAAAACAGGATTCCCAAATACGCCAAAGAAACGGGAATCACTAGCCATCCTTGCATCCGATATCCTTTCTTACTTTTCTTGCCTTTCTTGCTGCTTTTAAAGCAAGGAATAAAAAAACCTCTCCATAAGGGAGAGGTTTCATTTAACACTGCTTTCACAACAGAGACAAAGGTTAGTTTTTAATCTCTGTCACAGAAGCTTAATTCTGTGCTTCAGGCGCATTGGCTGAGAGATCAACTACATTACTTTCATCATTTTGAGGCTCAACTTTGATAAACAGTGCAATAAAGCCCATCGCCGCCATCAACCAGAAGATATTCGCACCCCAGTGTTCGTAGCCCCAACCACTGATCACTGTCATCAACGCGATAAACGCACCCAGTGGGATTGCGTTATACAGAGCCTGCAATGCCACCATCTTGTTCTCGGCAGAGTTCTGGATGTATTGAATCGCAGCAATGTGCGCCATGGCAAACGTCACACCGTGAAGCATTTGCACTACCACCAACGCCAAAATAGAGGTCGTAGACGCCGTCATGCCCCAACGTAGCATCACACCACCAGCCGCAACCACAAACAGAGTACGCAAAGACCAGCCAGCGAATAGACGCTTACTCAGAGCAAACACAGCAACTTCAGCGGCCACGCCCAAGCTCCATAAGTAGCCAATCACATCTTCTGAGTGACCAGCCGCTTTCCAGTGAATCGCGCTAAAACCGTAGTATGCCGCATGGCTGCCTTGGATTAACGCCATTAATACAAGGAACTTCACAACTGGTTTATCAGTCAGCAACGCTGAGAGTTTTGGACGCTCAGAATGTTGACCTTCGCGTGTCACTGGCATTGGATTGGTGTTACGCATTGCAAACAAGAGCGAGATAAACACACCGACCATCGCCGTGTACAAAATCATGTCAGAGCCAAACTCTGCCACCAAGTACCCCACCACAGTCGAGCCTGCAATAAATGCAACCGAGCCCCACAAACGGGTACGACCGTAATCGAGCATTTTCAAACGAGCGTAGTAATTAGCCATCGCATCAGACAGAGGCACTACAGGACCACAACACAAGTTGAACAAGACGGTGGCAAGCGCCATTAACCAGAAGTTGCCGCCAGTGAAAAAGTGGAAACCAACAAATATAAGGGCAGCAAAACTCAACCAGCGTAATGCAGGCATAAGGTGTTCGACTTTATGCAAACGTGGGGTAAGTACCATGTTCGCCACACAGCGCGTCGCTAAACCTAGACCCACTAACAGACCAATATCTGTTGGAGAAACGCCCTGCTCTTTAAACCACAACGACCAAAATGGCAGATACACGCCATACGCAAAAAAGAATCCGAGAAAGTACTGGGAAATCCAGCCATACGGAGAGGGTTTCAACATCACTGACATCCTAAAAAACGACAAAAACTAACGACTTCCGCCACGTAAACGTTTGGGACGCGGAATTATGGATCGCAATGCGTAATAGAAAAAGGGAAGAATCGGCAACTTACCGTTTCCTCAATGGCACAGGGTCTCGAAATGCAAAATTAGATTGTGACGATTTAGACCAAAGTCGTCTGGCTTCGGCAGGGAAATTTGTCAGACTTAGAATGTGTTCCCACCAAATTTAGGTGCTCTCATGCCTGACAAATTTAATATGCAATCTCCACCGTTCGACCGCTTGACTGACGCACAGCAAAATCGACTGCGCTCGTCTCTTGATGTGGCGTACTACCGAACGCGAGATGTCATTTTAGCTTGTGGGCAAGACAACCCTCACCTGCACGTGCTGATTAAAGGCGCTGTAGAAGAGCGCTCAAAAGATCAAGACGAAGTGTTTGCTCACTACGCTAACGACGACATGTTTGATGTGCGCTCTCTGTTTGAAGAAAGCGTGCGTCATCAGTACGTGGCACTGGAAGATACCCTCTCGTATTTGCTACCGAAAGAAGTATTTCTTGAGCTGTACAACGAGAACGGACAGTTCGCTGCCTACTTCGATAACAACCTATCGAAACGCCAAGCCCTCATTGAAGCAGCTCAACAGCAACAAAACCTCGCGGAATTCATTCTGACTAAAGTCGATAGCAGCATCTATCATCCACCGATGCTATTGGCGCCCGATATGCCAATTAATCAGGTCACTAAAACACTTAAAGACAATGGCATTGATGCCGCTTTGGTTCAGCTAAACCAAGATGACCCACGCCTAGAGCAATATCCATCGGCGCATCCCTACGCGATAGTGACGCGAACCAATATGCTCCATGCCGTGATGCTTGACGACCACCCACTCGATACGCCAGTGAGTGAGATTGCGACCTTCCCTGTTTATCACGTGGATGATGGTGACTTCTTGTTTAACGCCATGATCACCATGACGCGCAATCGCATGAAACGTCTAATGGTGTGCGAAGGCAATCAAGCGGTCGGCATGTTGGATATGACACAAATCCTCAGTGCGTTTTCCACTCACTCACACGTACTGACACTCAGTATTGCACGAGCAACCAGCGTGGAAGAGTTAGCCCTTGCTTCCAATCGACAGCGTCAGTTGGTGGATAGCTTGCTGACCAACGGCATCCGCACTCGCTTCATCATGGAGCTGATATCTGCTGTAAATGAGCAAATCATCGAAAAAGCATTTGAGCTTGTGGTGCCACCAGCACTGCACGATCACTGCTGTCTGATTGTGCTTGGCTCGGAAGGTCGTGGAGAGCAAATCCTCAAAACCGATCAAGATAACGCACTGATCATCCAAGATGGGCTGGAATGGGAACATTGCACCGAAGTCATGCAAAACCTCACCCACACCTTACAGCAACTGGGCTATCCACTCTGCCCAGGCAAAGTCATGGTCAACAATCCGAAGTGGGTTCGAACGCAGCAAGACTGGATTAAAACGCTCGATGGTTGGATTGCCAAAGCGCAGCCAGAACAAATCATGGATTTAGCCATCTTCAGTGACGCTCATGCGGTCGCAGGCAATCGAGAGTTGCTCACGCCTATCGCCGAGCACCTTAGAGACAGCATGAAAGATCGCATGTTGATTCTGTCCGATTTCACTCGACCTGCGCTGCAGTTTTCCGTGCCTCTTACTCTGTTTGGCAACGTAAAAAGTGCTAAAGACGGGCTGGATATCAAGCGCGGCGGCATCTTCCCAATTGTACATGGCATTCGCACTTTGGCATTGGAATACGCGATTGAAGAGAAGAACACCTTCGAGCGTATCGAAGCACTGAGAAACAAACGTATCTTAGAACCAGAAACCGCCGATAATCTCAATGAGGCGCTGAAGCTGTTCTTCAAGATCCGTTTGAACCAGCAATTGAGTAAGCAAGAAGCACTGAACAACATCGACATCAAACAGCTAGACAGGACAGAACGAGACTTGCTACGCCACAGCTTACATGTGGTGAAGAAGTTTAAGCAGTTCTTAGGCTTCCATTATCAAATCCGTGATTAGAGTCTTTTAGGCAAATAAGACGAGAGGTAACAGGGATGAATTGGCTACAAAGGAAATACTGGCATTACAAGCTGAAGGGCTCACCTTATCAGCCACTGTTTTGTTCGCCGCAAAAAGGCGAATTTGTCTCTCTCGATTGCGAAACCACCAGCTTGGACCCAAATCGAGCCGAGCTGGTCACCATCGCTGCGACCAAAATCATCGACAATCGCATCATCACCAGCAAACCGTTCGAAGTTCGACTTCGCGCCCCGCAATCACTCGATTCAGGCTCGGTAAAAATTCACCATATCCGCCACCAAGATTTGGTGGATGGTATCAGCGAAAAAGAAGCGCTCATCAAGTTACTCGACTTTATCGGCAACCGTCCTTTGGTTGGCTACCACATTCGCTATGACAAAAAGATCCTCGACCTTGCTTGTCTGAGGCATTTAGGCTTCCCACTCCCTAACCCGCTTATCGAAGTGAGCCAGATTTATCACGACAAGCTCGAACGTCATTTGCCTAACGCCTACTTCGACTTAAGTCTTGATGCAATTTGTAAGCACCTCGAGCTACCGATTCAAGACAAACACGATGCCCTGCAAGACGCAAAATCCGCGGCTTTGGTGTATGTGCGTCTAACCAAAGGCGATTTACCAAACCTGAGTGTGCCTTATACCCAATAGGTTCAATACTCAGCTTTCGATCCACCTCCCACATTCGCTTTAAATTCAGCAATATCGCGGCGCATTCCTCACTCTCATCCTAAAGTCTAATTGTGGAAATACGCGCTGTGACTGACAGTTATATGCACAGCAACGTTCTTGATGAATCACAGACTAAAGAACGGAAACAGCCCTACAAAAGACGAAGGTCGAGAATTAAAGGCACAAGGAGAGAAGCCATGAGCGAAGCCCACGTTTATCCGGTAAAAGAAAATATTAAAAACCATACGCATGCGGATAATGACACTTACCTAGCCATGTATCAGCAGTCGGTAAGCGACCCTGAAGGCTTCTGGAGCGAACACGGTAAAGTTGTCGATTGGATTAAGCCATTCACTCAAGTTAAAAACACCTCTTTCGATACTGGTCACGTCGACATTCGCTGGTTCGAAGACGGCACGCTGAACGTATCTGCAAACTGTATTGACCGTCACCTTGCCGAGCGTGGCGATGAAGTCGCGATCATCTGGGAAGGCGATGATCCTGCTGACGACAAAACCCTCACATTCAATGAACTGCACAAAGAAGTGTGTAAGTTCTCTAACGCACTAAAAGAGCAAGGCGTGCACAAAGGCGACGTGGTTTGTCTTTACATGCCAATGGTGCCAGAAGCGGCTATCGCAATGCTGGCATGTACGCGTATTGGTGCGGTTCATACCGTGGTATTTGGTGGTTTCTCGCCAGAAGCCCTGTCCGGTCGTATCATCGATTCAGATGCGAAAATCGTTATCACCGCTGACGAAGGCGTTCGTGGTGGTCGCGCAGTACCACTGAAGAAAAACGTTGATGAAGCACTGACAAACCCAGAAGTAAAAACCATCGACAAAGTTGTCGTTCTAAAACGCACGGGCGGTGACATTGATTGGCACGAGCACCGTGACGTTTGGTGGCACGAAGCAACAGCTGTCGTTTCTGACGTATGTCCACCAGAAGAGATGAAAGCGGAAGACCCTCTGTTCATTCTTTACACTTCAGGCTCAACAGGTAAGCCAAAAGGCGTGCTGCACACCACAGGTGGTTACCTAGTGTACGCGACCATGACCTTCAAGTACGTGTTCGATTACCAAGAAGGTGAAACGTTCTGGTGTACGGCGGATGTGGGTTGGATTACAGGTCACACTTACTTAATTTACGGTCCACTGGCGAACGGTGCGAAAACCATTCTGTTCGAAGGTGTACCAAACTACCCAAGCACGGCTCGCATGAGTGAAGTGGTTGATAAGCATCAAGTAAACATTCTCTACACTGCACCAACAGCGATTCGTGCACTAATGGCAAAAGGTAACGAAGCGGTAGCAGGAACATCTCGTTCAAGCCTGCGTGTAATGGGCTCAGTAGGTGAACCTATCAACCCAGAAGCATGGGAGTGGTACTACAAGACCATTGGTAATGAGAATTCACCGATCGTTGATACTTGGTGGCAAACAGAAACAGGCGGTATCTTGATTGCGCCACTGCCAGGCGCCACCGATCTAAAACCAGGCTCTGCAACTCGCCCATTCTTCGGTGTACAACCAGCACTAGTGGATAACATAGGTAACATCATTGAAGAGACCGCAGCAGAAGGTAACTTAGTGATCCTTGATTCATGGCCAGGTCAGATGCGTACTGTTTACGGCGACCATGAGCGCTTTGAGCAAACCTACTTCTCTACCTTCAAAGGCATGTACTTCACCAGTGATGGTGCTCGTCGTGACGGAGACGGTTATTACTGGATCACAGGTCGTGTAGATGACGTACTGAACGTTTCAGGTCACCGTATGGGTACCGCAGAGATTGAGTCAGCACTGGTTGCACACGATAAAATTGCGGAAGCAGCGATTGTCGGTATCCCTCACGACATCAAAGGTCAGGCAATTTACGCATACGTCACGCTTAATGATGGTGAGTTCCCATCAGCTGAGCTGCACAAAGAGGTGAAAGACTGGGTACGTAAAGAGATTGGTCCAATCGCGACACCAGACGTGCTGCACTGGACTGACTCTCTACCAAAAACTCGCTCCGGTAAAATCATGCGCCGCATCCTACGTAAGATTGCAACAGGTGATACCAGCAACCTAGGTGATACTTCGACACTGGCAGATCCAAGTGTTGTAGACAAGCTAATTGCAGAGAAAGCAGAACTGGCATAACACACAACCCCTGTTTTAAACGCTAGCCCTAAAAGCCACCATTGCATATGGTGGCTTTTTTGTGCGTGGACGCAAAATAAACCACAGAAAGCACATGGCAATTATGTTGTTTTTGTTAACTTGGTTACAGAAACGGCGGGGGTTATTGGGAGATTAGACCAGTAAATTGCTGCTAATTGCTGTGAATTAGCTATAATCTTGGTCGATTTTTTAAAATTTGCTCGGTTTTAACAAAAAAATCGTGCTGAATTATCGTATATTTGGGAATATAAACGTTCCACTCACGATAAAGGAAGATAGCAACATAATGTCTGCAAAGTCACGGATTCTAGTTCTAAACGGACCAAATCTTAACCTATTAGGTCTGCGTGAACCGACACATTACGGTAACAACACCCTAGCACAGATTGTTGATGCATTGACTGAACAAGCTCACAACTCTGGGGTGGAACTTGAACACCTGCAATCGAATCGTGAGTACGAACTGATTGAAGCTATCCACGCTGCGTACGGCAAAGTGGACTTCATCATCATCAACCCAGCAGCTTTCACTCATACCAGTGTTGCGCTGCGTGATGCATTACTTGGCGTAGCCATCCCATTTATCGAAGTGCACCTATCGAACGTTCACGCTCGTGAGCCGTTCCGTCATCACTCTTATCTGTCTGATAAAGCAGAAGGGGTGATTTGTGGCTTGGGCGCACAAGGTTATGAATTCGCTCTGTCTGCAGCAATCGCGAAATTGCAGGCAAAGTAAACCAAACACTCTGCAGCCCTTTGGGGTTGTCTTAATCACAAGATAAAAGAGAAAGAAAAGATGGATATTCGTAAAATCAAGAAGCTAATCGAGTTAGTTGAAGAATCTGGCATTGCTGAGCTAGAAATCTCTGAAGGTGAAGAGTCAGTACGCATCAGCCGTAATGGCCCTGCATCTGCTCCAGCACCAGTTCATTACGCAGCAGCTCCAGTAGCAGCACCTGCGCCAGTGGCAGCTCCAGTAGCAGACGCACCAGCAATGGCAGCAGAAGCACCAGCAGCAGTTCCTGCAGGTCACCAAGTTCTTTCTCCAATGGTTGGTACTTTCTACCGTTCTCCAAGTCCAGACGCGAAATCATTCGTTGAAGTTGGTCAGAGCGTAAATGCTGGCGACACTCTATGTATCGTTGAAGCAATGAAAATGATGAACCAAATCGAAGCGGACAAATCAGGTGTTGTAACTGCAATCCTAGTTGAAGACGGCCAGCCAGTTGAATTCGACCAACCACTAGTTGTAATCGAATAAGCGGGGCTTGCCTTATGCTAGATAAAGTAGTCATCGCGAACCGAGGTGAAATTGCACTTCGTATCCTTCGCGCTTGTAAAGAATTAGGCATTAAGACTGTGGCAGTGCACTCAACAGCTGACCGCGATCTTAAGCACGTACTGCTTGCAGACGAAACAGTATGTATCGGTCCTGCTCGTGGTATCGACAGCTACCTAAACATCCCTCGTATCATTTCTGCAGCAGAAGTGACGGGTGCAATTGCGATTCACCCGGGGTACGGCTTCCTATCTGAGAACGCAGACTTTGCTGAGCAAGTAGAGCGCAGCGGTTTCATCTTCGTTGGTCCTAAAGCAGACACCATCCGCATGATGGGTGACAAAGTGTCAGCAATCAACGCAATGAAAAAAGCAGGTGTTCCTTGTGTACCAGGCTCTGACGGTCCACTAGATAACGACGAAGACAAAAACAAAGCTCACGCTAAACGTATCGGCTACCCAGTAATCATCAAAGCCTCTGGTGGCGGCGGTGGTCGTGGTATGCGTGTTGTACGTTCTGAAGCGGAACTTGTTCAGGCTATCGCTATGACGCGTGCAGAAGCAAAAGCGGCATTCAACAACGATATGGTTTACATGGAGAAATTCCTAGAGAACCCTCGTCACGTTGAAGTTCAAGTAATTGCTGATGGCCAAGGTGGCGCTATCCACCTAGGTGAACGTGACTGTTCTATGCAGCGTCGTCACCAGAAGGTTGTTGAAGAAGCTCCAGCACCAGGTATCACAGAAGAGATGCGTAAGTACATCGGTGAACGTTGTACACGTGCATGTCTAGAAATCGGTTACCGCGGCGCAGGTACGTTCGAATTCCTATACGAGAACGGTGAGTTCTACTTCATCGAAATGAACACTCGTATTCAGGTTGAGCACCCAGTAACAGAAATGGTTACCGGTGTTGACCTAATTAAAGAACAGCTACGCGTAGCAGCAGGTCAACCGCTGTCATTCACTCAGGATGACATCAAGATCCGCGGCCATGCGATTGAGTGTCGTATTAACGCAGAAGACCCAGAGCGTTTCCTACCTTCACCAGGTAAGATTGAACGCTTCCACGCGCCAGGCGGCATGGGTGTTCGTTGGGAATCTCACATTTACACAGGCTACACAGTACCACCTCATTACGATTCAATGATTGGTAAACTGATCACTTACGGTGAGAACCGTGATGTAGCGATTGCACGTATGAAAAACGCACTAGGCGAGATGATCATTGAAGGCATCAAGACTAACGTTACTCTACAAGAGTCAATCATGAATGATGAGAACTTCCAGCACGGTGGTGCGAACATTCACTACCTAGAGAAGAAGCTAGGCCTACAATAAGCCTTCGCTAACCTCATAATAAATGCCCACATCTGTGGGCATTTTTGTTTTGTATAAAGTCTATACTCAAACAAATCGTAGAGTTCTGGTAAACTCTGCGCCACTTCATTCACTTTAAGAGCAAAAACAAATGCCTTGGATTCAAATCAAACTCAACGCGACCAATGAAAACGCTGAGCAAATCGGCGACATGCTAATGGAAGAGACTGGTGCGCTGTCTGTAACATTCCTAGACGCGCAGGATACGCCCGTATTCGAACCTCTACCAGGCGAGACTCGCTTATGGGGCGATACTGACATTCTGGCACTGTACGATGCAGAAGCAGATACAAACTTCATCATCACTCAAATCAAAGCAAGCGGCATGCTAGCGGACGATTTTGCTTACAAAGTAGAACAGCTAGAAGACAAAGACTGGGAACGCGAATGGATGGAAAACTTCCACCCAATGAAGTTCGGCGAACGTCTATGGATTTGTCCAAGTTGGCGTGATGTTCCTGAACCAGACGCAGTTAACGTTATGCTTGATCCTGGTCTGGCTTTCGGTACGGGCACTCACCCTACAACAGCACTTTGTCTTGAATGGCTAGAGAGTTTAGATCTATCTGGTAAAACAGTTATCGACTTTGGTTGTGGCTCAGGCATCCTTGCGATCGCAGCGATCAAACTTGGCGCAGGCAAAGTTATCGGGATCGATATTGATCCTCAAGCTCTTCAAGCTTCTCGCGATAACGCAGAGCGCAATGGTGTTGCTGACCAATTAGAAGTGTACCTTCCTCAAAACCAACCTGAAGGCCTAATCGCTGACGTGGTTGTTGCTAACATTCTTGCTGGTCCATTACGTGAACTTGCACCTATCATCAAAGGTTTGGTTAAACCAAATGGTGACCTAGCGATGTCTGGTGTTTTAGACACTCAAGCAGAAGACGTGGCGAACTATTACCGTGATGAGCTTCACATTGATCCAATCGCAGAGCAAAGCGAATGGTGTCGTATCTCCGGTCGTAAGCAAGGCTAGACAAGGTTTTCAGGGCTAATTGTTTGAATTTCATACAAATTACAAAAACAATTTGTAAATGCTCAAATATTAGTCTTTTCACGCAGTAAAAAAATGCGTAAAATGCGCGCCCTTGCTGGTACAGAACTGTGATGACGTTTTGAAAATCGGAAACTATCAACTTAAGAACAATCTAATCGTAGCCCCTATGGCTGGTGTAACGGATAGACCGTTTCGCGAGTTGTGTCTTCGCTATGGTGCGGGAATGGCCGTCAGTGAAATGATGTCTGCTAATCCGAAACTATGGGGAACGTCAAAGTCGAAACAGCGCATGGTACATGAGGGCGAATCGGGCATTCGCTCTGTACAGATTGCCGGTTCCGATCCACAGCTTATGGCCGATGCGGCTCAATTCAGTGTTGAAAACGGTGCGCAAATCATCGACATCAACATGGGCTGCCCAGCAAAGAAAGTGAATAAGAAGCTGGCGGGTTCTGCCCTGCTTCAGTACCCAGACATCATCAAAGAGATTTTGACTGCGGTAGTGGACGCGGTAGACGTTCCTGTAACGTTAAAAACCCGTACTGGCTGGAATACAGAAAATAAAAACTGTGTTCACATCGCTAAATTAGCCGAAGACTGCGGCATACAGGCTCTTGCACTGCATGGCAGAACAAAAGCGTGTATGTACAAAGGTGAGGCCGAATACGACAGCATTAAAGCGGTTAAACACGCTATATCCATTCCGGTTATCGCAAACGGTGATATCGATAGCCCGGAGAAAGCGAAGTTTGTACTGGAGTACACCGGTGCAGACGCTTTAATGATTGGACGCCCTGCCCAAGGTCGTCCTTGGATTTTCCAGGAAATCCATCACTATTTGGAAAACGGCACCACAATGGATGAGCTTCCAAGTGAGGAAGTGAAAACCATTATGCTTGGTCATGTGAACGCTCTGCATGATTTCTATGGAGAGTTCTTAGGTCCACGTATCGCGCGTAAGCACGTTGGTTGGTACCTAAAAGAGCATGAACAAGCGAGTGAGTTTCGCCGTACCTTCAATGCTATCGATGCAGCTGAGCTGCAGCTTGAGGCATTAGAGGGTTATTTTGATAACGTTGCATCATAATTAAGAGAAGAGCTAGACCGAATATGTTCGAACAAAATCTGACTTCAGAAGCATTAACAGTAACTACAGTAACGTCACAAGACCAGATTACTCAGAAGCCTTTACGTGACTCTGTTAAAGCGTCTCTTAAAAACTACCTAGCTCAACTAAACGGCCAGGAAGTAACTGAACTATACGAATTAGTTCTAGCTGAAGTTGAACAGCCACTATTAGATACCATCATGCAGTACACTCGCGGTAACCAAACTCGCGCAGCAACTATGATGGGCATCAACCGCGGTACTCTTCGCAAAAAACTTAAAAAGTACGGCATGAACTAATATCAGTTCATACAGTAATTTTGTAAAAAAGGCTTAGTCAGCAATGGCTAAGCCTTTTTTATTAGCTTCAAGCTTCTGACACTCCAACTCTTCCAAACGCTTCTCCTTCATCTCTCGTACAAACATTAGTCAAGTCTGATACTTTGAACTGTGATCAGTATTGATTGTGAACTCAATACAAACAGATATAATCAACGACTTACATTGGATAAAGGAACTAACCTCATGATTTACAAAGAAAGGGACGATTGGCTTCATGCCATTTTGAATACCCTCCCTGATCATGTCTTTATCCTCAATGAGCAAGGCCGCTATATCGAAAGTTTCGGTGGCTCTTACCATTCAAAACACTTCAATGCACAAAGCTACACCAACCTCACGTTAAACGATGTTTTATCGCCGAGTAAAGCCGCTGAGTTAATCGGTTATATTGACGATGTGCTTCGCTCTAACGAGCCCAAGGTCGTCAAATACAGTATCGCCCTACAAGACCACCTTTTAATGCCAATAGAAGAACTAGAAGCACTAGAGAACCCTGAAGAAACGTGGTTTGAAGCGATCATTAAACCCGTAGAAAGCTTTCAAGGTGGTGAAAACTTGGTAATTTGGTCCGTGCGCGATGTCACCAAAACGCATCTGCTAGAAAGGCGCCTCAAAGAGCTCTCAGAGACAGATGAGTTAACAGGTGTCTTGAATCGCCGAGCATTCCTAACAAGCCTAGATAGGTCTCTAAGCTCGCATTCGCATCCATCTCAAACCCTAACTTGCGTCATGATTGATATTGATCACTTCAAAGAGATCAACGATCAGGTTGGGCACTTCTCCGGCGATCAAGTGATCAATCATGTGGCCAAGATTTGCCAACGTGCAATCCGTGGAACTGACTTTATTGGTCGTTTAGGAGGGGAAGAATTTGCCGTGATCCTAGCCAACACCAGCGCAATACAAGCCTACGAGGTAGCAGAAAGGATCAGACAAGCGATCCAAAACGCGCCATGCAAAGTAGATGGTATCGAAATCAGTACAACGGTTAGCATTGGTGTCGCGGAATATGACGGGCAGGTATTGAGCGCAAAAGAGTTAATGGTTAACGCAGATAAAGCCATGTATTACTCAAAACACTCCGGACGTAATCAAGTCACTCTGTATCATGGCAATATTCCTGACGTCAAACTGCAGCACTCTACCAACTTAAGAATCCAAAAGGTTTCTTAACCCCTTTGCTTTATCATCCATACTATCCACGTCCCACGTCTCCCTTAAAACGCTCACACTCAGTGCTTATGCCTAAATCTAGTATGAGGCGTGCCCAATATATGTTTTAACAACGAGCTTAAGGCTATTCTGGCGGTGACATTGTGAGAGACTAGGTAGTGCGTTAGCACTATCTCATGATCAATTTACTAAACAGGAAAGCTATACAGACTTTAGAAAGTGCTGTGCCTTTATAGGGGAGTTCTTGGTAACCACAAATTTACTTTGCTTCAAATGCAAAAAAGCCCACTCTTTCGAGTGGGCTTCTTCAAATTTAAAGCCTGGCGATGTCCTACTCTCACATGGGGAAGCCCCACACTACCATCGGCGCTAATTCGTTTCACTTCTGAGTTCGGAATGGAAGTCAGGTGGGTCCAAATCGCTATGGTCGCCAAGCAAATTCTTTAATTCGGAAAGCTGATTTTAAGTTCTATTTACACATTCAATGTTCTTGCATTGAGTCCATCAAAACCCCTTGGGTGTTGTATGGTTAAGCCTCACGGGCAATTAGTACAGGTTAGCTCAACGCCTCACAACGCTTACACACCCTGCCTATCAACGTTCTAGTCTCGAACAACCCT
>NZ_LNRB01000017.1:0-125196 GCF_001557945.1 Vibrio sp. CUB2 | reverse complement strand
TTTATGATATCGAGGGCTTGAGAAACGTGCATAAAAAAATCCGATAAACAGGGTCTATCGGATTTTTACACACTGGAGGGATCATTCAATTGATCTGCCGATTAATGTTTAACTGATCGGCATTAGAGTGATGCTCTGGCTTTATTGTTTTTCGTTCAAACGAAACGTAAGTAGAAGGGCGATTGCTATCGTTTTATAAACGGCAACTTGAGATGCTGACCAAATACGTTGATCAGCGCGCCTGTCACGATTAATGCGCCACCTAAGTATGTCCACGCCGAAGGTAATTCACCAAAGAAGACGATGCCCAAAACGACAGAGAAAATGATCTGTACATAAGAATAAGCCGATGCTTTTCCTGCTTCTTGTGTTTGCATTGCTTTCGTGAGGCCCAGTTGTCCTATTTGCGTAAAGACGCCGACTAAAACGAGCATCATGGTCAGATACAAATCTGGCATGACGAATTGATCCCCAATCAAAAGAATCGATGCAGGCAGCGCCACCAACGGGAAGTAAAAAATGATCACCGAGCTGTCTTCGGTCTGGCTTAACTTACGTACGATTACGTACGCGATAGAGCTACCAAAAGCACCTAAGATAGCAATCATCACGCTAAACATAGGTAAAGCATGTTCGGCGTCTGGACCGGTTTCTGGCCTCACCATAACGTATACCCCAAGCAAACACAGGGCGATACAGATAAACGTCGAAGACTGGATACGTTCTTTAAGGAAGAAAACCGCAAGTAAGGCAGTAAATACAGGGTGGATGTACTGGAAAATGGTCGCTTCAGCTAGTGGTAGCGTTGTAACAGAATAGTACACACACATCAAAGCCATGGTGCCTACAGCGCCTCGCGCGAAAAGGAGAGGTTTATTATTACCCCAAACCGAAATGCCTTTGCGTTTTACATCAAGATAGCTGATCACTAATGAGACCAGTGCCCTTGCTGCTACGATTTCAAATACTGGAATGCCGTGCAAGCTAACATGTTTTACGGTGGCAGACATCAGTGCAAAGCCAAAAGCGGACAGCACCATAAAGCGTACGCCAATGGGAATCATCGAATTGATTGAGTTAGGCATCTTACTGCTCGTTTATTGAGGGAGATCGCACTTTAGCATACTAGACTGACAAAAAGATCAGCACCTTGTGATTAAGACTCCGGATCTTCTTGAAGCAAGGTAGACTGTCTCGTTCAGATATAAAAACAATAAATACATAAGGAGAAAAGGATGATTCCTATTCAAGCAACGCATGTGTCTGGTGTGGTGATTTCCGAATTCGACGGCATAAAGAAAATGCTGTTGTTAGAGCGAGTCAAAGGTGGTTATTGGTGCCATGTCGCTGGTGGTGTGGAAGAAGGCGAAACTGGCTGGCAAACCATCGTGCGAGAGCTTAAGGAAGAGACACAAATCGAAGATGTAGAGCTCCATAGCGCAGATTTTCTAGAACAGTTTTATGAGGCGCACAAGAATCGAATCATGGTCATTCCTTGTTTTGTCTTGTTCTGCAAACCGAATCAAACGGTGGCGCTAAATCACGAACATACTGATTATCGTTGGTGTACCTTAGAAGAAGCCAAACAGCTCGCACCATTTGCCAATCAACATCAACTATACGAGCATGTATGGAAGCACTATGTTGAAAGCAAACCTTCACCATTCACAGTGATTAAACAAAAGTAGGTCAACGAGTTCTCCAGATGTACCAAGGATATGAAAAACACCAATTGCGACAAATCACAGAGCGCATTTCCATTGAGCCTTTATTGACAAAGCATGCGACGCCTTTGCTTGCTGCGGTGAATAAGAGCCGTGAACACTTGTCACAATATTTGCCTTGGACGGATTGGGTGACGAATCGCAGAGAGGCCGTCGCTTACATATCTCAACGTATTAACTCTAACGCGTTTGAGGCGTATTGGTTTGCCATTCGCTTCGATCAGAACTTTGTTGGTGTGTTAGGTATGAAAGGCGTGAACCTAGAAACGGGTGTGGCGGAAGTGGGATATTGGCTCGCCGAGCAGGGGCATGGCCATCGCATTATTGATCAGGGTTTATCTGTTCTATTGCCATTGGTTCGTGAGCGAGGGCAGACAAGTGCGATTCAATTCCATTGTATGGAAGGCAATGTTCCGAGCATCAAGATTGCAGAGCGAGCAGGGGCGGTATTAAAGGAATACGTAGACCATGATTTTGAAATGCTCGATTCTCGCCAGAGATTAGGAATTTATGAGCTGGTATTTGACGCACAGCACGAGACGAGCCATTCGCTAGAAGAGCGTGCATAACCGCAACAATTAGAGCCTACTGGAAAAGGGTTTTATGGTTGTAAATTGTTCGATTTAAGCCTTTGTCACAAATTACAAACTACATTCAGGTTTTAGTGATAAGAGACTTATCATGCTCGAAAAGATAATCCATTATTGCAGCGATGAATGAGTACTCATTGGTATTTAGAGATGGAAATTGCAATTAACCGGATCACGTGGCAGCAAGCCATGCCTATTCGACACCAAGTATTATGGCCTAGTAAGCCTGTGGAACATTGTCATGTAGAGGGTGATGAAGAAGCAGAGCATTATGGTGCGTTTGTTGATGACGTTTTAGTCGGCGTTGCATCGATATACCTTGACGACAATCAAGCTCGGCTGCGTAAGTTCGCCATATTACCTGACTATCAAGGGCAAGGTATTGGCTCTTCAATGGTTCGCTATATCTTGGTGAACTTGAAGCTATCTCCTGTCGAGTATTTTTGGTGTGATGCAAGAGAATCGGCGCTCATCTTTTACGAACGTTTTGGAATGCATACGGAAGGTGAACGTTTTTACAAATCGGAAGTGCCGTATTTTAAAATGAAGCTTGCGCTCTAATGCACAGAAATCTGAGTTTCAACTCTAACTTCCTAACCTCTTAAATAGTCACAATGTTGCACCTATGTTAAGTTTAAATCGTACATAAGTGCGACATTGTCAGTTGTCAGGGGTACAAGGAGAAAATCATGAATGCGATCGTAGACGTCGAAGTTGGTCAACTGCTGCTGCAAAAGTTAGATAAGCTCAAAGCCGGATACAACACGGATCCTTATCCGAGCTTGGATTCGAGAAAGCAAAAGCTGACTCTCCTTAAACAAACCATCTTAAATAACCAGCAAGACTTGGTGGAAGCGTTAAGCGCCGATTTCGGTTATCGCTCTGAATTTGATACGGCAATGACGGATGTATTGCCGACGGTTGCGCAAATCAATTACACCCTGAAACGCCTCAATAAATGGTGTAAGCCAAGTCGTCGTCATGCAGGTTTGTTGCTTGC
The DNA here is from genome assembly GCF_001557945.1 of Vibrio sp. CUB2. NCBI lineage: Bacteria > Pseudomonadati > Pseudomonadota > Gammaproteobacteria > Vibrionales > Vibrionaceae > Vibrio > Vibrio sp. CUB2. The sequence continues at coordinate 121,882 of NZ_LNRB01000017.1, read as the reverse complement.
TCCTTCAAAAGTCACCGTTGAATATCAACCGGTTGGCGTGGTTGGCATCATTTCGCCTTGGAACTTCCCAGTCATTCTCAGTTTATCGCCATTAGTGACTGCACTTGCCGCAGGTAACCGAGTGATGATGAAACTCTCTGAATTCACCCCTATGACCAACAAAGTGATTTCTGAGATTTGTCGAGCATTGCCTGAAGATGTTGAAGTCGTAGAGGGCGAAGCGGAAGTTGCTCAAGCGTTCAGTAAATTGCCGTTTGATCATCTGCTGTTTACAGGATCAACCAACGTTGGTCGCGCGGTTGCTCGTGCTGCTGCTGAGAATTTAACTCCAATTACGTTGGAACTCGGCGGTAAATCTCCGGTCATCGTGGCAGATGACGCTAACTTGAACAAAGCGGTTGATGCGATTCTATTTGGCAAATGCATCAATGCTGGACAAATTTGTGTTGCGCCAGATTATGCCTTTGTACCAGAGGGAAAAATCAACGAGTTCGTCGCTCTGTTTCTACAACGTTTTGAAGCGCTGTACCTCAAAGGCCAGAACGACCAAGGCTTTACTCATATCATCAATCAGCGCCAGTACGACCGTTTAAAGGCAGTATTGGAAGATGCCAAAGCCAAGGGCGCAGAAATACATACCGTGTCCGAGACGAGCGCAGAGGGGCGACTACTATATCCGCACCTAGTGACCAATGTTTCGGAAGATATGGTCATCATGCAGGAAGAGATTTTTGGTCCTCTTCTGCCGATCAAGCCTTACCGTGAGATCCAAGAGGCCATCGACCACATCAACCAGAATCAACGCCCACTTGCTCTCTACATCATGTCAGAAGATAAGAATGTTATTGAGCGAATTACCCGTAATACCCACAGTGGCGGGGTTGGGGTGAATGACACCATCTTACACGTTGGTGCGGAAGATGCGCCATTTGGTGGTATTGGTGAATCTGGTATCGGCCACTACCATGGCGAAGAAGGATTTAGAACCTTTAGCCACGCCAAAACCGTTCTAAATACACCAACGTGGTTACCTCGCGTAGGTATGTTGATGGAACGACGTGGTATGGCAATCAAAGCATTGCAGAAGTTCTTTATGCGTTAACGCTACTGACATTGGAACACCAAAGAATAAGAAAACCGCCCAGTGAGGCGGTTTTTGTTTGTTGTTAATTCGTACTATTGAAGTGTGTTAATGGCTACCTAAACATCTGGTAGCCATTGATGTTATTACTCTATACAGTTCCAGCCTGTGGTATCAATCGAGTTAATCCAATCGGCAATTAACTGAACACCTTCATCGTGAACAACGTGTCTGCCTAGTTCTGGCATCATATTTCCGTTGTCGACATTGATGCGGTAGTGCAGCACAGAGTTTTCTGGATCACCCGGTACAATCACATACGGAGATGGACCTTTGTGGAAGGTGATACCACGAGCGCAAATACCCATTTCACTGATCCCTTCACGCCAGTATTCAAACTTGAATGGATTACTCGCCGCTTTACCTTCGGTGCGATGGCAGTGCGCACAGTTCACATCAAGGTACGCTTTGGCGTAATCCAGTAGCTCAGTATCCGTTAGATTACTTGCTCCCGCTTCGGTATCAAAGACAGGGGTCTTAGGTAAGTTCTCTGGTGTATCTGGTAAAGCTTCTGTAAATAGCCCCAGCGTTTCCCAATGTACAAGTTGGTTGACTGGCGAGCCATCAGAGACATCTTGAACACTGTTTAGGTTACGAGCTTTAGGACCAATAGGAGAGAAACCTTTTGGCTGTGTGTTACCAGTAGGATCGGAGACATCAGATTCTACTTTGTGACACAAGGTACACTCATTTCGGCTTGGTACTTCATAAGTGAAATTAAGCGTTTCGCCGTTATGTTCTACGCTGCGCTCAAAGGGTACCGATACGGCAGTCAGGTAAGCGTCGGTTTTGTCTTCATTCCATACGTAAGGCAAGGCAATCCAACCGCTGTCACGACGAATCAATAGGCGAGTCTCAATGAGCTCTTCGTTTTCACCACGAGCATTCTCAGTACTCGAAGGTAGCGCAAAGGTTTTAATCAATACGGTACCGACTGGGAAGTCGAACACCTCTTGCTCACGATAGCTTGCTGAAGCCTCGTTCGGCATCACTACAAAGCGGTATTTGCGTGCATAGTCAGTAAAGAGTTCAACGTTCATCTCATACAGAGTGCCTTTCGCAGATGCCGCTAAATTGAGGTTTTGTGTTGGATCTTTCGCATCTTCAAACAGATTGTATTGCGACAAGCTCACACAGTTTTCACCGTATGTCGCGCTTTCACGAGTAATCGCATCCCAGTTAATACCCGCCACGTCGTCTAGGGTACAGCTTGCGTTGCCAATGATGCCATTTGGTGTATCTGGGTTATCAGGATCCGTCGCTCCGTCTTCGGTTTGATTATAACCATACACAACGCCATTAATTGTGACGGTATTGATGTCTAATGGCGTCTTAGAATCACAACCAGCAGTAAGCAGCGTTGTTTGCTCGTTCTCGTATAAGAAATCTGCATTGGCTGGGTTTTCTGCATAACGACCAATTGCGGTTGGGTCCATATTGTCAACTAGTACACCGACACTTGCGCCATTGTTCACTAAACAGTTGCTGTCTGCATCGGTAAATTCGGTAAGGTAATTCCAGTTGGTTGTTCCTGTCATACCGTTGAGTGCGTCACGCAATGGTGCAAACATTTGTGAACGGATTAGTGACTCACCCGCGCCATCGTAAAACAGAGCAGGGAAGGCTTGATGATTCAATGTGTACGCTAAAATCATATCCTCAATCAGAGAACCATTTGGATTGGCGCCCGTGTTGGTAATGGTGTTGTCATGGAAATACATATTGGTCGGAACAGGGTTCCAGCCCTGCATAACGGCATTGCCCTCAGATGTCCCATTAAGTGGGCTGTAAGCGTTGGGATCGCCATTCACCAACAAGTAACTCGTCATCGCAAGTGCCATCGAGTCGTGGTTAGTAATCGTGTTGTTGAAGAACTCACTATTACGCCCGGACAGAATGACGACGCCAGTACCAGGAGGGACGATGCCCACCACGCCACAACCACCTAGTCCATTTTGACAGGTGGTATCAACATAGTTCTCTAAGTTGTTGTCGCGAATGACGTTATCAAATATGCGTACATCATCAATCAAGCGACCAATAGTGGTCGCGCCCGGTAGGTCAAACAGCAGCACACCGCCCGTGTTTCCAAGCGCTAAGTTGTCGTAGACATCCACATTCGAACTGTTTTCAATCTCGATACCGGCGATGTTCTTTTCCGCTACGTTGTCACGGATAACTGCACCGATGGTTTGACCCACATAGATACCCGCGTCGGCACTGCCGTAACTCCACGTATCTTCAATCAAGACGTTTTGAGATTTTACTGGATAGATGCCGTAAGTACCGCGTAAGTTGCCATCTTCGTCACGTGCACGAGGTACTTCGAGCCAAACCGCCGCGACGTCACGAATAATGATGCCTTCAACCCCGTCGGCTTTAAGACCGTTCTTAGAGGCTTCTGCAATTTGGAGATCGGATACGGTGATATTTGAACCACCACTGATGGCAATACCATCTTTGCCGTCCACACCACTGAAGTCGAGGTAGGTTTGGTCGATACCGGCACCACGTAACACGAGGTTATTCTTTGAATCGACCGTCAATTGGTTATTCATTTTGAAACAACCAGCGGGCAGTGTTACCACGCTGTTGTCTTCGGCAAGTTCGACCAGGTTTTCAATTGCGGTGACTTGTTCCGCGCTCGCCCATTCCTGACCGTTGCCACATAATTCTGGTGTACCGTATTCAGATAATTCATAACCGCTAGAGGTTTGCGGTTCATCATAATCGTCACTGTTACAACCCATCAAAAGACCGGAACTGATGAGTGCAGCGACAACCGTTTTGTTTATTCCGTGCATGATTTGCTTCCCTGTAATTAGTGTTATTGACTCAGTCAGGAATAATTAGAAAGAGTGGTTGTATTGGATTCCGTATATGTAGGCGTCCCCTTCAGAGCGATAGGCGATATCAACACCCGGTAGAGCGTGCGGCTCAAGCGGCTCAGTGAACGTGACTTCTTCGGCATCAATAAAGGTGAATCCAAAGTCGATTCGGCTGTTTTGATTGAAGGCGTAAGTGGCACCAAAGCTGTAATTGATTCGGTCGGAATCTGGCAAGCTGATGCTCTTATCATTCACGTTAGGCGTTTCGTCGTAAGCAATACCAGCACGCAGTGTGAAGGATGGGTTGAGTTGGTAAGTTCCCCCAAACGCATATTTGAAGGAATTCTCGAAGTTCTCATCCTTTTGCAGAACTTCTTGTCCATCTACGGTGGCGCGGATTTCCTCAAACACATCCCAACCCGTCATCATCACACTGTAGTGAATAGCCAGTGGATCGGTAATCTGATGGAAACCAGAGAACTCAGTAATGCTCGGCAGGTTTAGGGTTAGGTCCCCCGTCACGGTTTGACCCGGCATCGAAATCGCACTTGGGATGTCTGAGTAATAATCGCCTTCGAAATCCACATCCACTTTAGAGCGATAGCTTAGTCCGAAACGGTGCTTCTCGTTGACCTCCCAAAGTGCGCCGAGGTTAAAACCGTAACCCCAGCCATCACCATCGAGTGATTTTGCCACGTCGGTGCGAGCAAAATTTGCGCCCGTATCAGCATTAATCGCATCGGCAAGAATACCCAATGTACGTGTGAGCTTGGCTTTACCATAAACAATGCTAGCACCAGCACCAACACTGAACTCTTCGTTGATTCGGTAGGCGATGGTAGGGTTAAAATTAATGGTTTCTAAACTGGTTTCTCCACCAATCGGTCCGGCTAAATAGTCATCAGGGTATTCGGTCGCCAACCCAAAGTCAGTGAAGATGCCAAGCCCCCAGGACCACGAGCCATTGATTGGGGCAGCGATATAAAATGATGGCACAACCACATTGTCGACGACGTCATTGTTGGTTAGCTGATTATTGAAGGATTCTGAAGGTCCGTTACCGGTTACGCGAACCTCTGGCATGATGTAAGCAGCACCTACGGACAATTGGTAAGAATCGAACATTGTAATAGCAGCAGGGTTATGGGCAACCACCGATGCGCCGTCTGCTATGGCGGCTTCGCCTGCATTGGCACGCCCTAGACCAGCGGCAGAATGTTCGGATAATTGAAACCCAGCCGCGTATAATTTAGGGGAGCTGAGCGCTATAGCTATTGCAAGCGCGAGTTTTGCATTCCTTGTCTTCATATCACTCTGAAACTCCATGTGTTTTTAGGATGCGTTTTAAATAAAAGTGCCTAATAACCTATACAGGGGGTAAGTAGGTTATTCATTAAACACTCAGCTCAAGCATAAAAACAATTAACATAGTTGTAACATTGAATTTCAAGATTTGTTATTTCCATCTCATATAACCAATGGTTTGTATTTTTGTTTATAACTATCTGTAAATGTTATAGTTAGGCTCGGTTTTTATATTGTTTATGTTTTACTAAATATCCTTATGATGTTTGATGTCCACTCAAAAAATGTGGCTTAAGTGTTATAGAATAGCGAATGGTAATAAATGCGTTTTGGTACAAATGTTTTAAACAGGTGTTTAATTGGTATTTGAGGCTTAGTGCTCTAATCGGTGAGAATCATACAATTTATCACTGGATCGAATGCTAAACTTTATGAGTAATTAGAGCTTTTACTTAAGGAATGGGAAGTCATATGGAGCTGTATTTCTTAGGAACGTCTTCTGGGGTTCCAACTAAATCCCGTAACGTTTCTGCGACTGCTTTGCTGGAGAGCAAGGGGAAAGGGTGGTTTCTGATTGACTGTGGAGAGGCGACTCAACACCAGTTGCTCCACACTCCGTTATCACTTAATTATTTACAAGCCATCTGTATTACTCATATTCATGGCGACCATGGCTATGGCTTACCGGGCTTGCTCGCCAGTGCAGGCATGAATAACCGCAAAGATCCTCTGACGATCATTGCCCCAGAGGGGATTAAACAGTGGTTTGAAGCGACTCAGGCGTTCACCAAACTCTATCTGCCATTTGAACTTCACTTCATCGAAGTAGAGCAGTTTGATTCGATTGAAATTGGTCAGTTTACGATTACCGCTACCGCACTTTCTCATCGCGTTCCTAGCTTTGCTTACTGTTTTGAAGAATCAACCATTCGTATGTATCCAGACATTGAAAAACTTGAGCAATTGAACATACCGAGGGGACCAATCTGGGGAGAGCTTGTGCGGGGGAATGATGTGGAGTACCAAGGTCAAATCTTAATGAGTAAGGCGTTTACTAAGCTTGCACATCCACCGAGAAAAGCGATCATTTGTGGTGATAACGACACCCCAGAGAAGCTCGATAGTCTAATTGAAGGCGCGCATCTGTTGGTACACGAATCAACGTACTCAGAAGCGATGAAAGAGCGAGCGGGAGAAGTTGGTCACGCCTATTCCTCACAAGTCGCCAGTTATGCGCAGGCAAAACAAGTTCCGAGCTTGATTCTCACTCACTTTAGTCCTCGCTATCAATTCAGCCCTGAAGCGGATGTGTCGATCGAGCAGATTCGGCAAGAAGCTCAAACCGCTTACTCTGGTCATCTCTTTCTTGCTCACGATCTCGCACATTATCGAATTGACAGGTCGGGTTTGGTTGAGGAGATTAAAGACACCAAGGATAAGGACGAATAAAGGCTCTTGTCGCGAAAGCAATTCAAAATGAAATCGTCACAACAAGAGCCAATATGTTCTAGATACCGCATTCATTGCAGCTTAAGACTAATGAAATACCTGACTACTAAAGCGTAGAAAACGACTTTCTCCCATCAGTTCACGGAACGCTTCTTTATCCAACTTAATCAAGGTTTCGTGATCGCCTGCTTCCAAATATACATGCTCTAAATTGGCGAGCATTTCATCGCAAATGGTTGCCATGTGATAAGCGCTACCCACCGGAGGTATCGCGCCGTTATCGCAATCGGTAAACAAACGATAGACTTCTCTTTCTTTGATTAAACGGAAAGAGGCGTTGAGCTCGTCATTCAATCGAGACAAGCTGATTTTATTATTCGCAGGCAAGACAGCCATCATATGACGACCTTGGTGATCTTCCAAAATCACGCCTTTTGCCAAGTTATTGAGAGGGATACCCGCTGCAACACCGCTTTGCAGCGAACTATTACTATGACTGTGATTCACGGTTTGAAAGTGAATATGGTGCTCAGTCAAATAGTGGTCGAGCCGGGTTGACATGGTCATGTTAGCCTCCTGAGTGTTGAGACCCACATAAAGTATAGGTAAATCTCTATTCCCCTGACGCTTTACTTGAGCTGTTCTACGCTTACTGAAAGCCAACCACAGAGTATGGCATTGAAAAAGGGAAGCAAAATGAGCAAACCAGTAATAGCGGATAACAAACCGATCAAAGTTGAGCTTGTGCAAGGGCAAGAATATTACTTTTGTCGATGCGGGCGATCTAAGAACCAACCTTATTGTGATGGCTCCCACGCCGGAACCGATTTTAAACCCATGAGCTTTGTCGCTGAAAAGGATGAAGATGCGTATCTGTGTCAGTGTAAGCACACCGCAAACGCGCCTTTCTGCGATGGGACGCATAAGCAGTTTACCTCTGAGCAAGTAGGGCAAGAAGGTCCGGGAATCCAAGCAGGACATAACGAGATCCCAACTGCAGTGGCGACGCAAGAAGAACCCACAGTTGAGTTTATTCACCAATTGGCAAGAGAAGGGCTATCAAAGTTAGGGCATCATGGACCGATGACGGCGATGGGAGTGCCGAGAGACCAATTGCCACATTGGGATGAACTGCAAATGATGGTCGCACAAATGGCAACCAAACCTCTGATGGAGGATGTGCCAGTCAAAACCGAATTGGTAATTGGTCCAAAAGCGAAGAAGCCGTTAGTGCTCAAAATCCCGTTGTTTGTCTCTGACATGAGCTTTGGCGCGTTATCAGAAGAAGCCAAAATCTCACTCGCGAAAGGTGCGGAGTTAGCCGGAACCGGAATCTGCTCCGGAGAAGGTGGCATGTTGCCAGAAGAACAAGCGGCGAACTCGCGTTATTTCTATGAACTGGCGAGTGCGCAATTTGGTTACGACGAATCTAAGTTGCTCAATGTTCAAGCCTTCCACTTTAAAGGTGGGCAGGGAGCAAAAACAGGGACTGGTGGTCATCTTCCAGCCAATAAAAATGTGGGTAAAATATCGCAAGTACGTGGCATTCCCGAAGGGCAATCTGCGATTTCACCACCGACGTTTAAAGATCTGCATACCCCAGAAGATTTTAAAAAGTTTGCAGATCGGGTACGGGAAGTGACAGGTGGTATCCCGATAGGCTTCAAGCTCAGTGCAAACCATATCGAAGAAGATATTCAGTTCGCACTTGATGCCAGTGCGGACTACATCATTTTGGATGGTCGTGGAGGAGGCACGGGCGCAGCGCCTGCGATGTTTCGTGATCACATCAGCGTACCAACTATTCCCGCTCTCGCTAGAGCAAGACGCTATCTGGATGCACAAGGTGTGAGTGACCGTGTCACGTTAATTGTTACGGGTGGACTGCGTGTTCCAATGGACTTTGTAAAAGCGATGGCGCTCGGTGCAGATGGCGTTGCGATTTCTAACAGTGCGATGCAGTCGATAGGTTGTGTAGCCGCGAGAATGTGCAATACCAACAATTGTCCAGCAGGCATTGCAACGCAAAAAGCCGACTTAAGACAGCGGTTGAATGTGGATAAAGCCTCGGTTCAATTGAAGAACTTCTTTGAAGCCTCGGTTGAGTTGATGCAAGTGATGGCAAGGGCGTGTGGCCACGATGATCTCAGCAAGTTTAATCAACGCGACCTCGCCACTTGGAATCGCGATATGGCGTTGCTTTCTGGGGTGAAATACGCAGGCGTAGACAAGCCTTAACGTTTCTCTTGCTCTGATTAGCGCCTGTTTTACTGTGGCTGCAATTTGTACGATTGATAATTGGGCTCATATGGACCATAATATTAAGACCATTTGGTCTATAGGAGCTCAGTATGGCAACGGCAACATTAAAAAGCTTTAAACCCAAGCAGCCTCATAAGGCAAACTTCTGGTTTATGCTGGGCATTGAAGATGCCGAAACCGGTCGTACCGATGCGGTTCATAAAGGCTTTGAGCCAAAGGTATACCGTAATATCGTCGAGCGTGTGAAGCTTTCTCAAAGCGAATTCCAACACGTCACATTGATCCCGGTGAGCACCATCAAACGTCGACTCAAAAACGAAGAGCGCTTCAACACGCAAGAGAGTGATGCCATCTATCGTTTAGCGATGCTACTTAAGCTAGCAACAGAACTGTTTGATGATGAAGAACGCGCACTAGGTTGGATGAGAGAGAATGTTTATGGTTTGGGTGGAAAACGCCCACTAGACATGGTTTCTACCACGGTTGATTTTGAAATCGTCAAAGATTTGATTGGACGACTAGAGCACGGGGTATTCTCGTAATATGAAGCTCTATCGACTGACTCAAAAGAAGTTCTCCGAGTCTCCATTTAGCCCAATCGGTGCCAAGCTGTACGGCGGGCGATGGAACTCGAAAGGAACCGAAGCACTGTACTTTTCTCAATCCGAATCTCTCTGCTCGTTAGAAGTTTTCGTGCATGTAAACAACGATCCTGCTATCACCAAGCTTTACGATTTGTATCGTATCGAGATGCCGGAATACTTAATTGCCGCACTGGATGAAGAAGACTTGCCGGTCACTTGGCGCTCTATTCCTGCTAGTGAATCCACACAATACATCGGTGACCAATTTCTCAACGATCCACATCCTGAATTTGCTGCACTGCAAGTGCCTTCGACAATTTCTCCTCGTGATAACAACTACGTCGTCAATCCAAATCACCCCAAGATGAAAGACATCCTGAAGAAAGCAGAGAAGCTTGATTTTGCTTTCGACCCAAGAATCTTTAAATAAAAAAGCTCTGCGTTTGGGTTAGCGCTGAGCTCTCTTCCTTTTGTCATTGGGTTAATGTTGAGCAGTGAGTTGTTGATTGTCACTCAACTCCTTTTGATAGCTACTCAATACAATTTCTGCGCCTTTGTAAGAGAGGTGGCTTGCATCGGTGTACATGGCATTGTTGCTGCCCACTTTCATTGCGCATTTGCCCTGTTGGCAGATGTAGTTAGTAAGGTCGACAAACTCCACATGTTCAAATTGTTCAAAGTACGCTACCAGCGTCGCTACATGATGCGGGTGTGACTGCTTCGGCGAAAAGTCACATTCATTGCCTGTGTTATCACCAAACAATTGCGCTTTCCATAAGCATTCGCCAATAGCATGCGGTGCAGAAGGTGTTGGACCAAAGACAACGATCTCTCTGTCTTCTAACTCGTTCAATAGATGGGTGAGCGACGCTTGGTAATCTTGCTTAGAGAACTCTTTATTGAAGTTAGAAGAAATCACCACACGTCGAATCGAAGGCGTATCCCGAATAGTTTCGACTGCATCGGTGAAGAAGCTTCGACACGATAGATTATTGACTCCTGTAATCATATCTACATAACCCACCGCACAAGAATCTTGCGTAAGTTGGACAACTCCCGTAGGTGTGTCATTGGCGAGCTGCTGAACAAAGACCATGCTGTGGCTGTTACCCAATACTGCGACAGTAGGCTCTGAAGATGATGAACAAGTGTCGTTGATGGTTGTATTACCATTACATGCAATTCCGTAGCCATTGTTTACGCGCATAGCTTCAAAAAATGCGCTACGGTCTGGAAAGCCTCCATTTTTATGACCGACGACACCAAAAGCAAGCAGCGGCAGGGTGACTAACACAAGTGAAGCAGCCAGTGTGCTAATGCCGATTTTCTTGCGGCTACGGAAAGGCTTTTCAACAAAGCGCCAAGTAAGGTAAGAAAAGGCAAATAGAGCCACTAGATAAAACGCGAGGCTGAATTCTTGTCCGGCAGTAAGTACGTAGCGATAAAAAACCAACAAAGGAATGTGCCACAAATAAAGGCTGTAGCTGATCAACCCAACAAAAACCACCGATTTGAGACTTAAAGCTTTACCCAGCGTGTTGTCTTTGGATGAGAACAAGATAATAAGCGCGGTGCCAATCACAGGGATTAACAGCATGAGCCCGGCGCCATCTTTTGATTTATCGAACAACAAGGCGGAGGCAAGCACCAGTGTTAAGCCAATCATGGCAAGGGTGTTGTTGGGTTTGATGACGGTTTTGCGCATCACTAGAGCAATCAGAGAGCCCGCCGCCAGTTCCCACGCACGAGAGAAAATCATGTAAAAGGCGAAATCAGGATCACCACTGGCGTACCAAATAGTCATCAGGCTTAATGCAAACACCGCAATGAAGAAGGTGAGATAAGACATGAGCTTGCCTCGTGCCAGAAGCATGAGCAGAAGAGGGATGACAATGTAGTATTGTTCCTCCACACCTAAGCTCCAAGTATGAAAGAGCGGATTGGCTTGTTCTTCCAGCCCAAAATAATTGTGCCCTTTGAGGTAAAGCAAAACATTAGAAGCGGACAGAATGGAAGACACAGAAAACTCGCCCACCTCTTTGTGTGCATGTGGAAGGAACAACCACCAAGAGAGTAGGTAACATACTGCAATAACCAGCAGCAGTAAGGGCAGAATCCTACGAATACGGCGCTCGTAGAAATCAGCAAGGCTGAATTGGTTCTTATCCAAATCGTTTATCACAATTGTGGTAATTAAATAGCCACTGATCACGAAGAACACGTCTACGCCAATAAAGCCACCAGCGAACGCTTCGATGTCTGCGTGGAAGAAGATCACCAATATGACGGCAATCGCTCTTAATCCATCTATTTCTGCTCGGTAAGTCATCATCATCTCTCCCTAGTCAACAAACTCACTAACGCAAAATGCGCACCAAAAATTAGGCTCATAAAATCAGTGAGTTAAAAAGCATTCTGAAGATGAGAAGAGTTTTGCAGGATGACTTCTTATATTGATTTTCATTTTGAAAATTTAAAACTCAGCGGTTTCTAGCAAAATGACGTGCTACGGATGTAAATCAAAGAACGGTTGAACGGGAGTTTTTATACTCGGAGCTAAGTGAACAAACTCAGAAACGAGGCTATGAGCCAAAACGATATTCAAGCCAAGATTGCCAGCTTTACTTGTATCGAAGAAGCTTTGGATTACTTCGATATTGGTTTTGACAGCCGCTTTATTGATAAACACAGAGTGGAGTTAGTAAAGCGCTTCAATGGCTATTTGATTCTGACTAAGCCTGAAGATTGGTTTGCGGCTCGCCGTGCATTAAAGAACGCATACTGCAAAGTGCAGCGAAGTTTGTTGGATAAAACCACACGCTCGGCTTGTCGTGGTTGCACTTCTTGTCAGCGTCGTTAGAACCAATTTCAATACCCAAGCCATAATGTCAGACAACACTGGGCGCAAAAAAAGAGAAACCCCGCAGATGCATTCAAACTCATCTGCGGGGTTTTGTCTATTCAACTTGCCTATTCAAATAAGTCGGCTGAACTAGGCAAGCTCAACGGTTTAGTTTGCTTGGTAAGTCGGGTAATCCAACAGACCTTTTTCGTTACCACCAAACAGCGTCGCAGGATCGTGAGCTGTTAGCGGGTAATCGTTCTTGATACGGTTCGGTAGGTCAGGGTTCGCGATGAACGGACGACCAAAGCCAACCATATCTGCCAAGCCACTTTCTAGAGCTTCAGCCGCTTTCTCTGTGTTGTAGCGACCAGCATAAATGATGGTGCCTTTGTAAGCTTCACGAACGGCTGTTTTGAACTCAGCTGGCGTATCTGGTGCGTCATCCCAGTCTACTTCTGCAATGTGCATGTAAACAACGTTTAGCTTATCAAGCAGTGCCGCAGCAGCTGTGTAAGTTTCTACTGGTGTTTTATCTACAGTACCGTTTAGTGACGTAAACGGAGCAAGACGAACACCAACGCGATCAGCACCAATCGCTTGAGTCATCGCTTCAACCACTTCACCCAAGAAGCGTAGACGGTTTTCAACTGAACCACCGTATTCATCTGTACGGTTGTTTGCTTCAGAATCGATGAACTGGTTAACAAGGTAGCCGTTTGCTGCGTGTAGTTCGATGCCATCAAAGCCCGCTTCAATCGCATTCAATGCCGCTTGACGGTACTCTTCGATAACCACTTTGATGTCTTCTGTAGTCATCTCACGTGGTTCTACTACGTCAACGAAACCAGGCTCATCTGTGCCGTTATCGATAAACACTTTCACGTTTTCTGCTTTTAGTGCAGAAGAAGAAATTGGCTGCTCACCACCGATGTTGTCAGGGTGAGTTACACGGCCTACGTGCCAAAGCTGAGCGAAGATCGCACCGCCTTTTGCGTGTACAGCGTCAGTGACTTTTTTCCAGCCTACGATTTGTTCTTGGCTGTAAATACCCGGAGTCCAAGCGTAACCTTGCCCCATAGGTGAAATCTGTGTGCCTTCTGCAACAATCAAACCCGCAGATGCGCGCTGTGCGTAATACTCAGCCATCATGTCGTTTGCGACGTTGCCAGGCTGGCTTGCACGAGAGCGAGTCATTGGTGGCATAACGATACGGTTCTGAAGCGTTAGAGAACCAAGTTGTACAGGTTGAAATAATGTATCTTTCATGACTAACCTCGTTATTTGCTTGTTTGAATCAATTCGATTTGGTAACCGTCAGGGTCTTTGATGAATGCGATATGCGTTTCACCGCCTTTCATTGGACCAGGTTCACGAGTGACATTGCCACCAAGTGCTTTGATTTTGTCGCATGCAGCGTAAATATCTTCACAACCCAATGCCATGTGACCGAACGCATTACCTAGGTCATAGCTGTCTGTGTCCCAGTTGTAAGTCAGTTCAATCGTCGCGCTGCCTGGTTGGTCTGCGTTACCGACAAACACGAGTGTGTAGCGGTATTCTGTGTTTTCGAAGCGATCTAGCTCGCTCATACCAAGAACTTTGGTGTAAAACTCGATGGACTTCTCTAGGTCAGCCACGCGGATCATAGTGTGAAGAAATTTCATATTTAACCTTCTTATCTCGGCTTGTGAGGCGATGTCGGAGTGACAAAGGCATTTCAACAAGCAACGTTGTTGAAGCTAAAGATAAAGGCATTGCATGCAAACATGAAATTATCATTGATTATTGTTTGTATAATATTCTGTTATCAAAATCGTGGGGTATTTGATCATTTTGGTGGCTCATTAATCGAAGTAAAAGCGCGAGGCACTTTAACCTTTTATTTTTAATATAAATTACTTACAGTAATTGATTGTTGGGTTGAATGTGTACTCATGGAAACAAAAGGACAGCGGATGAATGAATCAGTGTATCGTGCAATGTCTTGGCTGAAAGGAATACTGGATAAGCAAGATATTCGTTACCAGATTGTCGGGGGGTTCGCCGCCCACCTTCATGGTGGTTCTCGGCCTATTGCTGACATTGACCTCTATATTGAAAAAGAGGATGTACATACGCTTCTACCTTTTTTTCAACCTTTTGTAAGTAAACCGCTTAAACACTATTGTGAAGAAGGGTGGGACTTAGAATACCTTCAGCTGATTTATGAAAACCAGAAAATCGAAATTGGATTGACTCCGGGGACGAAGATTTTCAGCACCTCAAACCAACAATGGGTATTGCTTGATATTAATTTGGCCGAATCCGTACAGCGCGATTTTCATGGGCTAACTTTGCCGGTCATCAATGCAAGCTCTCTTGTTGAGTATAAACGAATCCTCAATCGAGAAGTCGATCAAATCGATATCAAAGAGCTAGAAGAAATCCAACAAGCGGATAGTGCTCAATCAATGACTCAAACCAGAATTTAGAGAAATACAAGGCAACAAACTATGAAGAAAAGTAAGTTTCTATTGGCATTAATACTCGGCAGTTTGGCTGTAATACCGAGTGTATCAATGGCGAATGACCAAGTATTGAAGCAAGCTTATCAGTCGCAGCAAAGTGATGTACAAGTTCGAGGTTCAGGTGCGGTCATTCGTGTGTTACGAGATGACAACGTTGGTTCGAGACATCAAAAATTCATCCTTAAGCTAGAATCTCGCCAAACGCTTTTGGTTGCTCACAATATTGACTTGGCTCCAAGAGTTGCGAATCTGAACGTTGGCGACCGTATTGAATTTAATGGTGAATATGAGTGGAATTCAAAAGGTGGTGTCTTGCACTGGACGCACCACGATCCACAAGGACGCCACGAAGGTGGTTGGTTGAAACATAACGGTCGAACGTACCAATGAACATCGTTCCAGAGCTAGATTTAAGTCCAGCCGAGCATCTAGCCATCAAGCATTTGCGAAATGCCGCATTTCCCGAGCATCAGTCAGACCGATCTTATTACAAGCAGTTACCTCATTATCGTGCTCTTGAGTTTCAAGGTACAAAGCTGATTGGTTATATGGGGCTGGACTATCGAGTTATGAACTTGAATGAAGAGCCAATCAAAGTCTTGGGGATCATCGATTTATGCGTTGATACTGATTTCCAAGGGAAAGGGGTCGCTTCAACAATGCTTACTCGTGTTACAGAGTATGCCCAAGACAAAGACGTTGATTTCATCATTCTTGTGGCTGACGATCCTTCGCTTTATCTAAAAAACGGATTTCAGTGTTTAGAGGTAGAGGCGACTTGGATGAGAGTGCACGAACACAGAAATTATGGCGCCGCAGAAGAAAGGCTCAATGACCTTTATGTGAAACCATTGCGTGGTCAGATAGTGACAAAGGGTGCACTCGATTGGTTGGGGTATATGTACTAACCATCATAGAAAATATCGAATTAGACATGATTAAGGAAAGGATGCCATGAATGTCTCTTTGAGAGAGATTACGAAACAAAACTATGAACTCGTCTGTGACTTGGACGTAACGAAACCACAAGAAGAATTTGTAGCATGCAACATGTGGTCACTGGTGGAGTCTTTCTACAACGAAGGCCATGTAGTTCGTTCAATCTATCTAGACGAGGAAGCCGTTGGTTTTTTCATGTGGGTTCATGAAACAAGTGATAAAGTTTCTATTTGGCGTTTTATGGTTGATGCCAAACACCAAAACAAAGGAATAGGGCGCGTTGCATTAAAACTGGCAATAGAAGAAATCAAACAAGCGCCCAACCTCAAACAAATAGAGATCTGTTACAACCCGACTAATCCAGTCGCCAAGCCTTTCTACAGTCAGTTTGATTTTGAAGAAGTTGGTATGGATGAGGATGGTGAAGATATGTTGGCAATCATCGAACTCTAACGCAGTTGCTATGAAAAAGGGGTCAGCACAGCTAACCCCTCTGATTCAGAATTTGAAAAACCGTAATGGTTGCGTCTAGCTCCCTCTATCGGTCTTTCATTTTGCGTTTGTTACAGCAAGCAATAATTCGAGCTCTTCAGGTGTCAGTAAGTCTTTGTTTTTCAGGACTTCACTTTCTTCTAAAGAAAGCCGCGTCTGGCTTATTAAGTATTTTTTTTGAGTTGGCGTCAGATCCTTAAGCGAATCTATCAACTCTTTAAAATTTGTGTTGTTCATAGCCTAGCATTTCCAATTAACGTAATATTTTTTATTGTTTTGTCACTAATCCATGTTGGATAAGTAATCTGTTATCTGCTGGTTTATTGCAACCAACTCTTTATTAACTATAGCCAGATCCCCGCTATTTGGTGCGATATTATCTCTTGTGTGCTCCTCCATATTGTTAAGTGCTGATACTGCCGACTCCTCTCCAAAGCTTGAAAGGATGCCTTTTAAACTGTGTGACAGTAGGAACAACTCAGGCCAATTTTGGTCTTGGTTAAGCTGATTAATACGGTTCAATCCATCTTCGTAGTCTTCCATATAGGTTGAGAAAACAGCAAAGATAATATCGACATCGTTGTCCATGTAAGTATTAAGTACTTCGAAATTTATCATTGCTCATCTCCACAATGTGGCTTGCAGGTTAAAGGGTTTTGGTAAAGAGGACGAGTAGGAGCCTGAAAGGTAGTTTTGAAACCAATTAGACCAATTGGGTGGCAAAGGTCGACGAGAAAGAAAGTCGATATTCTCATTCATGGCAATACTTGTTATTTTAGTTGTATTATCAGAGAGTTGTTTCAGACATATCTCAATTGAAAAAGGGTATTTATCTCTTAACTCTTGATCAGCATTATTTATCTGGAAGTTTTCCTCAATTGACATACCAGGCTGTACAGTTAGCAGTGCCAACAAAGAATGTTTAATTGCGAACTCCCCAAAATAGTCCATTAGTGGAATAGCCTGCTTTAACAGTGGGAGTGGTGTCTTGTTTGGTGCTGCATAGTAATAGCTGAGAGCTTTCATAAGCTTTCTATGTGCGTATTCAGGTCGTGCTTCTAGCAGTAACTTGCATTGCATCATTTGCTTGAAGGCCGCTAGATCGACTTGTTGGCTTCGGCTTAATTGCTTTTCGGCGATCAAGCAAAGTTGGTTCAGTTTTATAAATACTTTCTTTTTCTCATTGGCATCAGGAAGCATCTTGAAATGCTCGCTAATCAAATCAACATATGAATTCATTGTCGATAGCCAAACTGTATCGGTTGAAGATAAGTTCGATGTGTACAAGTAACCCACGTCATACAATTTATCTATTTGACCAAGTTTGGATAATATCCGAGAAACAGTCATCATGCGTGCACTATTGCTTGGTGTGAGCTTGAATGCACGATTAGCTAAAATGGACGCATTATTATATTGACCAAGAGTTTCATATAAACCGATGAGATTATCAATGGCTCTTAAGCACAGCGGATTATGCGTGACATAGTTTGCAAGTACATCTAGCGCTTCCTTAATTTGTCCTTGCCTATGGAGTAAGAAAGCTTCTGCGCATATAAGGCTGGCGTGTTCTTTGTTACTACAGAAAGGAAGGAATTTTTCGAGTACATCAAATTGTTGGGTTTCGACTAACGTGTCAATCAATAGTGACTCGACACAAACGCTCGTCGCATACTTTTTATGTAAATGCATGACATCAGTAAGAGTGATAGTTTCACACTTTTCAAGTAATCGACGTACTTCAGCAAGGTTATATTGCTGCTCTAGCGCGGTAAGCATCTTGCTTTTCAACGCTTTGGTTTGAAGTGGCTTAGTAAGAAGGTGTCTCACTCTACCAGAAAGAGCAGTTAATACGGTCTCCTGTGTTGCGTCACCAGATATCATCAAAACTGCTGTTGTATCTGAGATTAACTTAGCCCGTCCCATTAAATTGATCAAATCAAGCCCAGTAAATTTGGCCGATAGGTGATAATCCATTACGATAAATAAGTAAAATCGAGTCTTTACTGCATCTAATGCTTCTTGAGCACTATTTACACAAGTGATATTCGACAATTTTGCACCGAGAGAAACCAATTGGTGCTTGATCAACGTAGCAGATGTGGTGCAGTCGTCAATGACTAAAATGTTGATGCTGTCGACTTCAATTTTCCCTATGGTCAAGCTTCTACCCATTTACTCTAATTAGTACACTCTAAAATAAGGCTAGTCACCTGCTTGCATAATGGCAAGTGTTTTTTGACAAACAATAGATGATACGCTCTATATTAATTTTTATAGTTATTAACTTTGCTCTAAACCATTTTCTAATCGTTTTAATAGTTCGTTGGCCTTTTTTATTGCGCGTCTCGCACTCTTAGATTTTCTTTTATTTAACAAAATATCGGAAAACTGAAGGTATTTATCTGCAGTTTGAAACCGGAGGTCATTGATATCTTGAAAGCCAGGTGGAAAGCTTTTCGCGAGCGTGTCGATGTCTTTTACCAGCTTATCTAGATTTACCGTTGTGCGAGCTTGTTTCAATCGATAATGTAAGCCTTCAAACTCTTGTTGATAGAGAAGCCTTGCTGCATCCGATGGGAAAGCAAGTGGGCTAGCGCTGTCTTTTGTTGTTTCATACAGCTTCATTTGGAGTACAGCATCTTTCATCGCATTGCTGAAAGCCAAGTTTTCTTGGTGTTCTTCAGATTCAGAAAAGAACGTATTTCCAACCTTAATCAAGGTAACCAAAGCGGCTGCATCTCTTAGTTGAAGTGCGTCATTCAAATGCTGCCCAAAGACTTCACTTGCTAGAGAGCTAGGTGTGAAAGGGTATTCTTGGTGGATCTCTTGCAGCTCTTTCTTGAGATCATAGATCGATTTCTCACCTTCAACCTGAGCATAAACGGACTTTTCTAAGTGGCTATTTATCTGCCGTGCAATTGAAAGAAGCGTTGAATGCTTACTTGATTGAATATCCAGTGCCAACACTTCAATCTTATGTGAGTCCGGGTAGTAAACTTTTGCCTGTTGCAAGATGGATTCAATTTGATCGTAATTTGGGTAAGTGGTGACATCGGAATTCAGTACATCATCGATTTTCGATTCAAACTCGCCCAATAGATGAGGCTTATACAAACGTAAAAAACCCGCTTCAATCACAGGGTGTAGCCCTTGTTTGTCATCTATTAACGCTTTTGTGTCTTCTGGCAATGTATTGAGTAACTGTTCGGCCAACTCGATCGTTTGCTCTTTCTCTGCCAGTGCTAGGTTTAGTTTGGAGATTGTACCTTGTTGCTGTTGATAGAATATGCCAAGTGCTGCCAATAAAGCGACACTAGCAGCAATACCAGAGTACAAAGGCCAACGGTTTTTATTGAGTCGCGCTTTTATGTCAACACAGTTCAAGCCTTGAGGTAAGGTTCCTGTCGCAAACGCATTAGCGAATAGCCCCCACATTGAGAAAGGTAAATTAGTTGGCTTCCTCACTTTAATACCTTTCTTTAACGCTTCGTCGACAGGGGTACGGCCATAAGGATGTTTGCAGCTTAAAAGTTCAAAAGTGATACAGAAGAAGGCAAAAAGGTCGTCACTGAATTTAGGCTCTTTGCCTAACAAAATGTCTAGTGACGCATAATTTGGCGTATAGCCAAGTGTATCGGTATCTTGGGACTTGCGCTTAGCGGTGTATTGGTCATGCTTTAATTGCTGAGTTTTCGATACACCAAAATCTAACAGTTTCACCTTTCCCTCTGACGTTAGAATGACGTTGGCAGGTTTTAAATCGGCATGAACGACGCCGAGTGAATGCGCATACGACAATGCGTCCAAGGTTTGATTAAGAATCGATAGGGCGGCGTTGTATCTTAACCCGTCCGGTCGAGATCGTTGAATTAAGCTTTCTAATGTTTCACCATTAACGTACTCCATAACAAGGAAATAAATGTCGCCATCAACACCGAAGTCGTAAACGCGGATAATATTCGGGTGGCTTAACTTCTGAGTTTGTTGTGCTTCGCGAATCAGCATGCGTGCGGTCTCAGGCTGCGATGCATACTCATTCTGGAGAACTTTAAGTGCGACATATGGAGTATCGGAACCGGATGCTTCAAGGATCTTGTCTTTCGCCAAAAAGACGTCACACAAACCACCATGACCAATTAAAGACTCGATTTCATACCGATTTTTGATTGTCTCTCCGAGTAAAGAGTCAGAACGCTTTTTGTGAGTGTTATTCTCGAAGTCAGAGTCGGGATTACCCGCTGGCAGGATGATGTTTTGATTATGAGACACTTTTGTATTTGTCTCATTGTTATTTTGGGCGGAGCCTTCATTATTTATATTGCCCATCTTGTCGTTTGTATTTTCTCTTTTTTGAGTATTTACAACTTTTGTTTTATCGCCATTCGAATCTTTATTTATATAATTATTTTTACTTTGGTCTTCCATCACGAGACTCCATATAAAATGATGGTGTGAATATATAACTGATCAACTAATGAAAAATAGTTAAATGTTGATTTCTCGGTAAAGCTAACATCGGTTTTTTGACGAATGAAAAAATTGGCGTAAAAAATTTGAACCTCGTTGTATATTTTGTTCTGAGTAATAATCCTCGATTGCTTTGCTGAAAATTTAATTCATTATTCCGTTCGTGAAATCTAATTATTATTTGATTAGGCATTATTAACCTTGGCGTTAATAAGGTGTCACCTAACTATTAAGAACTAAATTTATATATTAAGCAGTTCCTTTGGCGAGGTTTACATGACTTTGGTTTTAACCATTACGAGCTTTCATAAGTTCACACCAGAGATAGACAATGAATTTGTTTTTGACGCGACAGGCGAGCATGAGAAAGTCAGTTTTGGTCGCTCAGAACAGTGCGATTGGACGTTGCCAGATCCTGAAAGAGTTATTTCAGGTAAGCATGGAGAGTTGATCAAGTTTGGTGACAAATACTTGATTAAAGACCTCTCTACTAATGGGACTTTTGTAAACAACGCAGTCAGCCCTGTCGGTCAAGGAAATGAATTAGCACTGAATAATGGTGATGTAGTGACCCTCGGCGACTATCAAATTCAAGTCAATCTTGAAGAGCGCTCTATAGATGAACCTTTAAATAAGTTCATTAAAGTCAATAATTTAGGTGATAAAGTTGCTCTTGGGAACTTGGCTCATGACAACTTTGGTTTGAATGCCTCGGATCTATTAAAAGAGAACGTTTCTTCCGAGTTTCAACTAGATATCGGTCTCATGGATGACTTTTTAGATGCTCCTACATCTCACTCTCAAAATGACCGAGAAGAAGAAAAGCTGCCTTCTCATACTCCAATCTCACATGAGCTCGATGAGAAAAATGCACAGGCTTTTATTAGAGGTTTGGGTATCAATCCTAATATGGTCCCAGATGAAGGCAGTGAGCAATGGTTTGAGCAGTTAGGTCAATCGTTTTCCCTGATGCTATTAGGCTTAATGGAAACATTACACAATCGTGCCGAGTTTAAACAAAATAATCGTTTGAATCATACGGCGTTTAGAAAATCTGAAAATAACCCGTTAAAGTTCTCTGCTAATTTAGAAGACGCAATTCATAATTTATATAATCGTCAATCGGCAAGCTTTATGCGGGTTGATATTGCGATAAAAGAGGCGTTCTTTGATATTGAAAATCATGAGCGTGCCTTAATGAAAGGTGTCGAAGGTACTGTATCAAGTGTTATGTCATTAGTAGAGCCAGCAACGATTTATTCTGATTCGATGTCCAATGATAGTGTCTTAAATAAATTAATTCCGGCAAGAAAATATGCGTGCAGTTGGAAAAGATTTGAAGGTATTCATCATCAATTGACCGATGAAGTTATAAATAAAGAATCACCATTTTATTTAGAAGATTTTGCAAAGCATTATGAAAGCGCGTTAAAAACTAAAATTTAAGGGATGATGATGAAAGCGATAATGAAAACTCTAGTTCTATTTTTTGCCGCACTGCTTACGGGCTGCTCCGCTGCAAACCTTGTGGTTGCCCCTTACGCTGATTTAGAGCTAGCTGCAAAACACAACATCAACCCTGATTCAAATGGCAGACCTTCCCCAGTCGTGATTTATGTGTTTGAACTCACTTCTTCGACGGTGTTTGAAAGCCAAGATTTCTTTTCAATATATGAAAACTACGACACGGTTTTGGGGCCAGATTTAGTGAACAAGTATGAGATATCGCTAACACCTGGCCAAGAAGAGGTTTATCACGCAAGTATGTCTGCTAAGACGAAATATCTCGGCTTGGTTGCGGCTTTTCGAGATATAGAAAACTCCAATTGGCGACAGGTGATTAAGGTTGATCAAACCGGGTACAACACCTACCAAATTCAATTAGACGATTTGTCTTTGTTTGTTAACTAATCTTGATTGGCGATAAAACCATGACACATTACTCCCGCACAGCATGGTGTGAGGGGATGTTTTTACGTCCTCAACATTTTCAGCAAAGCGAACGTGCGATTGAACAAGAATTCAAGGGGCTAAATCGCTTTCAACAACCCTATAATTGGGGCGTTTACAAAGTCCGTGTTAACTCAAACAGCCTTAAAGAAGGGCTGGTAGAAGTTGAGAGTATAGACGCAATTCTGCCTGATATGACGGCCGTCCAACTACAGAATGCGAGCGATGAGCTCAGCCCTTTGAGCATTGAAAAAGGTACGCAAGACACGCTTGTTAAGCTAACCGTGCCAGCGAAGAGTTTGAAAGAGAAAATGGTCGCTGATGTTAGCGAAGGCTTGGTGTCGCGATATTTGTTGAAAGATATTGATGTTATTGATGTTCAGACAGGTCAAGACGAAGAGTGTATTCAAGTCGCATCCTTGAACATGGCGTTGAAAGCGAACAATGAAAAGCTTTCTGGTTTTGTTGAATTGCCAATTCTAAAAATTAAAGAGGTAACAAATGAAGGCGTCGTTATCTTGGATGATGAATTCACGCCACCGAACCTAAATGCGCTTAATGATCAAGCCATGATGAGCTGTCTAAAAAACGTCTCCGCAATGACTAAGATTCGTGCTGATGTTGTCTCTCAACGTCTGCTTCAAGGAAAGATGGCTTCTGCATCAGCGGTGGATTTCATCATGCTACAAATGCTAAACCGATACGAGACGATTCTTAAGCACCTAGGTAAATTAGAGCAGATTCATCCGCTCGAGCTTATTACTTTATTGAAGGGCTACGCCGGCGAACTCTCGACATTTTCTAGCAAGACGAAACGTATCCCTGCGTTGTCTGATTATGATCATATAAACCTGACTCCTGTTGTTCAGGAACTTAACCAAGTGTTAAGCCAATATTTAAGCGTTGTACTCGACCAGACTGCCAACAAGTTACCGCTAGAAGCTCGCCAACTCGGTATACACGTCACACCATTACCAGACAAGCGACTACTTGATTCCAGTCAGTTCGTATTGGCTGTTAAAGCTGATACGAGCACCGAAGAGATTAGACGATTGGTACCAGCGCAACTTAAGTTTGGGCCAGCAGAACAAATTCGTGACCTCATTAACAACCAGATCAATGGCATCAATGTTGCGCCACTCAATGTCGTCCCGAGGCAGATTCCTTATCAAACCGGGTACGTCTATTTTGAAGTAATCAAAAAAGGACCTTTCTGGAACCGGCTAAAAGAGAGTGGTGGCATCGCTCTACAGTTATCTGGCCAATTTCCAAATGCGGATATTGAGCTTTGGAGCATTAACCAATAACGGGTGACGTCACTATGGAACAGACAATTATTAAGCCAACACCAGGTGGAAGGCCAGTAAGCGCCAAAGTATCTCAGCCACAATCGGCAGACAGTACAGTGGTGATTTCAAAAAGCACTGAGGTTGTGAACAATGACACGGTAGTCGCATTTGGCACTAACCCAATACTGGCGGAAGCCAATGGCATCCTTTCTATCATTGGCCAGATAAGAGCAACGGCCACGCACTCTGATGTGTTCTTTTTAAAAGAAGCATTGGCTCAGAAATTAAGAGATTACGAGAATCGACTACGTCAGAAAAATATTAACTTAGAAACGATAGATACGGCACGTTACTGTTTGTGTTGTGCAATTGATGAAGCGGTATTGAATACAAATTGGGGTAGCCAATCTGCTTGGAGCCATGATTCATTATTAACGTCGTTTTATTCGAGCAGCCAAGGTGGTGAGGCATTTTATCAACACCTTGAGAAGTGTATGTCTTCTCCTGAGTTTCATTTAGATCTTCTTGAATTAATGTATGTTTGCTTGTCCCTGGGCTTTGTCGGTCAATATCGACTACAGAAGAATGGACTCGAAGCACATCGTCGTGTGCGAAAGCAGGTGATGGCGACGCTCAAGAATCATGGCCGAGGTCTGCAACAAGGCTTGAATGATAATGTTGAAGCCCGTCTTCTTAATGGTGCGCAAATCTCTGAACGAGCGCCTTTGTGGGTTGTTTGCTCGGTCACACTTGCTTTGTTGGTGTGTATTTTTATGTACTTTAGTTATGACCTTAACAAAGCCTCCAACCAAACCTTTACCAACTTGATCAACTTGATCGCTCCGGTACAAGTTGAATCAACAGTTCAAACTGATTCTCAAGTGACCGATATCGCTGGACGCATTTCTATGTATCTCGCAACAGAAATCAGTAAAGGTTTAGTCACGGTCGACGTGCTTCCTGACCGAGTTCGAATCTCCATCAAAGCTCAAGATCTCTTTGAGTCTGGAAGTGCCGAGGTTGTTGAGTACATTCAACCCGTGATATCCAAATTGGCTCGAACCTTAGAAGCTACAGAAGGGAAAATCTTGGTCGCAGGGCATACCGACGACAAACCAATTTTTACCAGCAAATATCCTTCCAACTGGCACCTGTCTCTGGCAAGAGCTACCGCGATGTCTGAGCAGTTAATCGCGAATAGTGCTTTAAAGGGACGTGTGTTGCCTGAGGGGTTAGGAGATGCGAGGCCGTTGGTCGAGAACACTAGCGACGAGAACCGAGCGCTTAATCGCCGAATCGAAATTGATCTAATGGTTGCGAACTAAGGAAAGTGAGATAAATGAGTATCCGAGAAGTAGGCAAAATCTTTACTCAACGCTGGTTTATCGGCTTAGTTGGTGTCGCAGCTTGTTCAATCTTTATATGGGCTGTTGGGCCACTAATTACCGTTGCAGGTTATGAACCTTTAAAGACGGATTTTCAACGTCTCGTCAGTATTTTGGTGTTGGTTTTCGTTTGGGGGATCTTCAATCTTACGAAACAACACAAGCAAAAAGTAAAAGAAGACGAGAGTATTCAGACTTTGTTAGAAGTTGACTCTCAATCGGATAAAGAAGCCGCTTCTGAAATCAATGTCTTGCAAGATAGGATTGAACAGGCAATTAAAGTCGTGACTAAAACACATAAAGGAAAACGCAGCCTTTATGAATTGCCTTGGTACGTTTTGATTGGCCCTCCTGGTACGGGTAAAACAACGGTTCTCAAGCAGTCTGGTTTGGAATTTCCTTTGGCTGAGTCAATGGGTACAGGTTCGGTCGCTGGGGTTGGTGGTACTCGACATTGCGATTGGTGGTTCGCCAACAAAGCGGTGTTAATTGATACTGCAGGGCGTTACACCACGCAAGACAGTCAGGAAAAGGTCGACTCAAAGGCTTGGCATGGGTTCCTTGGGCTACTTAAAAAATACCGAACCCAGAGACCAATCAATGGCGCTATCGTGACGGTGAGTTTGGCCAGCATGATGTCGCAGACTCGCACTGAGCGCAGCTTGCACGCAAGAGCAATTAAGGCACGTTTACAAGAGTTGAAAAATCAATTGGGTATGCAATTTCCAATCTACGTACTGCTTACTAAGATGGATCTCGTCGCGGGGTTTAATGAATTTTTTTCTGACTTGAGTAAAGAAGAGCGAGACGATCTCTTTGGTTTTATGTTCCCTCAAGATTGTGAGGATGAGAAAGGCGTTATTTCTCTTTTTAATAAAGAGTTTCATCACCTATTAGAATGTCTTGATGCTCGAATGTTGAGGATCCTTGAAACTGAAGATGATCTTGATAAGCGTGCGCTAATCTTCGAGTTTCCAAAACAGCTGCGTGTACTACAGGCAAACTTAGACGAGTTTCTAACCGATATTTTTGCTCAAAACAGCTTTGAAGAAGCGACTCTCATCCGTGGTGTGTTTATGGTGAGTTCAGTTCAAGAAGGAACCCCTGTTAGCCGTTTAATGAATGAAGCCACAAGTGGATTGGGGCTTGGCAAGCTTGGGCTATCAATGAACAGTCGAAGTTCTGATAGTTACTTTGTCAAAAACCT
Source organism: Vibrio sp. CUB2 (assembly GCF_001557945.1). Lineage (NCBI taxonomy): Bacteria > Pseudomonadati > Pseudomonadota > Gammaproteobacteria > Vibrionales > Vibrionaceae > Vibrio > Vibrio sp. CUB2. The sequence goes on along the minus strand of NZ_LNRB01000017.1, from coordinate 95,229 downwards.
ATTTGATCGAGTGATTTTCAAAGAGCAATTGCTTGGTACGGTGAATCGTCATTATCAAAAACAGTCTAGTTGGCTTCATCGAGGCGTTTATATCGGATGTGCAGTAGCACTGGCCGGTGCTACGGGCGTTTGGTTCACCAGTTACCAGTGGAACGTGAACCTTATTAATCAAACCAATAAGCAGACTGACCATATCAACGCAATGATAGGCGCGGATAGTTTGGACTTTGATTCAGATATTATCAGTGCAATAGAAACGCTTGATCGCATCATGATGTTACCGCTCGGTAAACAAAGCGATCATGAAGACGAAACGGCGATCAAAAAGTTTGGCCTGTATCAAGGGGATAAGGTCTCTCAAGCGGCGAACAGTGCTTATACCTCTGCGTTAAATAAGCACTTTGCCCCAATGGTGCTTCAGAGTCTTGTCTCAGAAATGGAAGGAAACCAAGAGCATCGTCAATATCTATACGAAACACTCAAAACTTATTTGATGCTGTTTAACCCAAATAAATATAAGCAAGAGGAAGTTCTGAGTTGGTTTGGTTTCTACTATGAACGTCATTACCCAGGTGTACTTAATGAGGTGCTAAGAGAGCGCTTAATGACGCACACTCGAAACTTGCTGGACAGCAACGAGCGAGGGCTTTCTTACGACGAATCATCGGTAGCGGAGGCTCGAGAAGTTTTAACACAAATGTCTTTGCCGGAACGTGCTTACCAACGTATGAAGTTGCAGTTTGCGAAAAGCCATGTGCCTTCATTTAGGTTGACTGACGTTCTAGGACCGAAAGGTTTAGATCAGTTCGAACGAAACAGTGGTAAGCCACTATCGCAAGGTATTTCCGGTTTTTACACTTACAACGGATTCCATAGCATTTTTCAAATTCAAATTAACCGCACGGTAAAAAGTTTGATGGAGGAAAACTGGGTCTATGGGGACGATTTAAAAGCGCATGAAATTGACCATGCAAGCGCTACTCGAGGTGTAAAAGAGCGTTATTACCAAGATTATATCAATGAGTGGAAAAACCTGATTGAAGACATCCAGCTTAAACAGGCGCCAAGTTTAGAGTTGGCTTCCGCTCAGGCGAGGGTGCTCTCTGGTGTCGAAAGGCCAATTGAATCACTACTGCGTGCGATTCAAAAAGAAGTGGGCTTAACGAAAGTGGTTTTGTCAGAAAACCAAAAAGCCGCCTCTGAAGTTGCGGGAAATGTCGCGAAGGTGAAGTTTTCAAATACGGCTGACAAGCTCGATCTGTATTTACCTGAGGAAAATGCGTTTAACGTAGCCTTGCCCGGGAACGAAGTGGAGCAACACTTTACTGAAATTCTACGTTTGGATGAGCAAGATTTTGACGACATTCAGCAAGCAATGGTTAATCTGCGTTCTTACTTGTCTGATCTATCAAGCTCAGGGAACAATCAAAAAATTGCTTACAAGAGCATTCTAGATGGAACGGTTACCCAAGATGTAGCTGCCTCTTTTGAGCGGGCGCGAGAGTTGCTACCAAAGCCATTTAATCAATGGTTAGGTGAGTTGTCTCAAGAGTCAGTGAAATTTGCTGAGAGTGGTTCTAAAGATCACCTAAACCAGCTGTGGCAAACGCAAGTAGTAAAACCGTATCGTCGTTCTATCGCGGGACGTTATCCCTTTGTTTCAAATGCGTCCAAGGAAGTGCGACTTAAAGATTTTAAACGTTTCTTCGGCTATGGCGGAACAATGGACTCTTTCTTTAAAGAGTATCTCGAACCATTTGTGGACACCTCCTCTAGACGCTGGAAACTTGAGAAAGAAATCGGTGTGAGGCCTGAAACATTAGCGGTGTTTCAACAAGCAAAGCGCATTAGGCAAACCTTCTTTGAATCTGATAACTCGCTGAGAGTCGAGTTTGGAATGAAGCCAGTCTATCTAGACCAACATATCACTCGTTTTGTATTGGAGCTAGGTGAACAAGACCTCGTTTATAAACATGGTCCAGCACGTGCTAAATCGTTGAGTTGGCCAGCAGGTCAAGATCAAACCCGAATCGTATTTACGCCGCCGGAATCAAAGCGCGAAATTGCCCATACATATGAAGGTGAATGGGGCATCTTTAGATTGCTAGACCAATCGCTTAAAGCGCGTCCGGAGTCACGAAAAGACAACATCGTGATGATTGATCTCAATGGTAATAAAGTTCAACTGGAGCTGATCCCTTCGAGCACAGTAAACCCATTCTGGTCAAATGAAATGGAGAGGTTTCGATGTCCACAAACGCTTTAACTTCTTCTTGGGGTTACATAGGGAAAATGCCGGCTAAAGGGGATTTTGTTAAAGACGGTTTGTCCCAAGAATTTACTGGTCGTTGGCACGACTGGCAGCAAGCAGTGATCGCCGTTAGCCGTGAGCAACTGGGGGAAAATTGGAGCGAGTATTTTTTGACTGCTCCTATCTGGCATTTTGCGCTTGATGTTTCTTACATGGAAGACGCCACTTATATCGGCAGTGTCATTCCGAGCGTGGATTCGTCGGGTCGTTATTTCTTTTTTACGGTGGCGCGCGCAGTACAGGGACCTGCGGTGAACTACTGGCAACAGAGTGACTGGACACAGCATAGCCAAAACCTTGCAGTTGCCGTATTGAGTGATGAATTTGTTTTCGATGCATGGGCACAAGGTCTGACAGACTCTAACAATCTACCAAGCGAAGAAGCGGGCGTAAGCCAAGTTCCAACGATAGCTTATGAAAGTGAACTGTCCGTCATTTATCAGCGTTCGTCGCAGCTATCAGTGAATAGCCTTTTGAATCGAATGATTGGTAAGGCTTACAAAACGCCTTGCTTTTGGTGGACAGACGGCTCGGGCAACATCGAACCGTGCATGTTGGTGACATCTGGCTTGCCATCGATAGGACAATATTCCGCAATGCTAGACGGCAATTGGCAAAAGTGGAATTGGTAGGAAGCGAAGAATGAATTGGAATTACTTTACTTTTGCTAAGACGCACCCAGGAAAAGTACGACCTTATAACGAAGACGCCTTACTTGATATGTCTGAAACTGGGCTTTGGGTTGTAGCGGATGGAATGGGTGGACACAGTGCGGGGGATATTGCGAGTCAGATGTTAGTGGCTCGTATCGCTCGTCATATCAAAGACAATAAAACGACGAATATCGATGAACTAAGAACGGTTGTCCGGCAAGCAAACAAAGAGATTTTTGATTACGCACAAGCCCACTTAGAGGGCAAAACCATGGGAACCACTCTCGTTTTATTGTTTATGCAAGATGGCTACTTCCATTGTTTATGGGTAGGAGACAGCCGCATCTATCAACTCAGAGAAGGTCGCTTCTCCCAAAAAACTAGAGATCACAGCCAAGTCATGGATTTGGTTGAGCAAGGTCTATTGGCTTTTGAGGATGCAGAGTCACATCCATTGGCTAATGTCATTACTCGAGCGATTGGTGTGGACGAAATAGTCACGATAGACCAAGTATCAGGCCAGCTTGCAGACGGTGACCAATTTCTTTTGTGCAGTGATGGACTATCAAAAGAACTAACCAACGATGAGATGCACAAGACACTTTATGCAGACTCGGTTAATCAGGCGGGCTTAGCTTTGATGCATTCTGCATTAGTGAGAGGTGCGAGTGACAATGTCACGTGTGCTTTGATCAAAGCTTGCTGTGAGAGAAGCGAGCTAGACGGACGAACACAAGACGATGCCACTATCCCAGTATTCTTGAGGAGCAAGGCGAATGGTTGATTCAAAAAGTGTCTCTGACTCTAGCAGGGTATTCGATTGGTTGGCACCGGTTCTATTGCCAGTATCAGAAGAGCGCCCAACAGGTGTAGACCCGCGTGAAGACGTGTCACCTCAGTCGGCATACTACCGTTTAAAAGACAGTCGAATGGCGGCACGCAATGCTGAGCGCAATGCGATTATCGAAGAAGAGAGCATACTAACGCACATTAATTTATGGCGTGTCTTTATTGACGAAGTTCCGGATATTCTTTCTCGCCAATCAAAAGACTTAGAATTTGTTGCATGGTTAATTGAAGCCCTCACGCGTCTTTATGGATTTCGTGGCATGGGGGTTGGCTATGAAATTGCCTCAAACTTCATCGACAATTTTTGGGAACAACTGTATCCAATGCCTGATGAAGACGGGATGGAGACGCGTATCTCTTCCATTATTGGCCTAAATGGCATCGATAGTGAGGGTACGTTAATTTTTCCTTTAGCATCCATTCCCCTGACTGACATGGGGGTAGAGCAATCGTACGTCTTTTGGGAATATCAGCAAGCGATTGAGTTAGAGAGACTTGATGAAGACAAGCGCCGCTACAAGGTTGAGCAGGGTGCTGTTGAAATGTCCAAGATTAACGACACGGTGAAATCTACATCTGACGAGTTTTATCGTGAACTTATCTCTGACCTTGAGTTTGCGATGGCTGCGTTTGGCCAATTTAGCCAAAAGCTTGATGATGCGGTTGGGGATGTTACCCCAAGCTCATACATTTCCAAAAAACTAGATTCAATACATTCGGCATTAAAGCATCTATTGGGCGTTCGTTTTCAAACTCCATCAGAGGTAAATGAAGTTATTCAGCTTGATCCGACTGAGGAGCAGGAAGCACCAACGGTACAGGAGCAAAACGGCGCTTTATTGATGACAAACATGCAATCGCGTGAGCAAGCGATTGAGCAGTTACAAAAGGTGGCAGACTTCTTTAGAGAAAGTGAGCCTCATTCACCAGTTTCTTACTCCATCGAACAAATCATTCGTTGGTGTGGAATGCCTCTGCCGGAATTACTGGCGGAATTGATCTCCGACGGAGATGCAAAGAGAAGCTATTTCCGTTTAGTTGGCATAGCAGAACAAAATGAAAATTAAGAAAGGGAGAACGGTATGACGAGTATCCACTCGAAACTGTCACGAGTAAGGAAGCCTCGTGTTCACATTACCTATGATGTTGAAACTGAAGGAACAACGCTGAAAAAAGAGCTTCCTTTTGTTGTTGGTGTAATGGGCGATTTCGCAGGACAAAATACGGAAGCGCTGAAGCCACTCAAAGACCGTCGCTTTATTCAGATCGACAGAGATAACTTCGATGACGTTCTTAAGAAAATGAACCCGTCAGTGAAGTTTAAGGTTGCCAACAAACTCGCGAAAGATGACTCACAATTTGAAGTTGATCTGAGCTTCAAATCGATGCAGGACTTTGAGCCAGCAGCGATCGTGAATCAAGTAGACCCACTGCGCCAGTTAATGGAAACACGCAATAAGCTACGTGACCTAATGACAAAGGTGGATCGTTCAGAAGAGTTGGAAAATATTCTAGAAGATGTCTTAAACAACACGGATAACTTAACCAAGCTAGCAGGCGAGCTGAAACTAGGTGACGCTCACCCGACGGACAATCCAGAGGGGCTGAAGTGATGACAACGCAAATTGAAAAGCAGCTTGATCCTACCGTTGGTGAGCAGACTTCCTCTTTTCTAGAGCAAGCGATTGGCGCAACAAAGCAAACAGAAGCTTCACGTGCTGAAGAGCTGATTAAGACGTTAACTGAAGAAGCAATGAAAGGCACGGTCTCATGGAATAAGAACCTAACCGTGACTTTCCGTGAAGCGATCAACTTACTCGATCGCCAGATTTCTGAACAATTGTCTGAAGTCATGCACCACCCAGAACTGCAAAAGCTTGAAGGATCTTGGCGTGGTTTGAACTACTTAGTCATGAACTCAGATACCAGTTCGACACTGAAAATTCGCATGATCAGCATGACGAAGAAAGAGCTTCATAAAGATTTGAGCAAAGCGGTGGAGTTTGACCAAAGTCAGATCTTCAAGAAAGTATATGAGTCGGAATTTGGCAGTGCTGGTGGTGAGCCCTATGGTGCACTGATTGGTGATTACGAATTTACCAACCACCCAGAAGACATTGAATCACTTCGCTTAATGTCGAATGTGGCCGCGTCTGGTTTCTCTCCATTCTTATCTGCGGCTTCACCTGCATTGTTTGGTTTTGATGAGTGGACAGAGCTTTCTAAACCTCGCGATTTGGACAAAGTTTTCGAATCACTGGAATATGCTCAATGGCGTTCTTTCCGTGAAAGCGCAGATTCTCGTTTTGTAAGCTTGACCATGCCTAAAGTACTGGCGCGTTTGCCTTATGGGCAAGCAACTTCGCCGGTGGAAGAGTTTGGCTTTGAAGAATTTGACGTTGACTCAGTGTCGGGTATTGCAACGAATGCTGAACATAATGATTACTGTTGGATGAACTCTTCTTATGTGCTGGGCGCTAAGCTTACCGATGCATTCTCGAAATATGGCTTCTGTACCGCTATTCGTGGCGCAGAAGGCGGTGGCCGAGTAGATAACCTACCGACGCACTTCTTCATGAGCGATGACGGCGACCCAGATATGAAATGCCCGACAGAAATTGGCATTACAGACCGACGTGAAGCGGAACTAGGTAAACTTGGTTTCCTTCCTTTGTGCCACTATAAGAACACCAACTACGCGGTTTTCTTTGGTGCACAAACCTGTCAAAAACCAGCCAATCACGATTCTCCTGATGCGACTGCAAATGCGGCCATTTCAGCACGCTTACCTTACATGATGGCAACGTCACGTTTTGCTCATTACTTGAAGGTCATGGCGCGCGATAAGATTGGTAGCTTTATGGAAGCGGAAGACGTGGAGTCGTGGCTAAACCGCTGGATCTTAAGCTACGTGAATGCCTCAGAAGGTGGTGGTCAAGAAATCCGTGCGAAATACCCACTTGCCGATGCTCGTGTTCAGGTGAAAGAAATTCCGGGTGCGCCAGGTTCCTACAATGCTGTGGCATGGTTGAAGCCTTGGCTGCAAATGGAAGAGTTGACCACGTCACTACGCTTGGTCGCAAAGATCCCTCAATCGGGTGGTTAAATAATAGGTGGTTGGCCTTTGGGTCAACCACTCCTTCCACACTTTGGAATAGAGATTGAGTATTAAAAATGACGATTTGGAATGGCTAACGATATGACATTGAATTTCTTAGACCCAAGTGAACTGAAACATGAGTTCAGTCCACTTGGGTGTGCGGAACTTGATAGCCACTGGATTACTCAGTTTGGCGAGTCAGTAGATTCAATACATTCGGCAAAAATTTGGCTAGAAGGAACAAAAAGTTCAACTGTTGATGATTTTCGATATAGCGTGTTGATGGCCATCGATCAGATTGACCAAATATTGGAAGAGCAATTGAATGAGATTATTCATCATCAAGCATTTCAGGCATTGGAAAAATCATGGTTAGGTGTTCGCTATCTATGTGAGCAAACTGCTAGCCAATCCAGTGAGCCTGTGAAGATAAAAGTGCTTTCGGCAACATGGGATGAGGTCAGCAAAGATGCACTGAAAGCCATCGAGTTTGATCAATCTGCACTGTTTAAATTGTTGTATCAGAATGAATATGGCATGCCGGGTGGTGAGCCTTTTGGGGTGGTGATCGGTGATTATGAACTAAGACATGATCCAGCGAAAAATCACTTTGATCGAGATTTAACGGTGTTAAGTAAGGTTGCGCAAACTGCGGCAGCGGCATTCAGTCCATTCATTCTGTCTGCACAGCCAAGTGTGTTCGGTGTTAATCGATTTTCAGAGTTGTCATCGACCACAGATATCGGCGCTCAGTTTGAACAAGTTGAGTACATAAAATGGCAAAAGTTACGAGAATCGGAAGATGCGAAATTCATCGGTATTGCTGCACCAAACGTGTTGTTTCGCTTGCCTTATACCAGAGACGGTTCTCGTATAGAAGGGTTTGATTTCGAAGAAGCTATCAATAATTCTGAGAGCGAATTGCAGTGGGGAAGTGCCGCGTTTTGTTTCGCTGCGATTGCAATTCGAACGTATCAAGAACATGGCTGGTTTACTCACATGAGGGGCGTTAAGCAAGGCGATTACACACAAGGAACAATTTTAGCGCCCACGCGAAGTTCAGTGCATTTCACTAGCAAAAATACCCGCGATAGAAGTCCTTTGAACTTAAAGGTTTCAGAGCGCAAGGAAAAAGAAATATCGGATTGTGGATTTATCACCATGTCACCAGTTGCAGAAACCTACATGGTGGGGATGACTTCCAGCGTGTCCATTTATAAGCCAAGACAGTTCGAAGAGCAGCATATCACTATGAACGCCAAGCTGACCTCGATGCTGCAATACACGCTTTGTGTTTCACGAATCGCCCATTACATAAAGGTCATGGGACGAGACAAAATCGGTGGTTATCAAGATGCACATTCAATCCAACGAGACTTCCAAAAGTGGCTTCATCAATACACAACAGCCTCTGACGAAGCTTCGGATGAACTGAGGGCAAAATACCCTTTAAATGAGGCAAACATCAGCGTTAAAGAAAAACGTGACTCCCCCGGACACTATTATTCGGTGGTTCATCTACGGCCTCATTTTCAACTCGACCAGATGGTATCGGCAGTCAAACTTATTACGGAATTATCACCAGAACAAGTGGTGTAAGGGAAGACAATGAAAACATGGAAAAATGCGCTTTCTGAGGGCAACTTACAACAGGCTATAATACTGATTATCGAAGACATTAAAGCTTCACCAAAAGATGCAGGGTTACGCAGTTCTTTTATTGAACTGTTGTGTATTGACGGGGATTTTGAACGTGCTGACGATCAGCTCATACAGTCGATTAAATTGTTCCCTGAATATTTATCTGGTGCGAGTCAGTTACGCCATATGGTGAAAGCGGCACAAGCACGAAAAGACTTTACTGGTGGGGCTGCCACTGCACAGTTTATTGAATTTGATCAGCAGGGCAATAAGCTTGTTGTAGACCTTAATTTAGCCATCAAAAATGAAGAGTTTGATCATGGCTATGAACTCGCTCAGTCACTGGAAAATATGCGAGAGCAAAAGCGTTTCCTACAAGGAACTCGAGAGTTTGAGGATGTGAGAGATATTGACGATCGTTTATCCGGATATATCGAACTTTTCTCGACGGCAGGTAACTACTTTCTGGTGCCGATCAAAAACATTAAGCAGTTAGACATAAAACAAGCGAGCTCGATGCTTGAACACGTCTGGCGACCTGTTGAGTTTGACATTGACGGCTTGGGTGAAGGTGAGGGTCATATGCCACTGACTTACATTGATTCTGTTACCGACGCGCAAAAACTTGGCCGAGAAACAGATTGGAGGCAATTAGGTGAAAGTGAACTGTTTGTCGGCCTAGGTCAAAAATGTTGGCTTGTCGGTGATAAAGCACTGCCTATCTTTGAGCTGGGCACCTTGTCAGAAAGCAAGGCATTGGCATAGAGGTTTTTATGCCATTGGTCGCTTCTTTACTCGACAAGCTTATCGATAACGATCCACATATTAGAGAAGACAAGGATTTTCCGTTGGGTCAGCAAGCATTGGTCGACAATCTTCTAAGAGATTTGGAGTCCATGCTGAACAGCCGTATCGGTTGGACGGAAATTTCGGATGATCTCAGAGAAGTAAAGTCCTCAATTTTAAATTATGGATTACCTGAGTTTTCGTCTATGCCATACAGCAGCAAGCAGGGGCAAGATCAACTGTGTGAGATCGTTCGTGATGCGATTTTAGAGTTTGAGCCTCGCCTAGAAAGCCCGAACGTTAGCATTTTAGATGAAAAGAGCGCAGTAGACAGGACCTTGAGACTAAAGATCAGCGCGACTTGTCTGATTGGCAATAACACACACGAAGTGACATTTAACTCAGAAGTAGAACCCGTAAGTTTAGGCATGAAGTTGAGCAGAATGAAATGAGTGACGAGTTCCTTAAGTATTACAACCGAGAGTTAGCTTACCTGCGCCATAAAGGGCAAGAGTTTGGCGAGCAGTACCCCAAAATTGCTTCTCGATTGGGGATCAGTGAAGAGCAAGTCGATGACCCTCATGTGGAGAGGCTTCTTGAAGGTTGCGCTTTCATGACAGCTCGTATACGTCAAAGTCTCGATAACAGTTATCCGCAGTTTACGGAATCTTTGATGGGGCAGTTGCATCCGGATTTTCATGCGCCAATCCCTTCAATGTCGATCATTAAAATGAAATGTAATGAGTCGACCTCTGCTCCCTTTGATGTTTCTAAGGGGGAAAAGGTGATGGTTGGCGCGCCGGGTTACAAAGAATGTGAATTCAGAACGTGTTATGAGACAAGAATGTATCCCTTCGATATATCGGCAGGAACTTTTGAAAATGCCCCGATACAGCCGATTGGTTCTCCTTGGGAGCGTTCGTCTAAATCTGTACTTAAGGTAAAGATTAATGCTAATGACGGTGAGTCTGCATTAAGTGAGGTGGGAGTCGAGACGCTCAGATTCTACCTCAATGGCCAAGCACAGCTTACTCAACGGTTATATCAGCTATTGTTCCAAAGCCTAATCGGGATCTCTGTCTCGGTGAATGGTTGTGAGCAGGCTTCGTACACTCCATGTCACCGCCAAGCTGTCGGTTTTATCGATAGTCAACAAGTCGTGCCCTATAGCAAGAGAAGCTTTTCTTCTTCGAGGATGTTGGTGGAATATTTACACTTCCCCGAGAAGTTTATGTTCTTTGATGTCGTTGACTTAAATCTCGAAAAGCTAGGTATTAACGAGGAGTTGGAACTCAACTTCTACTTTGACTGCAATGATGACTGGCTCCCAAAGCAAGTTGACAAAGACAGTGTGTTATTAGGTTGTGTTCCCATCATCAATCTGTTCAAAACCACAATGGAGCCAAAGCGACTAGAGCCAGCCGAGTACGAATACCAACTGTCTCCACAATACCAAGAAGCAGAGAGCAACGAAGTGGTGTCTATTTCGAACGTCACGCTTAGAAATTGGAATAAAACATACGAGAACTTGCCCAGTTATTTTGCCGGTGAACACACCCATTACATGAACAAAAGCGAGATTTTTTGGGTCATGAGGCGAGAGGATAAGAATTGGGCAGGTGGGTTCGATGAACCGGGCCGAGAAAGCTACATTTCATTCGTGGATAAAAAGCACCGCCTATTTGCTCCTGAAAGTCGTGAAAACTGGCTGATGTACGTACAGGCGGAATGTTGCAATCGAAACTTACCGCAGAAACTGCCTTTTGGTGGCGGCCTGCCAGAGGTCTCGCTACCGAGTGTCAATGACAATTTTGCTAAGCTTCGATGCCTTGTTTCTTTGTCTGAGACGGTGAGGCCGGAAATGGATGAGAGCACGCGTTGGCAACTAACCAAACTGCTTACCCTGACTCACTTTACCGATGAGGACGGACTCTCTACGCTCAAGCAATTACTCAACTTGTATGCGTTTACAGGTACTGCGGAAACGAAATCGCTGATCGATGCTCTGGTAAATTTCGAGTATCAGCAAACAACGGGAAGGGTCAACGAAAAGGGTAAAGTTGGATTTGCTCATGGTGTTAAGCTCATATTGACCGTCTCTGATCAAATGATATCTAAAGAGCAAGTCTTCCTTTTAGGTTGCGTCTTGTCGGTGTACTTCTCTCAGTTTGCGGAAGTAAACATTTTTACGCAGTTAGAAGTAAAACTTAAATCGACAGGCCAGTTATTTCATCGGTGGCCAGCACTGATCGGAAACAAAGCTTTGTTATGAAACCAGAAGAGTTCTTGATTCAGTTGAAAAAGCGGCCGTTGTTCGAAGCTATCCACTTAATCGAGCAAGCGTTGCTTCGTTCGCAAACGCAACTAGGCTCGGATGAATTACCCAAGAAAGAGAAGCTTGAGTTAAAAGTAAATGCCTCATTGGGTTATGAGAATGCGCAACTGGCCAATGCGACACTGTCTGAGCATAAAGTTTTCCTAGAAACGAACTTGCTTGGCTTAACGGGTGAGCAAGGTGTTTTACCAAGTTACTACAGTGAATTGGCTATCGGTCGTGAAAAGGCCGGTGATGGTGCAATGGTTGATTTTTATAACATTTTCAATCATCGCTTGCTGTCACTGTACTACCGAAGTTGGCAGTTGAGTCAATTTGCGGTGCAGGCACGCGAGCGCAATAAGGGCAACCGAGCGCCGCTGTTGAGCAGTCTTGAAGCGGTAACTGGGCATGAAAAGCGGCTGAACAATTACTATGCAGGATTGTTTGCGCAGAAAGGTCGCGGTAAAGGTGCGCTAAAAGATTTAATTGAGCACCTCACAGACTGTGAAGCTAAGTTACACGAGCTTCAGGGGCAGTGGATGAGTGTATCGCAAGATGAGCAAACTAAGCTAGCTGGAGGATCATCGCCTGAAGGGCAGTTTGCTCAATTAGGGCGAGGAGCTTCTATCGGTGCTAAGGCATGGAATATCAATGCAGGAATTACGATTGAGCTGTTTCCGACGAACACATTACAGGTTGAGCAATTACTGCCAAATAAATCGAGCTTAGCAACCATAAAGTCAGTTGTGCAGGACTATGTTGGTAAGCATAAGCGCATTAATTGGAAGCTCACGACACGTCATAAACATTTACCTCAAGTTCGTCTTGTTAAAGGTTCTGGTCAATTAGGGATAGGAACCGTTTTGGCAAAACATAAACGAACCAAAGATCGAAAAATAACAATTACCATTTAAGGGAATCAAAATGGCTTTACTCTCACTTTCAGCGTTGGTCGAAAGGTTATCACCTGTTGCACGAGAAACACTTGAGCAAGCAGCCGCTATGGCCAGTTCGCGTACTCACCATAGTATTGAAATGACGCATTGGTTACTCACCATTGTCCAAAATCCCAATCAAATCTATGCTGAAGTTTTCGATAAATTTAATGTCGACGCGCAGGTAGTTGAATCACAGCTACTATCTCAATTAGAAAAGTATAAAACAGGTTGTGAGTCAGTTCCGGGACTTTCAGCACATACCGTTTCGGTGATGCAAAACGCCATGATGGTCTCGACGATTGAGTTTCAAGCAACGGATCTTGATTGTATCCATCTGCTAAGTGCTTATTTGTCAGATGAAAGCTTGGCGAACGTGATGAACCAAGTCAGCACAGAACTAGACAAAGTAGAGGCAAGTGCACTCCTTGGATTATCAGAGGCGAATTCGCCACATCAAGCTGGCGTTACTGGAACTAAAGGGTCGAACGCGGCGTTGGATCAGTTCACCGTGGATCTTACTGAACAAGCAAAGGCAGGGAAGATTGATCCAGTCGTTGGACGAGAGAATGAAATCCGTCTAATGATTGATATTTTGCTTAGAAGGCGTCAAAACAACCCAATACTAACGGGCGAAGCAGGGGTAGGTAAAACAGCGGTTGTCGAAGGACTGGCTCAAAAGATCGTCGACGGAGATGTCCCTCCAGCGTTAGAAGGCGTTTCAATTAAGTCTCTTGATATGGCTCTGCTTCAAGCTGGAGCTGGCATGAAAGGCGAATTCGAAAATCGATTAAAAAACGTGATCAAAGAAGTTAACGAGTCTTCCACGCCAATCATCCTTTTCATTGATGAAGCGCATGGTTTGATTGGTGGTGGCGGGCAAGCCGGTCAAGGTGACGCTGCGAACATTCTCAAACCCGCTCTGGCAAGAGGTGAGCTGCGAACGATAGCAGCAACGACCTGGGCGGAATACAAAAAATACTTCGAGAAAGATGCTGCCCTGACAAGACGATTTCAAGTCGTCAAAGTGGAAGAGCCAACGCCAGCGGTTGCCGTAAACATGTTACGTGGACTATTGAGTGTTATGGCTGAACACCATGGTGTTTACATCACCAGCGATGCTTTAGAAGCCGCTGTACAGCTCTCCTCGCGTTACATAAATGGAAGGCAGTTGCCAGACAAAGCCGTGTCCGTTTTAGATACCGCATGTTCCCGCGTAGCCTTGAGCCAAAATGCCATTCCGGGGTTGCTCGATAGCAAAAGGAAATCTGTTCAACTTAAACAAGACGAGTTAAAGCAGCTTGAGAAAGAGTTTCAATTTGGCTCGGAGAATACTGAATCAGTCCAGCGCATAAGACGAGATATTGATGAGTTATCTACTCAGGTCTCTGACTTGGAGTTGCAATGGAACAAAGAACAAGCGTGGGTTGAACAAGCGATAGCGTTACGCGAAAAAATTGCTCTAGAACCATTAAGTGAAGATAAGAAAAAATTAATGGAAATCGAAAGCGACTTAAACGCGAGTGCGCAGCCTTTAGTGTTTTCCCATGTTAGCGAGGCTTTGATTGCTGAAGTGATATCAGACTGGACTGGGATTCCACTAGGCAAACTGCAAGATGATGAAATAAAAGCTGTTCTAAACCTAAAAGAGAGTTTAATCGAGAGGGTTGTTGGCCAAGACCACGCGCTAGAAATCATGGCTGAGGTGATCAAAACGGCGAGTGCACAATTGACTGATGAATCCAAGCCAAACGGTGTGTTCCTATTAACTGGTCCAAGTGGTGTGGGTAAAACGGAATCTGCGCTAGCGATTGCGGAAAAAGTGTATGGTAGTGAGGACAACGTTACGACAATCAACATGTCGGAGTTCAAAGAAGAACACAAGGTCTCATTGTTGTTAGGCTCCCCTCCGGGGTACGTGGGTTATGGTGAAGGTGGTGTATTAACTGAAGCCGTCAGACGTAAGCCATATAGTGTAATACTGTTGGATGAAATGGAAAAAGCACACCCAGGAGTTCAAGACATTTTCTACCAAGTTTTTGATAAAGGGGTAATTAAGGACGGGGAAGGCAGAGACATCGATTTCAAAAATACGATTATCATCATGACAGCGAATACAGGGACGGATACCACCATGTCACTGTTCGATGACCCAGAGCTAGTCCCTGATCCAAGTGCGCTAAAAGACGCACTACACGATGACTTACTAAACGACTTTAAGCCCGCCTTTTTGGGAAGAGTGAATGTGCTTCCGTATGTGCCTTTGGGTAAGGAAGTACTGACCCAAATTACACGCCTCAAGCTGAAAAAGGTGTCAGACAGAATTGAAAAACATTATTCGGCTGAACTTCATTTCGGTGACGCCCTTGTAACCGACATAGTGGATAGCAGTAACGAGTCTGGGAGTGGGGCAAGAGTCGTGCAAACAACCATTGAAAATAGGTTATTACCGAAAATTTCTCATGAAATATTGAACGCTATTCTTAATGGTAAGACATTTAAAATAATTAATATCGAAGGTTCAGTTAAATCATTGAGTGTCTCACTTGTTTAACAGTTTTTCTAAAGTAAAAATTATTTGAGAGTCGCTTCATAATAAACATTTTTGATCAGAAATAGCGCTTAATTAAATTCGTAATTAAAGATATAAAAGAGCGTATTTAAAATAAATTTTTGATACATCAATCATTAATTATCAAAATAGAATAGATAATTAAAACATTAAGCAATATGTCATTAATAATGCTATAGGAGATTAGCATGCAGTCTAACACGTACCTTAAATATGCAGATATTAAAGGTGAAGCAACTGCTGAGCAGTACAAGGATCTAATTACACTACTATCTGTAGATTGGAGTGTTGGTCGTGAAATTTCATCATTCACTGGTACTGCTATGGACCGTGAAGCAAGTGCAACACGTCTATACGACCTGACAATCACTAAGCTTCAAGACCGCGCGTCACCGGATCTTTTTAAAGAAGCGACCATTGGTAAAGGTAAACCAGCTGTATTCCACATCACCAAGCAAGGTGAGAAAGTGGAAGAAATCATGAAAATCGAGCTTACAGATGCAATGATTTCAAACTACTCAGTGTCAATTCAAGATGACCGCCCAATTGAAACTATCACTATTTCATACACTGAAATGATGATGACAGTGACACCAACTGACGATAAGAACAACACATCTGCACCATTAGTATATGGCTACAGCGGTGTGAAAGGTCAACAAATGTAATTGAATTGCGGGAAGTCAACGCTTCCCGCTATTTTATAAAGAAGTATCTAATGAAAAAAGCGACACAGAAAAATAACTTTATTCGTATTTCTACACCATTTGGTACAGATGCCATTATTCTAAATTCATTTGAATATAAGGAAAAAGTATCAGATCTTTTTTCATTACATGCACAAGCTTATTTCAACGGGCAACATGAAGAGCTCAATAATATTATTGGGCAAGAGGTTGTTATCACTATGGACAATGATCCAAGTGTTAGCTTTCAACCCCGTTACTTTCATGGTGTCGTCTCACGAGCTAAGTTAACAGGCTCTCGGGTGACCACCGCTCATCAAGGTGAAAACTATCGAAATATCGATTTACTTATTGAGCCTAAAGTTCGCTTTGCCGATTATCGAGTCCACTCCCGTATTTTTCAAAACAAAGACATTAAAGAAATTGTGTCGGAAGTATTATCTGAGCATGACGTAAGCTTTAGCCTAAAGCTTACCAAGTCGTACTCTAAATATATTTATAAAGTTCAATATGAAGAATCTGATCTGGCATTTGTTGAACGACTTCTGTCTGAAGAAGGGATTGCTTACTGCTTCTCACATACAAATTCAGCACACATACTGGAATTGTTTGATGATCTTAACTTTTACATACCTGGCTCAGAGTTTCTTGTCGAACATACGACGGGAACAGGTCAAGCAAGCCACATTTACTCTTGGAATGAAACGCAAATACTGACGACAAAAGCCGCACACAAGTCCGGCTTTAATATGCTCAAGCCTTTATCACCTCCACAGAATCTAACTAGTGGATCTGCACAACTGTTTTCGGTGCCAAATAGTGAGCACTACGAATACTTAGCTGAAGCAGAAACTGACGATGAGTTTGTGTTGCGAAATACACACGCGATCGAATCACTTCAGCAAGACGTTTATCAATGCAGTGGTGAATCGAGCTGCAGAACATTTGCTGTCGGCAAACTTTTTAAATTTAAAAAGCATGAGGATAAGACTCGAGTAGGAAAAGAGTATGTGCTTTCTTCTGTCGCGCTTTCTGCTGCGGTATTTAACCAAACGGGACAGGGCGGTACGTCGTCACAAGGTGTGAGAGTTTCGTTTCATTGCGTTGACTCAAACACCATTCTGCGCCCAAAAATTCAAAGGCTTAAACCGCAGATTAGAGGTTTGCAAACCGCAATTGTGACAGGAAACAAAGATGGCGAAATCTACGTCGATAAATTTGGCCGAATCAAAGTACAGTTCCACTGGGATCGTGAAGGTCAATATGATGCGAACAGTTCATGTTGGATTCGAGTCGCTCAAGCGAGTGCTGGCAATGGCTGGGGGAGTGTATTCCATCCAAGAGTCGGACAAGAAGTTATCGTCGATTTTGTAAATGGAGACCCAGATCAGCCAATCGTAACTGGGGCTCTTTATAACGGTACCCAGCTAACACCTTATCAATTACCTGCTCAAGCTTCCCAAAGCGGCTATAAGTCCCGTTCAGTACAAAAAGGTAGCGATAAGTTCAACGAGATACGTTTTGAAGACAAACCCGGCGAAGAACATGTGTATTTGCATGCTGAGAAACTCTTTCAAATGGTGGTGGAAGACAATGCCGAGATTGCTGTAGAGAACAATAAAAGTGAAAGGATTACCAATGATTTCATGCAAGAGGTTGGTAATAACGCGAGTCAGAAAGTAGGCAAGAACCAAGGGGTTGATATCGGTGAAGCTCTTGTCGTTAAAGCGGGTAAGAGCATTGAAATAAAGGTAGGAGGGGCGTCCATACAAATGTCTAGTTCTGGGGAGATCAACATTAAAGGCAACAAGATCTCTATTAATGGTTCAGCCATAGCACTTAAAGCTGGTCAAATTTCTCTTAACTAAAGGTGAGCAGATATGGGTAAACCAGCCGCGGTATTGGGAAGTCACCATGTGTGCCCCAAAAAAACAAACAAAGTCCCTCATGTAGGTGGTCCTGTCGTTGTCGGTTCTCCAAACGTGAAGATTTCAGGTATTCCGGCTGCGCGTCAGGGAGACAAGCTTTCTTGTGTGGGGCCTCCAGACACTATTTCATCCGGGTCTTCGAGCGTCAAAATCAACGGAAAACCTGCGGCTAGGCTGGGAGACTCCACTGCGCATGGCGGTAAAATTGTTGCCGGTAACTCAGCAATATTAATTGGTGGGTAAATGGCGCTATTTTTTCAATCCCACCTTTGTATGCTGGGCGATCAAGCGTTTTCTATAGAGCAATTGGCAAACAATACGCTAAGGCCATCAGAAAAAAACGAACTGATTCCACAAGCCAGGGAAAGCTCAGTCCTGCCTGCCTATGACAGATTAACTCACTATTCAAAAGCACTGTCTGAATGCGGTGTCGAAGGGCAAGTTTATCTTCTGTTACCAAAGCCATCGGACAAGGTTGAGCTTCAACGTATTACAACGCTGCTTCTTTCGGTGTTTCAACGAGTAGAACCACAACATTTGGCGTTATATCCGTATGGGAACGCGTCTTTTCTGATCGCGCTGAGTCGCATCCAACGAGCAGTAAAACAAACTAAACCATTATGGATTGTCGCTTTACATGTCGCAGGGGCTAGAGAGGAGCATGACTCATTAGTTGTTGCGCGTTGCTTCGAGCAAGAGCACGGACTTATCTTCAATAAGATCGCAATTGATCTTCAACTCGATAGTAATAACACCGCGGTTTCACATGTCGTTAAGCAACTCGGAAAGTCGTGTGTACAGGAGTTGGATGAATTAATGTTGTCAACCGAAGGCGATGAGCCTGTGTGGCTGGACTCAATTCAATTCCTTTCTCCTTGGGTTAATAGAGACACCTCCTATCGGCTAATAGGTACTACGACTGGCCCTTTAGGGGCGAATGGAGGGGTATTGAAGGCGATTTGTGCTTGCCTGCAACCGAAAGAAACACACGATAAAAATTATTCAGGTATTCAGCTTGATATTGAGCGTGGTGGGTATGCTGTCGGCGCTACTTACCGCTGGGGTAGTGAGTAACTTACAAAATGAATATACAAAGGATTGTCAAACTCACATCTTTAAACGGAATCACGTTTTACTTTTCCACGCAGCGACTTAGTACCGGATCGGAACAAAGCTTTGCAACCGCTCGAAGTGCAGAAGCGTTTATTGAGCAATTTCATTTTTCCGATTTAGAGGAGCTCAGTGAAATTGCGTCATGGACAAGCATGAGTGCGACTTTTTCACATGAATTCCAGACAAAGACTAAGTCTGAACTTCTTCAAATTATTGCTCAAGGATTACAAGAAAAAATCCTTTTTGCTATTGAGTTGCCTAAGACTGCACCAAGCACATTTTATCCATCGGCCAACATACCTTCCCAAGTCATAAACCAAGTGGCGAAGGTTGAGCGTAATAACTCGAAAGCTACTCATTCAGGTACCAACACTGTCGCAAGTAATAGTGCTCCTCAAGAAGAAAGTAGCAAAAGGCATGTAAAAGCAGGCGATCCTGTTTCCATGGTCACAGGGGAAGAAAATCTCTCATTGTCTGATGTCGGACTGCCTAACGGATTGGTTTGGTCACGAACGTATCGCTCATCGTTGTGCGATTCTGCTACCACTCTTGGCTTTGGTTGGAGACATATTTTTCAATACGAGCTAACAGACGTATTGGATGAAAAATCCAATGTGACGGGGTGGCTGTTCATCGACGAGATGGGGGACACAATCCTATTTCCTAATGTCGCCAAAGGCGGAATTAGTTACCAAACTTATGTAGGTGCAAGTTGTCAGTATCATCACAGCGGTTATCGATTAGTTACGTTAAGTAATGAAGCTCAAATCAAGTTTTTCTTAAAGAATGAGCAATGGGTTGCCACTGAAATCCGTCTAGGTCATATGAAAACGGTAAACCTCGAATACTCTCGAAACCACCGTATCACCCATATATGCGTCAACCGACAAAACCAGCTTGAGCTCCAATACAATCATCAAGGCCAATTAATAGAGATTAGAAACCCAAAGATTCAACATTTGCAAGCCAAGTATGATTTCGATGTTGATGGGCGATTGATCGCTGCTCAAAATGAAAATGGTTTAATCGAACAATACCAATACGATGACACAAACTTAATTGTTAAACGAACGAGAGCTAGCGGACTTTCTCACTACTTTACATGGTCTGGGCGAGGGCCTGATGCGCAATGCATAAAAAATTGGGCGGATGAAAGTGTTTATGATTACTCGTTTGAGTTTGATGGGAGCGAATCCAAATACCGAAATTCACTTGGACACTGTTGGCACTATAAACACAATGAACAAGGCAAGCTGCTTGAGAGTATAAGCCCTGAATCGAGATGTAGGGCATTTGAGTACGACCCACTCGGTAGATTAGTTTGTACTATCAATGCAGATCAGACATACACCCATCATAGCTACAACCCATTTGGTTTGCTCGAGAAACAGACACACTCGTCTGGGGCTACAGAGGGTTTTGAGTACAATGAATTTGGTCAATGCATTAAGCATCAATTTCCTGACGGTGAAATCGAGTTTAAAGAGTTCAATGCACTTGGTCAGCTCGTAAGGCACCAACACAGTAACGGGCTTCAAGAACGCGCCGTATTTGATAAATATGGCAGACAAGTAGAAAGGAGTGCTGATAATGGATCTCGTACACAATGGTGGTGGAATGAGTCGCATCAGCTGTTAGCAAAAAAAGTCGATCAAAGCTTGATTCGCTATAGCTATGACGAGCGCGATCGAGTGAACGGAGTTGCTTACCCATATGGGCTTATAAGTGGATTTGAGCGCAACGAAAGCAACTTACTCACACGCCTATACTTCCAAAGCTCGGAAGATGACACGTCTCGAGAGCATCGCTACCAATATGACGAAGTTGGGCGAGTTAAACAGGTTCATACGCCAAGAGGGACAACTCAAATTGTTTGGGGGAACTTTGCTCAACCAACGCAAATCGTTAAATCAGATCAAAGCTCTTTTTCCTTCACGTACGATGCGGAAAGGAAATTGATATCTATCGAGCGCTCTGACGGTTGCCAATACAAGTTTGCATACACTCCAGATGGCCAGATCAGTCAGACAATTAGTTTCGATCAAGTGCAAATAAACTTCACCTATGACCGCGCTGAAAGATTAAGTGAAATCTTGCATTGCAATGGTCGCACCTCTTTTGAGTATGACGAAGTTGGTTACATCGCTAGGGTGAAAGCCCATGGTAAAAATCGCGGTGTTGAGGACCATTACCAACACACCTTAGGTGGCAAGTTAATCCGTGCGCACAACCGTTTTTCAAACATCTCCTATACGTATTTAGGTACAAAATTGGTAAGTGAAGAGCAGGGACGTTTTTCTTTCGTCAATCAATACCAAGATAACGGTTTACTTCGCTCTCAACGCTATGACGACGGAACAGAGGTGCTATATGAGCATGACCAATTTGGCAAGGTATGTGGGTTAACGATTCATTCAAACGGCTCTGAAAGAGAAGATTCAATTAAGTTTGAATACGATGAATTACAACGTATATCGATAATCACCTATAGCGGGGGCAAAGAGCGAAAGGAGTTCGATGGAATAGGTCGCTTGAAGCACCAAATATGGACTGGTTTCGAGCGTAAATACCATTTCAACGCACAGCATTATCTGTCACTTATCATCGACAGTGAAAAGGGATCTCAACATTATCAATATGATGATCTCGGCCACTTAGAAAGAGTAAAGACGGAAACTTCTGAAGAGTCATACGTCTATGACAGTTTTGGCAACTTTAATGACGAAAGTGTGCAGCGAAAACATGACCGTCTTATTGAATACCAAGGCATCAGATACGACTACGATGAACTAGGAAACAGAACTAGCAGTCAAGGACATGGACGAGAGCAGTACTGCACTTACGATGCAAAAGGGCAATTGATTGGTGTCGAAAGCGAAGGGCATTTATGCCAATTTGAATACGATGCGCTAGGCCGAAGAACTAAGAAAATCAGCGAAAACGGAACCACCGAATTTATTTGGCAAGGAAGTCATTTGGTCGGCGAGTATTCTCGTTCGGGTTATCGGTGGTATTTATATCAACCCAACAGTTTTGTTCCGCTTGCTCTTATTGAAAACGGCGAGTGTTATTTCTTCCAATGCAATCAAATCGGAACTCCAGAACGTTTGGTGGACTCGAATGGGCAGGTAATTTGGCAAGCAACATACGATACATTTGGATTTGCGAACGTTGAAATCGAGACGGTTAAAAACAACCTTCGCTTACAGGGGCAGTACTTCGATATTGAGACTGGTCTGCACTACAACTTAGCACGCTACTACGACCCTCAAATAGGTCGATTTATCCAACCCGATCCCCTAGGGCTGCTTGGCGGAACAAACCACTATCAATTTGCACCAAATCCAGTTTCTTGGGTTGACCCCTTAGGTTTGTGTGCAAAAGAAGATACGCCGACACTTCTTGCTGGACACAATGATAACTCGCCTGAGAGAGCAGTGTATGAGAGATCAGTAACTAATATTACTGGACCTACGATTGAGGAGCTCATCGCAGATCCGACATTACAGGGACTTAAACCAGTCAATATAGATCCAATGTCGATGATGGTCGAAGGTATAGAAGATATGATAGATGCTGGTGAAGCGTTTATTAATAATCCTTCGGTTGCCGGCGCAACAAATATAGCCATCTCTGTAATACCCGGTAGATATGCAGAGGATATTGGAAAAGTATTTGGTGCTGTTAAAAGAATCCCTGAAACACAAGACGGTGGTATGTCGGCTCAAATTTTACAGGCCAGACAACGTCAGCACTCAATGTTAGAAGACAACATTGGCTTCAATATAAGCCCTACATCATGGGATGAGTATCCTAGCATAGGCTTAAACGGCACTTTCATTTCTGATCGCAAAGGTATTACTGATGTCATTGGTGATTTCTCTGGTCATTCTAGTGTGGCTATTGAAAAGTCAAAGATATTCGATTTAGAGAAAGCGTTTGGTCTTGAGAAAGGAGCACTTCAAGAAGGTTTTAAGATAAGACAAGTAGATGGTATCGTTGAACAAATGACGAGAAGTCCCTTGGAAGGCAATCAGTATTTTCTTGGTCCAGGTAATCACCTGCCAGGGGGGGCTCCTGAAATGGTAATTAATTCTATCCCTACGGTTGATAATGAGAACGTTAAAACGTTATTAGAGGTATTTGTAAATGATGAGTGATTCAATAATGGCATTTGTTACAAAGGCTGACGGTAAACTGGTTCGCGTTAGTTTGCTGGATGACTCATTCAAAAAAGAACTTATTGGACTTGGGTTTTCTTTTGATAATGACTACGATGAGTACACTTTTCTGACTTCTGGAAATGACGCCAAGGCTGAGTTGTTTCGCAAACTCAGAGACTTGGGAGTAGCTTTTTCTGGTGGTAGAGAATGGTGCCCATCAGACGTATTTGAATATTTGAGACAATTAGAACTATTAAAAGGGGCGTACACAAAGATTAGTTGGACCGCCCCAGGAAATTATCGTTGTACTATTGAGTAGTCCCAAGCGCTCTTTCCACGCTATTTGTGATAACGCGTTCCGGATAGAGTTTCATTTATCTAGACTCGTACTGCAATGAACAGAATTCCTTCAGAATTGGTTGTATTTAATGACTTAGTTGAATTTGACCTTTTAAAATCAGCTTTAGACCTGTCTGACGATTTCGTACAGGTCGAGGTTCAAAATCCATACTCTCCGGTGGGTTTAGAGGAATATTGGTACTTGAACGGGACTAGTAGTGTTATGTGGCGGTTAGTTAGACCAGATCCTCCGTATAGAGGGATTTGGGCCAAAGCATAGATTTATTCAGAGTTATTATCGTAAGAATTAAAAACAATACATGAAGAAAGTCAATTGAGAAGGCATGTAGGAGCTCTCTTTCTTAAATAACCCTTTTGTTTTTGTTAACTCTCTACTCATTTGAATCAACTTTAATTCGGGGACCTTTATGAAGCTTTTGCTCTTAAGAAGAAAAGCTAAGAGACTGTGGTTCCTGCTCAAACGATATTCTGAGTCAGATACTACGGCAGCAAAAGCGCAAAGTAGCTTAAGGAAACTATTAGAGAGTGCTATGTCAGGTGAAATAACATCTCCGCTTCGATGGAGTGATGTTCCCTGTGGTTACTTATTTTTGGAAGGGGCTTTAGGAAAGTATAAAGATTTAGAAGAAGCTTATGCTGATTTCAAAGTTGAAGTTACCGGAGATAACGATCCTTTACTGGAAAAGATAAAAAGACTCTAACTTTGGCGGTTTTCATGTCTTGTTGGCTGGCAAGGCATGAAACAATGAAGAGTAATTGGCCAGACACGTGGTTAGACAGAAAAATTGATTCGTTACAGTAGCTGGTCACACAAACCACATGAAAAGCTTACGAACTCACGATATCCTAGGGGGATAATAAGATAGCGCCATGTAGATGGCAGAAAGTGAATTCGAATGAAGTTTATCCATACCTCAGATTGGCACCTTGGCCGACAGTTTCATAACGTCTCTTTGCTTGACGATCAGCAAGCCGTTCTTGATCAGTTAATCCAATACATTGAAAACAACCCTGTTGATGCAGTGGTTGTTGCTGGTGATATTTACGACCGTTCTGTCCCACCAACCATTGCGATTGAACTACTTAACAAAGTAGTGAAGCGAATCTGTGGTGAGCTAAACACGCCGATGATTCTGATTTCTGGTAACCATGACGGTGCTGAGCGCCTAGGTTTTGGCTCAGAACAGATGAAAAATGCGGGTCTTCACATTATCAGTAACTTCGAAGACATGCTTACCCCTGTTGTTATTGAAACCAAAAGCGCAGGGCAAGTTGCTTTTTATGGCATGCCTTATAACGACCCTGAGCAAGTCCGTTTTGCCTACCAAGAACCCGTTTCGACCCACGATCAAGCGCACAAGTTACTTGCCGAGAAAATCACTGAGCAGTTCCAACCAGAGCAACGCAAGGTGTTAGTCAGCCACTGCTTTGTCGATGGAGCCATTGGGTCTGAATCTGAGCGTCCACTTTCGATTGGTGGTTCCGACCGCGTCAGTCACGAGCATTTCCTCAACTTTGACTATGTAGCGTTGGGGCACTTGCATCAGCCACAGAAAAAAGGCGAAGAATACATTCGTTATTCTGGTTCACTGATGAAATACAGCTTTGGTGAACAAAACCAAAAGAAAGGTTTCACGCTGGTGGAAATTGACCAAAACGGGTTTGTCTCGGCAGAGCACGTTAACCTTGCTGCACCTCATGAGATGCGAATCATTGAAGGTGAACTTGAACAAGTAATAGAACAGGGCAAAACTGATCCAAAAAACGAAGACTACTTGTTGGTGCGTTTGATGGATAAGCACGCAATCTTGAACCCAATGGAAAAGCTACGTACTGTTTACCCGAATGTTTTACACCTAGAAAAACCGGGCATGTTAATTGGTGTCGAGCAGGAAATGGCGCAAGCGAAATTGGCGAGAAGTGAGATAGACATGTTCCGAGACTTCTTTTCGGAAGCACAAGACAGCCAATTATCGCAAGAACAAGATCAAGCGATCAGTGACATCATCAAACAACTTTCCCAGCAGGCTTAGTAAGGACCAAACATGAAACCCATTAAACTGACAATGCAGGCTTTTGGTCCGTTTGCTCAAACAGAAACGATTGAATTCGACAAGCTGGGTACTAACCCTCTGTTTCTCATCAACGGTCCTACTGGTTCGGGTAAAACCTCAATCCTCGATGCGATTTGTTTTGCTCTTTATGGTGAAACGACGGGTAATGAGCGCCAAGGTATTCAAATGCGTTGCGATATGGCAGCGCCAACGTTACTAACTGAAGTGACGCTAGAGTTCTTTTTACACGGTAAGTCTTATCGAGTGATTCGCTCACCAGAACAAGAAGCACCAAAGGCGCGTGGTGAGGGCATGACGGTGCGTAAGCATACCGCAGCTTTGTATGAGAGTACGGACGAAGAAAAGCTCATCACTAGCAAAACAACGCAAGTAAAGACAGAAGTGACCAATATTATTGGCTTGAACGAAACTCAGTTCCGCCAAGTGATGGTGCTGCCACAAGGTAAGTTCCGAGAGTTGTTACTTGCGACGTCCAAAGAGCGTGAAGAGATATTTGGTCAGCTATTCCAAACGGACATCTACAAGAAGATTGAATACGCACTGAAAGAAAAAGCGAGTGCCATTAGCAAAGCCAAAGAAGAGTTTGATAACCAAATTCGAGGCGCACTGCAGGTAGCTGGTGTTTCTTCCGAAGTGGAGTTAACAGAGCAGCACGAAGCGTTATCTGTTCAATTTGAATCTGTACAAAAGCAAGAGCAAGAATCTCTGGTTCAATTAAATGCGGTAAAAACGGAACTGCAAAAAGCAGAAGCGCTGAGCAATGAGTTTAAAAAGCGCGAGCAAGCCGAAATTGCATTGAAGCAACACCTGGAACAGAGCGATGCTGTCTCATCACGTCAATTGCAGTTAGACAATGCGAAGAAGGCAAGCAAGGTTGAGTTGCCTTATGTCACGTTACAAAACGCCTCAAAGCAAACGCAAGAACTTGAGCAAAAGGTGGCTAAGCTGTCTCAAGATCTTACTGTGACAAATGACGCGGTAAAATCCAAAGAAGGCGCATTGCAAACCGCGAAAGAACAAGCGGCACAATTGCCAAAACTGACAGAACAGCAATACCAACTTGAAGGCATGAAAGGAAAGTTGGTTGAAAAGTCAGAGCTAGAGAAAGCCATTAATGCAGGTTTGACGCAAAAATCCGAGTTTGAGGCAACGCTTAAGAAATATATCGCTCTGAAAGAGAAGCTAACGCTAGAGGCGCAACAAGGTCAGAAGTCACTGGATCAAGCTCGAGTCGATGTTGCAAGTATTGGCAGCGTAGAGGCTGAGATAAAACAGCAACAACGTTTGATACAAGACCTACAGAAGCTCACTGGCTTAAACCAAGAGCTAGCGAAATTGGATGCATTGACGCCTAGCAAACAAGCTTCGGTTGACCAAGCAAAAGCGCGATACAAAGAACTTCAACGCTCAGCAGATACACTTGAATTGAGCTGGCACAATGCTCAAGCCGCAGTATTGGCTCAGCGCTTACAAGCAGGTGAAATGTGTCCGGTGTGCGGTAGTGTAGAGCACCCTCAACCCGCTCAATTTGTTGGTGAAGAGGTCACTAAGGTTCAAGTTCAAAACGCTCGAAATATAGAGCGAGAAGGGCAAGTTGCGCTTAACCAATTGAACAATCAGTTGGAGCAGCACAATATCGCAATCGGACAATACAAGCAGCAGATTGAGCAACTATCCGTTGAGCTTGGTCAAAACGCCTTAATGGATTTTGGCGCGTTACAAGTGTCTATGCAGCAGTTCAACGAACGTTTACAGCAATTGTCATCGATTAACTTGGTCCAGTTGGAACAAAGCGTCAATGAGTTAAACCAACGTTGTGTCACTGGGGAAGGTAAGATCAATGATCTGCAAAACCAGATGGCAGCGAATGAATCGACGATAAAAGTGAACCAAGAGCAACTGGTTAAACTGTCTGCTTCGTTAGATGCTAAGTACTCTTCTCTTGAAGTTCTTGAGCAAGACATTGTTGCGATTCAAAAGCAGATTATGGATTTGAATACATCATTAGAGACTGCACAAAATCATTTGCAACAAGCGGTGCTGACGAAGACAAACATTGAAAGCCAACTGACAACCAATCAACAGTGGTTGAATGAAGCACTCGATCGTTTGAACACAGCCAAAGCTGATTGGGAGCAAGCGTTGCAGGCGAGCGCATTCGAGGGTGAAGCACAATTCCTAGCATGTAAAGTTGATGAAGCCGAGATGCAGATTTGGCAGCAAGAAATTGATGCGTTCAAACAGACTCAAATCAAGCTAGAACAAACATTGGCAGATTTGAGTTCAACGTTGAAAGACTTGGTGTTGCCTGATTTAGCAGAGCTTAACGTTAAGTTAAACAGCATTCAGCAAGGTTATGTTGAAGCGCGCAATCAGCTTGATAGCACGCGTTCGCTGTTTGAACGTTTAGAGAAAGTCCGCAATGACATCGCGACGTTGCATGATAAGAACACTAAGTTAGAAGACGAGTACAAAGTGTTTGGTACCTTGTATTACGTTGCTAGCGGTAATACGGGTAGTCGTATCAGTCTGCACCGATTTGTCCTTGGTGTGTTATTAGACGACGTGTTGATTCAAGCGTCACAGCGTTTAAGTCTGATGAGTAAAGGTCGTTATATCTTGGCTCGTAAAACTGAAGGCTTTAAAGGTTCGGCAGGACGAGGCTTGGATTTGGTAGTAGAGGACAGCTACACAGGGAAAACGCGCGATGTTGCGACGTTATCAGGTGGTGAATCTTTCATGGCAGCGTTGGCATTAGCGCTCGGTCTATCTGATGTTGTGCAGTCTTACAGTGGTGGTATTCGTTTAGATACACTGTTTATTGATGAAGGTTTTGGCAGCTTAGATCCGGAATCTTTAGATCTTGCGATTCAAACCTTGGTCGACTTACAGCAAACGGGTCGCATGATTGGCGTGATTTCTCACGTATCTGAACTGAAAGAGCAAATGGCACAGCGTATTGATGTTGAACCATCGCGACTTGGTTCTACAGTTTCTGTGAAATCTCAGATGGCATTTGATTCTTAATCAATACCTGCAAACGTAAATAAACAAAAGCCCCGCTAGATTACGGTGTAAAGTAGCGGGGCTTTTTGTTTCTCTGTCTCGAAGCACTTACTGTTCGCAGAAGCGACCTTCTTTCGGTGACTGCGTAATCGCATACTCACCATCAAGGTTGCGGTAAACAACCGTGTTCCAAACTGAGCCGTCATTCAATTCAAACTCTATCGCGTAGTTCACACCACTCACAATTTGTGCATGAACGGACAAGATCTGTTTAAACGAAGAGAGAGTTTCCATTTTGTTTAGGACAAAGGCCATTGCCTTTTGAGCGTCTGGGGTAGCATCGAATTCGTTCCACCCACCTGGCATATTTCCTTGTGTACTACATACATCTGCCGAGGTTGTTGGCTGTGTCGCTTCATCTTGAGTTTTTTGCTGACATCCGACAAGCAAAACCAAGATTGCGCAAGCTGACACTGTTTTTAATTTCATAAAAATAACCTCTATTTATGTAAGCCCGCATTATATAGGTTGGCATTCCAGCCCAATGTCTACGTTGTGCAAACTTTTTATATGAACAGGGTTAAATCCTGATTAAATCGTTGCGAGTGACCTCCAAAAAATAGATTTTGGTTAACTTTTTGCCTGATTTTGATAGTAAGTCACGCTTGAGAGCGAACGCTAATTTTCTATTCATTTCGCGTCGTGAATTAGGATCACAATTATAAAATAGACATGGAAAACATAACCTTGCACGTGTATCTGTTTTCTCAATACGGCCATATAATCCAATCAAAATTCATTAGGCACCAATAGAAAGTGCTGAATGATTGTTGTGATGAAGCAAAATGGATGAGAGGTAACACGATGAAGCAAAAAGCGCTATATCTAGCAGTAGCATTGGGTTTGAGTGGTCTTTCAAACGTAGCATCCGCTAATGAGATGGTGAATCCGGATGGTGGTGTCGTAGTCGGTTATTGGCATAACTGGTGCGATGGGGCTGGTTACAAGGGCGGAAATGCACCGTGTGTGACGCTGGATGAAGTTGATCCTATGTACAATGTGGTTAACGTCTCCTTTATGAAGGTGTTCAATACCAGTGAAGGCCGTATTCCAACCTTTAAGCTCGATCCAAATATTGGTCTTTCAGAACAACAATTTATTGATCAAATTGGCGCACTAAACCAGCAAGGACGCGCCGTTCTTATTGCGCTTGGTGGTGCAGATGCACACGTTGAGCTGAAAACTGGCGATGAGCAAGCATTCGCACAAGAGATCATCCGCCTGACTGATAAGTTCGGCTTTGATGGTCTGGATATCGACTTAGAGCAATCTGCAGTAACCGCGTCAGACAACCAAACCGTAATCCCAGCAGCACTTCGCCTTGTAAAAGAACACTACCAACAGCAGGGTAAAAACTTCCTAATTACGATGGCACCTGAGTTTCCATACTTAACAGAAGGTGGCAAATACGTTCCTTATATTACTGGGTTAGAAGGGTACTATGATTGGATCAACCCTCAGTTTTACAACCAAGGCGGTGATGGTATTTGGGTTGAAGGTGTGGGTTGGATTGCACAAAACAATGATGCGCTAAAACAAGAGTTCATTTACTACATTTCAGACTCTCTATCGAACGGTACACGTGGTTTCCACAAAATTCCGCATGACAAATTGGTGTTTGGTATTCCATCTAACATTGATGCAGCGGCAACGGGCTTTGTGCAAGACCCTCAAGATCTTTACGATGCGTTTGACCAACTTAAAGCGCAAGGGCAGGCACTTCGTGGCGTAATGACATGGTCGGTGAACTGGGATATGGGCACAGACAAGAATGGTCAGGCGTACGGTGAAAAGTTCGTGAAGGATTACGGTCCGTTTATCCATGGCCAGACTCCACCACCGCCGAGTGAAGGCGAACCGGTGTTCAGTGGCATCAGTGATGTTCGCGTTCATCACGGTAGTTCATTTGATCCGTATGCAGGTGTTACCGCGTCTGATAAAGAAGATGGAGACCTAACTAACAGCATTACTGTTGAAGGTTCAGTTGATGTGAACACCGTTGGCACATATGTTTTGGTTTACAGTGTAAAAGACAGCGACAACAATGAAACCAAGCAAAGCAGAACAGTTGTTGTTTACAGCCTAGTGCCTGAGTTTGAAGGTGTAACGGATGCGACCATACAGCTTGGTGACGCATTTGACCCAATGGCAGGCGTAAAAGCGACGGATGCAGAAGACGGTGATTTGACTGATCAAGTTCGTGTAGAGGGCAGCGTAGATGTTAACGTGCTAGGTGTCTACGACTTGGTTTACCGAGTAACGGATAGTGCAAATCAGACTACGACAGCTCAGCGCTCTGTGATTGTTTCTGATGGCAGCAGTTACCCTCCGTATGAATCTGGAAAAACGTATGAGGCAGGTGACATTGTCACAGGTTCAGATGGCAACTTGTATCAGTGCAAACCGTGGCCATACACGGGCTGGTGTTCAAACCCTTCTTATGCACCTGGTGAAACCGTTTACTGGTCAGACGCATGGGATAAGTTGTAATTAGCTCATGAATTATTGCAAGCCTCCTTCATTGGAGGCTTTTTTATGCGCGTGACTTCACATCTCATTGAATCAACGCTAGAACTTTAAAGCGGAATCATTAGTATCCCGCCTCCGCATTTTCCAGACTTACCTATAGTTGGAATGCGTCGCTCTTTGTCAATTTGGTACGGTCACCTAGGAGGATTTAATGAAAAGGATCAATGTAGTAGGCAGCAGCGGAAGCGGTAAATCGACGTTTTCAAAGCAGCTCGCAATGAAATTAGGTGTCACGTACATAGAAATGGACAGGTTGTTCTGGCTTCCCGATTGGAAAGAACTCGATGATGAGACGTTCTTCGATAAAGTCGTGGACGTAACTCAACAAGACGCTTGGGTACTCGACGGGAACTACAGCCGAACACAACCGTACAAATGGCAAAGGGTGGATACCATCATCTGGCTCGATTATTCACGTTCTATCACCACTTATCGCTCCGTAACTCGTGCTATCAAAAGGGCATGGACTAAAGAAGAGTTCTGGGAAGGAACTGGCAATAGAGAAAGCTTTAGAAAAGCGTTTTTGAGTACAGACTCGATTATTTGGTGGTCGGTTAAGAACTACCGAAAGAATCGGAAGCGTTATCTAAAACTGAAAGAGGACTTAAAAGGTTCACCCATCGAGTTCATCCACATCACTTCGCCAAAAATGGCACAAGATTTTCTTGGTTCTCAAAATTTTATAAATAGATAAGTAACTTATTTAAGTAACTTTTTGGCAACGGCTCGCAGCTGTGTAAATCCTGACATTCAGCCTCCGTTAGATGATGAATACTAACCATGTTCCTGTCGTATTCATTGTGGAGGTATTATGATCGGCTACGAAGAAATGGCGATATCCGGTTACCTAGGTTGGTTACTCGCTGTTTTGTTGGTTTACCCCTTTGCCTATGTTGGTATCCATATCGGTGTATTCGATATAAAAATCCGTACCAAAGTCAGCCGTTATTTCAATCGCTTTATATTAGTTTTGATTGCATTTTTACTGATTATGCATATGCAAACTGAAGTGGTTTACGGCAAGTACTTTCTTGGTCTTTGGGAAGCACAACAGTAACTCTGATCGCATTAATTCCCATCGCCTTGTGCTAAGTTGTCGAAATTGAACTAAAAATCGACAACTTAGCATGAAGCCATACGACCTATATTTTCTTCATACTTCACCCGTACACATTCCACCTTTCTCCGAACTGATGACAGAGCTCGCACCTGATTTAAAAGTCGCAGACTTTGCCGATGCTGACTTGTTGGAGCGTTTGGTTGCTGGAGAGGACGAATTTAAGGTGGAGCAATCCGTGCAAGACAAAGTACGCGAGCTTTCTGAACAAGCAAACTTGGTGGTTTGTACCTGCTCCTCAATTGGTCGCTTTGCTGAATCGCTTACAAAGCAGGGCGTTAACGTTCAGCGTATCGACCGCGCGATGGGTGACCAAGCTGTCACTCATGAGCGAGTGTTGTTACTCGCGGCATTATCGACAACCATTGAACCTAGCTTGGCGTTACTTGAGACAAGTGAGGGCAATTGTATCCGTCAGTTAGATACGTTTGTGGTTGAAGGTGCTTGGGAGCGTTTTCTCGACCAAGATAACCAAGGCTATTACGACAAGATAAAAGCGGTAATAGAACAAAAGGCTCGTGATTATGACGTAATCGTACTGGCACAAGCTTCGATGTCAGGTGCTGCATTATTAGTTGATGTCGACATTCCAGTATTAAGCAGCCCACGTTTAGGTGTAAAAAGGGCAATTGAAACCTTAAGGACATTCCATGCAAATAACTAGTTGGATTCAGCTTTGCTTACGCGAGCTTGAAGGGGCGCCCATAAAAGAACATTCCGATATCGAAGCATCTTTTGCTGAGTCGGAACGTTTCTCAAAATGGAAGGCAAGCAAAAGAGAAGTACGCTTCGAAGAAGTCAGTGATCGTTGCTGGATCAAGAGCTGCACGGGTGGCTACATAACAGAGGTGCACTTACATGCAGATGGTTCACTTGATGAATACACCTTGTTTGGACGCCTTCATACCAAAGGGCATTGGGAGCTAGAGGCTGGCGTACTTCATATCACGATCTACAAAGGTGAAAACACTTATGAACTTTCTGTTGTGGGAAACCGTGAACCTTCCATCCACTCGGCGATTGAATACAAAAATGGAGAAGTGCACTCCTATCTAAAACTGACTCCAATTTCTCAATAGCAATTTAACAAGGACGAGCACCACAATATGGACATTGTATTTGTAAGGCATGGCGTGCCAGATTTTACGTTAGCGGATGAGCGGCAGATGACTCAGCTTGAGAAGGACTATGCGCCGCTTTGCCGAGAGCACTTGCTCGTGCTGCAAGAAAAACTCAATCATCCAGTCTTCAATGATGCTGAAATCATCATCAGCTCTCCTTATACAAGAGCCCTTCAAACTGCAGAAATTCTGAATCGTCATCGCGATTTGCCTTTGTTTGTTGAGCATGACTTGAGAGAGTGGCGTGCGGACAAAGAAGGTGGCTACATTACATTGAATGAAAGAGACCGGCGCTGGCTCAAATACCGAGAGCTGTTAAAAGCGGGTATTCCAATGACCGATAATCGCTACGAACATGTTGATGAGCTAAAAGCACGGGCTGAGTTGGTGCTGGATCGTTACCGCCAATATCGAAAGGTTGTTGTCGTGAGCCACTTTAATGTGTTTGAAGCACTACAAGGTTTCCAAGACGTAGGGCTGTCCTGTGGAGAATTTCGATACATTAATTTCTGATCGAATTTTTATCTTCTATAGTAAAATCAGACACTAATTTAATTTCAGGTTGCTGTATGAAATCTCTTAAAACACTTTTACTTTTGTCTCTTGCAACGTTGTTTGGCTGTACGTCTAAACCGGACGGCGTGGAGCCCGTCAACAACTTTGAACTTCAACCATATCTAGGTAAGTGGTATGAAATTGCCCGTCTTGATCACTCCTTTGAACGTGGTTTATCGAATGTGACGGCTGAATACGAGCTCCGTGAGGATGGTGGCGTAACGGTTATCAACCGAGGCTATTCAGAAGAAGATAAAGAATGGACGCAAGCTGACGGCAAAGCGTATTTTGTTGATGGTGAAAACAGAGGGCATTTAAAAGTGTCTTTCTTCGGTCCGTTTTATTCGTCTTACATCGTATTTGAACTAGGTGAGAACTATGACTACGCGTTTATCTCTGGTTTCAATCACGACTACCTATGGCTACTGTCACGCACACCAACTGTCGATAAAGCAACAGTCGAGCGGTTTAAACAGGTAGCAAAAGAGAAAGGCTTTGCGTTGGACGAGCTAATTCTCGTAGACCAAACCAAATAACACACGAAATGATCGCCTTATAACAACGATCTGTGCTTCATAAAACTCAGTGGTGTCTGTCCGGTTTGTTTCTTAAAGAACGCAATAAATGCGCTGTCTGATGAGAACTCCAAACAATGGGCAACATCACTGACTTGTCTTTCCTCACATAAGAGCTCAATAGCCTTAAGTAGCCGCCATTGTTGACGCCAATCTTGATAAGACATGCCAGTCTCAGCCTTGAATAGGCGCGTAATGGTTTTACTGCTCGCGCCAACGGTTTGTGACAGTTGGTTTAACTCAGGTGCTATAAAATCACTCTTGGTCATTGCCTTACGAAACCCTGTTAAACGCCTATCAGAGGGCAAGGGTAAAGAGAATTCAAACTGCTTCGCTTGATAAAACTCTTCCCAAAACAAATTGCTCGTCGCTTGGGTTTTCGTTTCTTCAATCTCCCATTCCCATAATGCCATTTTGTCGATCAGTGCTTTTAAAAGATCGTTCACCTCAATCATCACTATTTCATCAGGGCAGGTGTATTTACTGCAATCGAAATAGAGTGAACGGTAAGCTACAACGTTAGTCATGACGGCTCTGTGAGAAGTATGCGGTGGAATCCACACCGCTTTGGTTGGAGGTAAGGTGCAAATAGAGTTATCGAGTGCGAACGTCATGCAGCCTTGTGGCGCATAAAGCAATTGTCCTTTCTTGTGTTCGTGCATACCGGAATCATGTTTGCCGACATCCGCTGCAATGCCAACCACACTCGCGGCAATCGCGTCCGCATCAAATCGAGTATTATCTTCAATAATTGCCATTTGTCCGAATCTTGATGTTTTTGGTTTTAATGTTGTTAATGGGTAAAGCATAACGCCTTTTATACTGCACGCCAAGTTAAGTTCGTTACCCACTTAAACATCTGTAGGAGTGGGACAGAGAGGTAAAAATGAAAACGAAACCTTCTATTGGATTGATGGTGGTGATGCTGATGTTTCCGCAAATTGTGGAGACCATATACAGCCCAGCACTTGGCAATATTGCTCAGTCGTTTGCTGTGACGTATTCACAAGCAGCGCAAACCCTATCTATCTACTTTTCTGCATTTGCTATTGGCGTGGTGGTTTGGGGAATCTTGGCAGATAAGTGGGGCAGACGCCCGACCATGCTGGCAGGGTTGCTTGTTTACGGCGTATCTGCTTTGGTCGCTATGCAAACAGAAAGCTTTGATGTGATGATGATGGCTCGCGCGTTCAGTGCTTTTGGTATTGCGGTTGGGTCGGTCGTGACACAAACCATGCTAAGAGACAGCTTTTCAGGTGATGAGCTAAGCAAAGTATTTAGCGTTATGGGCATGGGTATTTCCATTAGCCCAGTGATTGGCATGTTATTCGGTGGTCAGTTAACAGCACTCGGTGGCTATCAGGTTGTGTTCTTTACGTTGTTTATTTTGGCGCTTGTGTTGCTGTGCTACAACGCGGTTAATCTACCTGAAACACAAACTCAAAAGCAGCCGCTAAACATAGGTTCATTACTTGGACGAATGTTGAAAGACGCTCAAATTTGGCAATCTGCCTTGTTAGTTGCGCTCTACAACATTGCTTTATTCGCATACTACCAATTAGGCGCATTTACTTTTGAGCAGCTCGGACTGAGTTCTGAGCAGTTCGGATACAGCGGTGTGATTTTAGGCGTTGGTACCTTAATCGGCAGTTTGATGAACAAGTCATTGCTAGCAAAAGGTCGCTCACAAACGCATTTGCTTTGGATTGCATCAGCATTTTTGATCATCGGAGGCTTCGGTGTGTTTATGCTGCAAACATCGATTTGGTTCTTGGCACCCATGTTATTCATTGTGATGGCATTTGGTATCGCTATTCCAAATGTTCTGAGCACCGCTTTAGTTGATTACAAGCAGCAAGCGGGCAGTGCAGGGGCATTGCTAGGATTAATGTACTACTTGATGATTGGTTCAGGCCTAGGCTTAGCTGGAATGATTCAAAACCTTGGATTTGTTCTTATGTCGTGTGCAGCTTTGGTTTTATTGGTGACATTGTCACGCAAAACTTAGCTGAAGCTGTTGAAGAAACCAAAAAAGAAAAGCCCTGCAATGTTGTAAACCAATTCACCGTTTTCGTCGGTTGCATAAGAGAAAGAAGATGGATCGATAACTGTGCGAGTTTTTTCTGCACCGTCGACCATGTAGTTCACCTGTTGGCTATCGAAATGACCAGCAGGAATTAAGTAGGTAAGAATCGCAGCAAGAATACCAACAATGAAGATCAAAATGAGGGTATCAGGCATCTGCCATGATTTTGGGGTTGCCGCCGATTCCGATGGCTGAGCGTGTGTGTGAGACATAACCTATTTCACGTCGAATTATAGAAAGCATGAAATATCGATAAAATAGAATAAAAAGTCAATATTAACTGAGTTGATGAACTATAAATTCATCAATAATTTGATCTCAAGAGGGTTGAGTTGCTTATCAATGATTTAATGGTTAATTGTTTTGGTTATATGTTGTGCGAATGAAAACGGAGTTAGGACTTGTGGTGATTCACAAGTCCCATAATTATTCACTTTTCTGCATGAGGTGTTTGTTCTGAATAAAACGCGGCAACATCGCGCAAATCTTCATCATTCAGCATGCGTAACTGGGCTGCCATCATTTCTGCCAAAGGACCTAAGCGAAGCCCATCTTGATAGGCTTTCATAGAATCATACAGGTACTGAGCATTCTGACCGGCTAGGTTGGGGTAAGCGTCGTTTGTCGTCATGCCGTTCGAACCATGACAGTAAACACAGCTAGGCGATTTAAGTTTGCCTTTATCAACGTCACCAAAAGGTTTCGCCACAACAGAGGAAGAGAGAAGAAGAGACGTTAGAAGCACGTATCTAAGCATGAAATGCACTCATTGTAGTTCTTGAAAGCGCATAGAATAAAGCTTCCCCTTAGGGGAAGCTCAATGATCAAAATCAAGTTAAAGCAGAGATTTAAGGCTAGATAGGAAGGTATCGATGTCTTGTGCCGAAATATCTTTGTGCGTCACAAAGCGGATTGGGTTTCCTGGCGTAATTGTGATGCCTTGCTCCTTCATCTTTTCCGCAATCCCAGCAATATCCACTTGTGGGTCAAGCTTGGCAAAGACGATGTTGGTTTGAACAAATTCTGGATTAACAGAGAAACCAGGCAATTCCGCTAAACCTTCCGCCAAGGTTTTTGCATTGATGTGGTCTTGTTTTAGCTGTTCTACTTGCTCGGTAAGGGCTAGTTTACCGGCTGCAGCAAGAATACCCGCTTGGCGCATACCACCGCCGACCATTTTTCTTAGGCGGCGTGCTTTTGCGATGTACTCTTTGCTACCAAGCAGTAGCGAACCAACAGGGGCTGCCAAACCTTTAGATAAACAGATCGTCATTGAATCAAAGTACTGACCAATCTCTTTGACTGGAACATCAAGCGCTACAGCTGCGTTGAATACGCGAGCGCCATCTAGGTGCATCTGCAAGTTATGTTTGTTCACAAACTCACGAGCCTCTGCAAGGTAGGAAAGAGGAATCACTTTACCGTTGATGGTGTTCTCTAAGCTAAGTAGGCGAGTACGTGCAAAGTGCGCGTCATCTGGCTTGATAGCAGCTTCTAGCTTATCGAATGGCAAAGTACCGTCTGGGTTGTTTTCAATCGGTTGAGGTTGAATAGACCCCAGTACCGCCGCGCCGCCAGCTTCGTACTTGTAGTTATGCGCTTGCTGACCACATAGGTATTCATCACCGCGCTCACAATGCGCCATTAAGCCAAGTAAGTTTGCTTGTGTACCAGAGGTCGTGAACATTGCCGCTTCAAAGCCCGCAAGCTCAGCCGCAAATTGCTCTAACTCGTTAACGGTTGGGTCATCACCGTACACATCATCGCCGACAGGAGCGGTAAACATTGCTTCACGCATTGCTTGTGTAGGTTGCGTAACGGTATCTGATCGAAAGTCCATAATTCTCTCCTCGGTCGAAAAGACCTAAATATAACCGCAAAGACGAGCTTTGCTTAGGCAAGCGATAGTTTTGGCATCCGTAATAATGCCTCGAATAATTTGTTGTTCGAGTTCTTCTCGTGACAATGTCACTACTTCAATAACTTCGTCGTCGTCACACTCGTATCGATTGGTTTTGTTCAGTTGTTCGGCAACAAACAAGTACTGGATTTCATCACAGAAACCAGCAAGAGGGGTAACTTGACCAAGCGATGTGAACTTTTCGGCGCTGTATCCTGTTTCTTCTTCCAACTCTCTTTGAGCACAGTGCAATGGATCTTCATCGCCTTCACGTGTGCCAGCAGGCAATTCAAGCAGCCATTTGTTAAGAGAGGGACGGAATTGATTAACAAGAACGATGTTGCCATCTGAAGTAATAGGTAAGATAACGGCAGCACCGGGGTGTTGGATAGTGGTATGTGTGATCATCCGACCAGTTGGTAGTTTAACTTCCTCTTCGACCAGAGAAATCTGCTTCCATTTATGAATTGTATTGCTCATGCAGTTGTGGATCCTAGCTGTAACCGCGCATTGACGTGTTTTGCACATTAACCACAAACCACCGGAAACAAAAGAAGAAAATGGTTTCATACTCTTGCGAAACCAGCACATTCAGTGAGTTATGTCTCATAAATGAAAACTATGGTTGCTCGCGCACGCGCGCGAAGAGCATCTGGTATAAACGAGGTTCACTAAAAAATACACTTGTAACAAAGTGATAACAAATGTATAAAATTATATATACAGCCTCAGTTCAACAGCCGGAGCTTCTATGATTCAACCATCTTTCGCATCTAATGCAGAAAAGGCGCTTCTTTCAGAGCGTATCAACAAGCTAGCGAAAGCGTTAACTGATGGCGTTTACGAACGCGAACACACCATCAAACTTTGTCTTCTTGCTGCTCTTGCCGGCGAAAGCGTCTTCCTTCTTGGTCCTCCAGGGATCGCAAAAAGCTTAATCGCAAAACGACTTATCCAAGCTTTTGATAATAGCAGTTATTTTGAATACCTCATGACACGCTTCTCAACACCCGAAGAAGTGTTTGGTCCATTGAGCATTCAAGAGCTAAAAGACAACGGTCGTTATGTCCGTCTTACCCAAGGTTACTTACCAACGGCGCAAGTCGTTTTCCTTGATGAGATTTGGAAGGCGGGTCCTGCGATTCTGAACACGCTATTGACTGTTGTGAACGAAAAGACATTTAAAAACGGCAGCGATATCGAACGTGTACCGATGCGTCTTTTGGTTTCTGCATCAAACGAGCTGCCAGATGAAGACAGCGGCTTAGACGCACTTTACGACCGTATGTTGGTGCGCGTGTTTGTAAACCGCATTCAGGATAAACAAAACTTCAAATCCATGCTGACAGTGGGTACGTCTCAAGAAGCGCAAGTTCCAGAGGGCTTGGCGATCACAGACGAAGAATACCACCGCTGGCAGCAGCAACTCGACAAACTCACTCTGACCGACAACGCATTCGAAAAGCTTTTCCAACTAAAAACGATGTTGGAAACCAAAGTTGAGTCTGAGTTTGGCGACGCCTCATTAACGGACATGTACGTATCTGACCGCCGTTGGAAGAAAGCGGTCAAACTGCTTAAAGCGAGCGCGTTCTTTAATGGGCGTGACGAAATCAATCCACTTGATCTTCTGCTACTTCAAGATTGTTTATGGAACAGCCCTGAGTCACGCGATGTCGTTCGCGGTGTGATTCAAGAGTTCGCTCTTAAGCATGCCTTCGACCAGCAAGAAGCAGAACAAGAGATCGA
This sequence comes from Vibrio sp. CUB2, assembly GCF_001557945.1. Classification (NCBI taxonomy): domain Bacteria; kingdom Pseudomonadati; phylum Pseudomonadota; class Gammaproteobacteria; order Vibrionales; family Vibrionaceae; genus Vibrio; species Vibrio sp. CUB2. The sequence goes on along the minus strand of NZ_LNRB01000017.1, from coordinate 55,042 downwards.
ATACTGTCGTGAATCTTTGGTTGATGTACAGCATGAGCTTGAAGACAAATATCGCATGACGCTAAACGCAGAAGCCGCAACGGGTCTGCTTCGCAAAGAAACCATGAGCTTCGATACATCCAAAGCGAAAACTTACAAAGTAGGCGCGGCGGTGAATCTGGTTAAGCTGGTTATTCTGCAAAGCAACATGTCGGTGTCTGAATCAGAGAAAGGCGACAGCCGCTGGGTATACGTGCCAAAAGATGAGCTTGACCGAGTGATCAAAGAAGGTCATGGCGATGTGTATGGTTACGTGAACCAAAACACCAATATGTGTCGTCTGCGTTTTGATGTCGATGCTGCCAACAACCTAGTGATCCGTGACATTGCTAACCGAGGCGTGTTGGTGAGCTTGGTTACCCAACAAGGTTTAGACGTTGAGCTTTACCAAAAATGGTTGGCAGAAAGCGAAAAAGCAGTCAGCCAATTGAGCGAAGCTGAACATCATATGCGCAAGGTTAAAGCCAACTTCCATGGCGCATTGCCGCACAGTTTCGTGGATCCAGAGTTACCACGTCTAATGGAGTCGAGTCTGCAACAGGTGAGCCAGAGACTTGAGTCTATCCAAGGTGAAAGCGAGAAGATCATTCAACGCTTCAAAAACTTACATCAGTTTTTCTCTTAAGGAGACGACATGTTAGGTGCAGACGGACTCAACTTAGCGCTCATGGTGGCAGATTCAGGCATCATTGATAGTGCTGTTAACGACTTAATGGCGCGTTCACAAGTCATGATGATGGCAGAAAACCGAGGCATGAAATCCTCAGTGAAAAACCATCTGCTTAAATGGCGTGGCAACGTGAAAAAGCGCATGACGAAAGTCTGTGAGACAGAACGTTTTCAACAGGAGCTCGCACTCTACCAAGAAGTGATTTATTGGGATGAGAACGAGTTCTTTGAGCGCATTGATGACGTGATCAAGAAGCTTGAATGGCACTCAGCGTTTTACATGCAAGCGCGTCGCATGATGGAGAAGAACAAGGGCGTGAATAACCCAATGTTCCCTCATTACTTCTGTGACCAGTGGTATCAAAGCCTTGCAGAAGCAATCAAACAAGCACAAGTCTCTGAGCTTGAAGAGAACAAAGAAAAAGTCCTCAACGACCTTTATCAACGTATGGAAACCATGCGTAACATGGATAAAGTGACGGAGTCTGGTGATGAAGAAAGCGTAGGGCGCTTGTGGGATATGGCGTCCGCTAAGTTGAGTAAAACCGACTTAACCGTGATGAAGCGCCACGCAGAGTTCCTTAAAAAGCACAAAGGCTTGCAAGAAATCGCAGAACAGCTTGGTCGCATGGCTGGGCAAGTGAATGATCCTGACCTCAACCGCGCACCAGCAGAAGAGCTGCAAATGGTTGAGGAAAAGAGTGACGAAGCGACAGACGATATCGTCGGTATTCATGAAAGTGACGATCTCAACAAACTGCTACCAAATGAAACCATGTTTTTGGCTTACCCAGAGCTTGAGGTAGTGTTCTACAAGCATTTGGTTGATAAACGCTTGATGAACTACCGTACGCAAGGTAAGTCTCGCACACTACGTAAAGTGAAAGCGCACAAACCCGATCATAAAGCGGTGGACGTTGAAAAAGGACCGTTTATCGTTTGTGTTGATGCGTCAGGCTCGATGAGTGGCTTCCCAGAGCAATGTGCTAAGGCTATGGCTTATGCACTGATGCAAATCGCTCTGGCTGAGCAACGTGATTGTTATGTGATCATCTTCTCCACGGAGCACATTACTTACGAGCTAACTCGTCAGGATGGCTTACGTGAAGCTGCCGACTTTTTAACTTACAGCTTCCATGGTGGCACGGATTTGGAGCCAACGTTGATTAAATCCATCGATTTGATGAACAGCGACAAATACAAAAACGCCGACATGGTTGTGATTTCAGACTTCATTGCGCCAAAACAGCAGGATGAATTGCTTGCAAAAGTCGATGCATTAAAAGCGAAGAAGAACCGATTCCATGCCATTAGCTTGTCGAAGTACGGCAACCCAGCGTTAATGTCGATGTTTGACCACACTTGGTCTTACCATCCAAACGTAGTGGGACGCTTGTTTAAACGCGTTGCCAACGGTTAATCGCGATAATAGAGAGATACAAAAGCGGCACTGATTGCCGCTTTTCTTTTGCCTATCTGTTTTGATTTGTCTTAACCAAAGTGAGTAAATCTGGACGGTTTAGGTCGAATTAACATCGGATTGGTTTAAAACAAAGCAAACAAACAGAAATTTTGGATTTTTGTTTGACTATATTTCCTGAATCCGTAAAGTAGCAACCAACGCAACGGGGCAGAGCCTTTAAGCGTAAACAATTTGGCGCCTTGGCAGAGTGGCTATGCAGCGGATTGCAAATCCGTGGACCTCGGTTCGACTCCGGGAGGCGCCTCCAAATTCTTAAAAAGAGACGTCTTTATGGCGTCTTTTTTTATACCTCAAATTCCTCTCGGTAAGCTCAATCATCCAATCTCATTTCTCTTGATGTTAACTCGGCAACCAACTTAAAACGCAGTAAAAAATAATCGACGTCATTTGTGTGAATATGCTTCAAAGTTATGCAACTTCATGCCAATTTAATTTGTTGAATATGGAAGAGCCGTCACTAGTGCGTTTTTTCAAGATTTGAAAATAAATCACATTTCTATGAATCTGTGAAATAACGTTCACCTCATTAAAAAGTACCACGCGCCTTTTGCCATAGAGCTTCGCGCACCTCATCAAGACCAGCAATTTGTTTATTTGTTTCATGAACTAACGTGGTTATCCGATCGGTTAATTTCTGTGATTAATACAGAATTATTTATCATTTATTTCAGTAGTCTAAATAAAACCCCTGTAGTGAAAAATTAGTCGTGACTAGCACGTTTCTGACGTGTGGTCCCGTTGGATAACAAGATATTTCAGGAGCAATAACGTGCTACGAACAAAGAAAACAATCGTCAGTATTCTCGTCTCAATGGCGATGATCTCAGGCTGCAATGACTCAGACAGTGACACGATTTCAACCAGTCCAATTCCTTATTTTGCAGAATGGACGGATGTCGACAGTGCCATCAAGAAAGACGATGCAATGGAAGCGGAAATCCAACGCATCCTTGCGTTAATGACGCTGGAAGAAAAGGTGGGGCAAATGATTCAGCCCGACCTTCGCGAAGTCACTCCTGAAGAAGCGAAAACCTATAAGTTAGGTTCTATTCTAAACGGCGGAGGCGGCTTCCCGAATGATGATAAATACTCAACCGCGCAAGATTGGGCGGACGAAGCGGATAAGTTCTGGCTGGCACTAGAAGAAGCTTACGCAGAGAGAGGGTTCCGAATTCCTTTTATGTGGGCAACCGATGCGGTTCATGGCCACAACAACGTTTTTATGGCGACGGTTTTCCCTCATAACATTGGTTTGGGTGCAGCTCGTAACCCTGATCTGATTGAAGAAATAGGAAAAGCGACCGCAAGAGAGGTTGTTGCGACCGGTCTTGATTGGACATTCGCACCGACCGTTGCGACACCTCGTGATTATCGCTGGGGACGTGTATACGAAGGCTACTCGGAAGATCCAGAAATCGTGTATGAATACGCGAAGCGCATGGTGGAAGGCATTCAAGGCGGTGAAGAAGGCTTAAAAGGGGATACCAACGTAATCTCTAACGTGAAGCACTGGGTCGGTGACGGCGGTACGCTGGGTGGTGTTGACCATGGTGAGAACCGTTACACAGAAGAGTATCTACGCAACATTCATGCAATGGGCTACATCGGTGGCTTGAATGCAGGCGCACAAGTGGTGATGTCTTCGTTTAACTCATGGTGGAACGATGCGAACTACGATCCTATGGTCGGTATCGACGGTGCTGAGGATGGTGGCGATTACATGCAAAACCAGAAAATTCACGGCTCACAATACCTGATTACTGACGTCTTGAAGGGCAAATTAGGCTTTGACGGCTTAGTCGTCACAGACTGGAACGGACAAGGTGAGATCAACGGCTGTACAGCAGCAAACTGCCCGCAAGCTGTAATCGCAGGTAATGATGTGTTTATGGTGACCTCGCGTAACGATTGGCAAGCGTTCTACCAAAATGTGATTGACCAAGTAAACGCAGGCATTATCCCAATGTCTCGAATTGATGATGCCGTAACTCGTATTCTCCGCGTAAAAATGCGTGCAAACCTTTGGGAGAAATCTAAACCATCTGAGCGTTCGTTAGCGGGTGACCAATCCGTGCTTAGTGCGCCAGAACACGTTGCCATTGCGCGCCAAGCAGTTTCAGAATCGTTAGTTCTTTTGAAGAACCAAGACCAAATTCTACCTCTGAAATCAGATGCGAAATTCTTGGTAACGGGTTCGGCTGCTAACGATATCACCAAACAAACTGGTGGTTGGTCGCTTACTTGGCAAGGTGATGGCAACACGATAGAGAAAGACTTCCCGAACGCACAAACGGTGCTTATGGCTATGCAGCAAGAAGTCGGTGAAGAAAACGTCTTTACTGATGCTTCAGCAACAACGCCTGAAGAAGCTATTGCGCTTGTGGTTATCGGTGAAGATCCTTATGCAGAAATGTTTGGTGACATCAGCAAAGCACAAACGCTTGAATTCTCGAAGCTAAAAGCCTCTTATCAAGCGGATCTTGATGCGATCAAAGCGCTAAAAGAGCAGGGATACAAAGTGGTTACGGTATTCTTCTCTGGGCGTCCGCTTTACGTAAATGAAGAGATCAACAACTCTGACGCATTCGTTGCAGCTTGGCTGCCGGGAACGGAAGGTTTAGGTATTACTGATGTGCTGTTCGCAAAAGATGGCGCGGATTTCAAAGGCAAACTCTCTTACTCGTGGGGCGCTAAGAAGTGTTCGACCACAATCAACCGCAAAGCACTTAATATCCCTAGTTACACAACACCTATTGATGGCATAAACGGTGAGTTGATTGAGCAGGATATTGAAGGCGAACATAAGCCGTTATTCCCATATGGTTATGGTTTGAACTACGCGAACCATACCGATGTCCCAGCGCTGTATGAAGACTTAAACGACATTCCACTCGACCCACGTGATTATGGTTGTGGTATGGACGAGCCAGACAACGGTATTGCTGAGTTCCCGTTAGAGATCTTCGGTAAAGACGCAAAAGGCGAGTTTGTTGCGAGAATGTCTGGCAGTGCGAATGGTTGGGCTGGCGTGGAAATCAGCAAAGACACCACCACAATTGGCTCAGTAACGACGAAAGGCATTAACTACGATGGCATGCAGCAGTCAGCAATCAACGTAAAATTCTCTGGAGAAACTGGCGACTTCGTTGGTAATTCAGCCGCGCAAATTTACATGCAAACGCCAGATGAAAAGGGTTCCGACTACAACAGTTACATGAATGCCGATTCGACTTTGGAGTTTGATATTCGCATGGTAACCACAGCACCAGAGAGCTTAGTGCTGTCGACACACTGTGAGTATCCTTGTCGTGGTGAGGTAAACATCACCAAAGTGTTACCGGAACCGTCAGATAGTACTTGGACGACGATCAAAGTACCGCTTCAATGCTTGAAAGATACGGGGATGAGTTTCCAAATGTTGAACACGTCTTTCTTGATGTATTCAACTGAAGCTGTGGAGTTTGATTTAGGTAAGATTCGTTATGTTCCGAACCCAGATGGATTACCTGAGGATGCAGTTAGCTGTGAAGACATGCTTGATGAAGCGCTACCACCATTGACGGGGGACATGTACAACATCATTACCGACTTTGGTGCGCAGATAAATACCTCAGACCAATACACGACAGAAGGTTGGGGACCTATCCCTGACGGTGAAACCCACATGACGGCAACACAAACTGCTGATGGTGCATCGGTTACTTATAACAACGCGAGTCCAGAGGCTTACAAAGGCCTGTTGCATTTTAACTTTGATGCGCAGAACTTAGAAAACTTTGTTGAAACGGGTTCGTTGGTGTTTACGGTGAACGTATCGACGTTGGGGACACAAAAGCCTGACAACGATCAAACCGGATTGGTGTTGAAGCTGGTGAATGCTGATGGGGATACCGGTGACATTTTTGTCACTGAATTGGCTGGGGAGAATATTACGTTGAATACGGATATTAAAGTGACCGTGCCAATGTCCACCTTCGCCGAGAAGTTTGATAACAAGTACTGGGCTCAAACCGTTAAAACTTTCACTATCTTCCCCGCATGGGCAAATACCCAAGCTGGCGTAGAGTTTGAAATCAGTGATATTCACTTCACGAAGTAAACAGACCGTCTAGGAACGTTACTCAATTAAGTAGAAACAAGGCGAGCCTTATTAGCTCGCCTTTCTCGTTGAGGAAGCCTTTAAAAGCCAAGTGTGAACTTTCTTGCGGCAATCTATGTGAAATCTCTTTAGAATGTCTTCTTCGACAAGGAAGCAGTGAAGACACATGAGAAATACCGACGACTACATTATTTTCTATCATTTGGTTGAGCAAGGTTCATTCAGCGCCGCTGCAAGACAAATGGAACTCACTAAGTCGGTCGTCAGTAAGCGCATTGCCAAATTAGAGCAGGAGATAGGTGTTCAACTGCTTTATCGAACCACACGCACGCTTAAACTGACAGAAGCAGGGCAATCCTTCTTCGAACATGCTCGTAGTGTCTATCAAGCCGTCGCAACCGCCGAGGAGTCGATTGTTGGTTTGGGTAAGAGCCTATCTGGCAACATCAAGATTACCGTTCCGACCATCTCAGGTGAACTTATCCTTCCTACCGTTATTTCTGAGTTCAACCAAGCCTATCCAGATATCAACATTGATATGGAACTGGATAACCGCTTCGCCGACATCGTCAACGAAGGTTTTGACCTTGCCATTCGTACTGGGGTTTTGCCTGACTCAAGCTTGATTGCGCGTAAGCTGGTCGATGCAAACTGGATTGTGTGTGCATCGCCTAAGTACGTCGTCAAACATGGCAAACCCAAAACACCGGACGATCTCACTAAGCACAACTGCTTGGTTTACGCCTATCAAGAGACAGGGGCTCGTGAGTGGGCTTTCAAGCGTGATGATGAGGTGTGTCAGGTTAAGGTGGACGGGAATCTATGTACTAATAACTCATCTGCGTTACGCAACGTCGCTTTGCTAGGGCAAGGTATCATTTATGTGCCTCGGGTGCTGGTTTATGAAGACTTGCAACAAGGGAAGCTGATTCAGTTGTTTAAAGACGAAACGGCTAAGTGCTTGGGCATTTATGCCGTGTACCCATACACACGTCAGCAACCAGAAAAGATTAAGATCTTTATCGAGCACCTGTATCAGTGTTTTCAACGTCGTAACCATCAATTCTAGCGGTTCAACTTTTCTCAAAGGAGTGATTCTCCTTTGAACGAAGGGATTCGCCCTAAATTTTAAACTCTCCAATCTATCGACTTTCTTCATTAACCGACAATGTCACAGCCATATAACGCTGCTATAACGTCATGGTGTTCACATGTTGTGGTTTTGTTTTGACTGAATGTTCTTTCAAGGTCAGGTATATAAGGCCTTGTTGACTCTTTCGACTTTCTTTTTCTTCGATGTCGTGCACATTTGTTAACAATGTACTTTGTTATTGTTTCTTTTTGGAAACGATAAGTTTCTTTGTTGATTTTATAGTTCTGAGAATTTTAAGTAATTGAATATATGGGTAATTAATGTAGTTAACTTAATCTGGGCGTTGTTATCGGACTTTGGTGGCATGGACGTTCAGATTCGGACTACTTATATTGGCTGGGCATAATAACTAGAGATACGGATATGAAACAGAAGCAGCTCATCGACGCGTTTGTCACCATTGTCGGGGAAGAGAATGTCCTTACCGATCAAATCAAAACCAAGTATTACCGCAGCGGTTTTCGCTCAGGAAGCGGCACGGCATTGGCGGTGGTTTTTCCCAAGACACTACTAGAGCAGTGGAAGGTCATCCAACAATGTGTCGACAATAATTGCATCATCATCATGCAGGCGGCTAAGACGGGTCTGACCGAAGGCTCTGCGCCAAGTGGTAGTGATTACGACCGCGATGTGGTGGTGATCAATATTACCAAGATGAAGCAAATCTATCTGTTAGACGGCGGTAAGCAAGCAGTTTGTCTTCCGGGAGCAAGTTTACATTCGTTAGAAAAAGAGCTGCGAGCGGTTAATCGTGCGCCGCATTCAGTGATTGGTTCTTCCTCTCTTGGCGCAACCGTTGTAGGTGGCATTGCAAACAATTCTGGTGGTGCTTTGGTTAAACGTGGTCCGGCTTACACAGAGTTAGCCATATTCGCACAGGTGGACAAAGACGGTAAGCTCAATCTTGTTAACCACCTTGGTATTGAAGGATTAGGCTCGACGCCTGAAGAGATCTTACAGAATATCCAAGATGGTAACTTCGACCCAGACAAAGTGATTCATGATGAACGCATGGCGTCGGATAAGGAATACGACGAACGTGTTCGTGATGTGACTTCTGATATCCCATCGCGCTTTAATGCCGACGAACGCCGTTTGTACGAGGCGAGCGGTTGTGCTGGTAAGCTTGGCGTGTTCGCTGTTCGAGTCGATAGCTATCCAATCCCTGAAAAAGAGCAGGTGTTCTATCTAGGTACTAACGATCCAGATAAACTGACCAAGCTGAGAAAAGATTTCCTTACTCAATTCGAAAACTTACCAGAAATGGGTGAGTACCTTCACCGTGACATCTTTAACATGGCAGAGAAATACGGTAAAGACGTGTTCCTTTCTATCGATTTATTAGGCACAGACAATCTGCCTAAAATGTTCTCGCTTAAAGCTAAGGTTGAAAACTTCTTAGAGCGTGTGCCGTTGGTCAGCAAATATCTGCCAGATACTATTTTGTACTACGCAAGTAAGTTGTTCCCGCAGCATCTTCCTAAGCGCATGTTGGAATACCGTGATAAGTACGAGCACCATCTTGTACTTAAAATGAGTGACGGCGGTATTGCCGAAGCGCAGAAATACCTCAAAGAGGTGTGGGCGGCTGAGCACGATAGTGATTTCTTCGAATGCACACCAGAAGAGGGTAAGAAAGCGTATCTACACCGTTTTGCGGCGGCAGGTGCAGCAATTCGTTACGAAACCATTCACCGCAAGGAAGTAGAAGACATTGTGGCTCTCGATATTGCGTTACGACGTAACGATGAGGAGTGGTTAGAAACATTACCTGAGGAAGTAAGTAAGAACCTCGTTAAATCCCTCTATTACGGTCACTTTATGTGTTATGTATTCCACCAAGACTATGTTTTCAAAAAGGGTACCGACACCAAGCTGATGAAGAAGCTAATGTTGGAACACCTCAACAGTCGCGGCGCTAAATACCCAGCGGAACACAACGTAGGGCATCTGTACGAAGCGGAAAACTCGCTGCAAAAGTTCTACCATCAACTTGATCCAACCAACACCTTTAACCCAGGCATAGGTAAAATGGATCGCTACAAGCGCAACTGTAACTGCTGTGCTTAAGCACTAAAACGATATGATGTGGAGAGTCGCTTAAACAGTGGCTCTTTTTTTATCAAGAAATAGTGGAATAAGCCGTTTGAGTTTTAATCGAATCGCTCAACTCCCATACGTTCAGTTGTGTTTTTAACCATCTGAATCAAAAAGAATAAATTTATTGTTGACCTGAAATCTTAATCCGTTAAAGTACGCCTCGTTCTCACGGCGAAGGTCGTTAGAACAGATGGTGTTACCATCGCATTAATTGCGTTGCCCTGGTGGTGGAATTGGTAGACACAAGGGATTTAAAATCCCTCGACGTTCGCGTTGTGCCGGTTCAAGTCCGGCCCGGGGCACCATCCGAAAATTGAGTCGGTGAATTTAATATCCCGCCGTCGAGTTGACCGGCCGAGTGTCGGACCATCAATTCCGGCTCGGGGCTCCTTCTCAAATTATGCGACACTAGCTCAGTTGGTAGAGCGCAACCTTGCCAAGGTTGAGGTCACGAGTTCGAACCTCGTGTGTCGCTCCAGTTGAGGCGCCTTGGCAGAGTGGCTATGCAGCGGATTGCAAATCCGTGGACCTCGGTTCGATTCCGGGAGGCGCCTCCATTCTTTTCGAAAGCTCGTCATTATGACGGGCTTTCTTCGTTTTAGCGCAATGGAATCCACGCGCTTTAATACCTCTTTCTGCTGTTTACTTATTATCTCCTCCCTGATTATTTGATCGGGATTCAATAATTGCACTCAATTAGTTATTGATTTTATAAATGTTACACATCTCAATAATTGTAGAGGGTGATTGGTGATAATTTCTCCACGATTGTAGTCCGAACTTTTTGTTGTACAACAGACGGTTAGTTGGATTTCTTCTACCTGTCTTGCGGCTCTCTAAGTTCGGGCTTCGTCCTAAAACGTGAGAGAAAAATAATGAAAACATTCAACCTTAAACCCACACTTTTACCTTTAACTTTGCTGCTCAGTTCGCCGGTAATGGCGGCTCAAAATGGAACCATGATGCAGTATTTCCATTGGTATGTGCCAAATGACGGTGCACTCTGGACACAAGTTGAAAACAACGCGCCAGCACTATCTGACAATGGCTTTACCGCGTTATGGCTACCGCCTGCCTATAAAGGTGCTGGTGGCAGCAACGACGTAGGTTATGGTGTTTACGATATGTATGACTTGGGGGAGTTTGATCAAAAAGGATCGGTGCGAACCAAATACGGTACTAAAGACCAATACCTCGATGCTATCAAAGCGGCACACGCAAATAACATTCAAATTTATGGTGATGTGGTGTTTAACCACCGTGGCGGTGCGGATGGTAAATCGTGGGTCGACACCAAGCGAGTCGATTGGAACAACCGAAATATTGAGCTCGGCGACAAATGGATTGAAGCATGGGTCGAATTTAGCTTCCCGGGGCGTAACGACAAATACTCAGATTTCCATTGGACGTGGTATCACTTTGATGGCGTTGACTGGGACGACGCAGGTAAAGAAAAAGCGATCTTCAAATTCAAAGGTGACGGCAAAGCATGGGATTGGGAAGTCAGCTCTGAAAAAGGCAACTACGACTACCTCATGTACGCAGATTTAGACATGGACCACCCAGAAGTGAAGCAAGAGCTGAAAGACTGGGGCGAGTGGTACCTAAACATGACGGGTGTGGATGGTTTCCGAATGGACGCGGTTAAACACATCAAATACCAGTATCTACAAGAGTGGATCGATTACTTGCGTTGGAAGACAGGCAAAGAGCTGTTTACTGTGGGTGAGTACTGGAACTACGACGTGAACAATCTGCACAACTTTATCACTAAGACTTCTGGCAGCATGTCATTGTTTGATGCACCACTACACATGAACTTTTATAACGCTTCACGCTCGGGTGGCAACTTCGATATGCGCCGTATCATGGATGGCACCTTGATGAAGGACAACCCAGTGAAAGCGGTAACATTGGTCGAGAACCATGATACGCAACCACTGCAAGCGCTAGAGTCTCCTGTGGATTGGTGGTTTAAGCCTCTTGCGTACGCGTTCATTTTGCTTCGTGAAGAAGGTTATCCGTCAGTGTTCTACGCGGATTACTACGGCGCACAATACAGCGATAAAGGGCACAACATCAACATGGTGAAAGTGCCGTACATTGAGCAGTTGGTGAAAGCGCGTAAAGATTATGCTTATGGTAAACAACATTCTTATCTCGACCATTGGGATGTGATTGGTTGGACACGAGAAGGGGATGCAGAACACCCGAACTCAATGGCGGTTATCATGAGTGATGGCCCTGGCGGAACAAAATGGATGTACACAGGTTCACCGAGTACGCGTTACGTCGATAAGTTAGGTATTCGCACCGAAGAAGTCTGGACTGACGCCAACGGTTGGGCAGAGTTCCCAGTGAACGGCGGTTCGGTTTCTGTTTGGGTCGGCGTTAAATAATCAGGCTCGCAGAATTGCAGGTGTGACCAATTTCGAAAATAGTGCGCATTTAATCAATGTCTTGTTTGATATTCATGAAACATATGCGTAACTTTATACCTGAGCATTATCAGTAGGCAGATTAAGGAAAGGAATCTATGGCTGACGTTTTGATTGTTGCGATTGTATTCGGTGCAATATTTGGTGGTGGTATCGTTAAGCTGATTCTCAATCATCGAAAAGAAGTGAGAGCGCTCGAAATTTCTGAGCGTAAACAGATGAATAAAGAAGAGCGAGATGGTCTTAATAAACAAATAGAAGACCTGAAACAGCGCGTCGAAGTATTAGAGCGTATCGTTACTGACAACAAATACCAACTTGATAAAGAAATTGCGTCTTTGTAATTCTGAACCTAGAAGAAAGAGCCAGTTTAATACTGGCTCTTTTTGTATCTGTCCCTGAATCACAAGAAAGGGAAGTAATGGATTACCGCTCATCAAAGAAATCTTTGTTTCGAATGTACTTACTCATCAAGTGATAAGAAAAAGGACGGATCAACCAGCTCACCAAAGAGCGTCCAAGCCTCATCAAAGTTGGTGTGTTTTCGTAAATTCTACCGTTATAAAGCCAAAGCATTTTGCCCACATGCCAGTAGAGAAAAGGTACCGGAGGCATAAAGGTAACAATGTCGATGTCGCAACAGATTCGATAGGTTTTGTGTCCTAACTTGTATCGTTTTTTGAATGTCCAATCACCAATTGCTGGCTGACCAAACGTTACAACTCGCTTAATGCTTTTGGGGTACTTTCGTTCGATATAATCGGCAAACACGCTACCAATTGCGCCGCCCGATGAATGCCCAGTAATGGTGATGCGCTTGCCTTGTAGAATCAACGGTACGACGGTGGCTTCTAGTCGCTCAATCACGCTCAAACCAAGACGGTCTTCATTTCGAGAAGGTTGGCTTTCTTGAAATAACAAATGGTAGAAACCTGCATGGATGCGATAGTTAAGCCCAAGGCGCTTGCAGCTACGAGTCCACATGGCAAAATTCAAAAGCCAATCGCTAATGCTGTGGGACCCCTTAATGACAACAACGACTTCTGTGCGCTTTTTACTCCACAAAACACGGATCATGGTTTTGCCAAACTCGTTTTTAATGATCCGCTGTCCATTAGGATCGAACCCATAGCGGGTCTGTTTAAAGACTCTGGGGTAGGCAAGGTTGCAGAGTACGGCGTAGCGTTCGTATTGGTATCGTTTTAGAGGCTTCACGTTGTTGTTCTTTGTCTTAGTTAATTTCAAACTCTAGACGTCAAATATGAAAAACCGATGAAATGAGCTGGACAAAATTCAGGGTGAAATTTGATAAGTGAAGTGAAGGTCTTTGTTTGTACTCAAGCGAGCTTAACGCTTGAGTACAGACACATAAAGTGCTGACAAAGTTAGTTTGATGCTTGGTGAAGAAATTCAAGCTGTTGCCTTTCTTTATTGCTCATTTCATAAGGTTCATCGGATAGGGTATTCGAATCAAATGACCCAATAGGATAAGACTCTGCTTTACTTTGGCCATACTGTGCTTTTTCACCTGGGAAACCAGACATGCGTTCTATCATGATGTCACGAAGTTCATACTCAGTTCTGCCATTGGGTAATACATTGTGGAACGCTTTTAGCTCCACGGTTTGTTCTCCTTCAGCCAGTTGTTTCTTTTGTACTAAAGACGCGACTGCCGAGCCGCTTGATTGATATAAACTGCCACGAACTCGATAGATACCCGCTCTGTCCACTTGAACTGTAATAGGAATCACCATATCGGAATTATTCGATGATGCTTGGTCTACATCGATAATGCTGGCTACAGATTGGTAAAGGCGTAAATCTGCGCTGATGACATCTTCACCTTGCTCAAAGCTAATCCGTGCCACCAATCTTAATTCTTGTGGCCAGTTTGCTTCTGGTGTTATTTGCCAACCATTTTCTTGAACAGGAAGAGTCGTGAGGGTTTGCTGGCTTTCTACGTCAATAATGTCGAGTGACGCGGTCACGTGGTTTGCCGATGATTTTAAGCGAACATCAATCTTGTCTGGATAAAAATGACGATATTTGTCCAAGCTTAATGCTGCTTTGGCTTCTCCATTCAACACTGGAACAGGGACCTCTTCAAAATGATTCCAGTCGAGATACGGGCTGTTCTTATCTGTAATGGGAGTAGAGTAGGCTGGATACTGTAAGACCTCTTCGTGACGTTCAGCAATCAAAGATAAGTCATGGGAAGAAGCCATATCTTCAATCACATCGACGCTCTCTTCTTCGGGAGGAAATGACGAGTTCTCCACAATGATGGTTTCGCTCTGTGTTGGCTTGGGTAAAGCAGCCGTTTGATTTTGCTGGGCTGGTTGTTGCTTCGCGGAGTCGTCGTCTTGATTTTGTTGCGATAGAAACAACGCCGTAGCCCCAATCAAAACGAAAGCCGCAATGGCGATTGGCTTTTTGTTACTCATAATCCATCTCTTGCATCGTGCTTTGGGTGAGACGAGCCAAGCATGACACTTGGCTCGTTGGTTTGCTTATTACGACGCTTTACAGGCCGACAGCGATTTCCGACATGGTGTCATTTTGAGAACCTTGAACGTAAATGTATTTGTTTCCAAACCATCCGTTTTCTTGGTAGCTGTCAACGCTTACCGATTTCCCATCTGCTAAGGCAATCGACGTATTACTGGAGGTGACTTTACCTTTGTGTTTCGACCCAATGACCTCGCTGTGGCTATAACCGTTACCCATGATGAACGGGTAGTGGTTTGGCATAAAGCTAGCCACTCCCTTGCTTTGAGAAGCCATTTTTCCGTCCATAGCAAGACTAGTAGAACAGCTATCGAAACTGCCTGAGCTTGAAGCGCCACATGATGAATGCGCAGCTACAACGCCATCGTCTTTTCCGGGTAAGAAGCTGGCGGTTGCTTTTAGGTAGTCGCTGCCGTTACCAACAAAACGAATTCGAGGGATACGGTGGTCTGGTAACATCGCGATTTGGCGAGCGTTTGACACTTTAAGATCATTTAAAACACCGGTGTTGTTTTTTGATGGCATATCGCCAAGCCAGAGTGAAATCGCATAACGCATTGCACTGTTTGTCCAGCCACCACCTTCAGTGATGTTAATAACGATATCGCCTAGCTCTGATCCGCCACCAGCGCCCGCAAAGTCGAAAGTCGCGACAATGTTGAGTGGAGAGAGCCCTGCGTTAGTTAACCAGTTTTCTTGGTTATCGAGTAGATGTCTTGCTACTAGGTCGCCGGTTGAGTGGGTGACCAACACGCAACCCGGCTGACAAGTCCCGTTTCTTGAGAGCTCTTGCAGTTTCGGCCATACATAATCACTGGCTATTTTCCCTTCAACTCGTTCATGAGAGGGCCAATCAATGCGAGCATCGGCATACTGCATCCAATGTTCTTTCCAATAATCCGCACCTTCTGTTTCAACTTGCGATGGCGCTGGTTTAGTTTGCAGTTGATCGGCTTGGAATCCGTGGATGAGGACCACTTTGTAATCACCAATAGCTGCATTGGAAGCGGTAGGTAAAGCCATTGCTACTGCGAGTGCGGCTAGTTTTGTCATTTTATTCATGATGTTATCAACCTTTGAATGTTTAGTTTCGCCAAAAATAGCGAAGTGGTAATAAGCAAAATACAAACATCAAAATCACTTTTGCTCGAAAGGTATGATTAACGGGATGAATAATAACGATCAACACATCCGATCAGTGAAGTGTTACCGGAGTACAATAATGATAATTTTAATTCCTATAAATGAGATTGCTTGCGGGGGTAATTTATAAAGTTGTTGATAGATTTCTCTTTTTAATCTTTCTGACATTAACTAGAAAGAAAAGCGATGATTGAGTAACAGCAGGTGAAGAGCAGGGTTGGAATGGTTTGATGTGTTTAGGGATTGATCGAATTGACTGAAGAGTGCTCGCCTGAGTCTGCTTTTTAACCGCATGAATAAAAAAGATAAAATTTGTTGTTGACCTAGAATCTTAATCCGTTAAAGTACGCCTCGTTCTCACGGCGAAGGTCGTTAGAGCAGGTGGTGTTACCATCGCATTGATTGCGTTGCCCTGGTGGTGGAATTGGTAGACACAAGGGATTTAAAATCCCTCGACGTTCGCGTTGTGCCGGTTCAAGTCCGGCCCGGGGCACCATCCGAAAATTGAGTGGGTGAATTTAATATCCCGCCGTCGAGTTGACCGGCCGAGTGTCGGACCATCAATTCCGGCTCGGGGCACTATCTCAAATTATGCGACACTAGCTCAGTTGGTAGAGCGCAACCTTGCCAAGGTTGAGGTCACGAGTTCGAACCTCGTGTGTCGCTCCAGTTGAGGCGCCTTGGCAGAGTGGCTATGCAGCGGATTGCAAATCCGTGGACCTCGGTTCGATTCCGGGAGGCGCCTCCATTATCTTTCCTCGTAACTCAAACATCTTTGTTCCTAAATTAAACCCGAAGCTTCAATTCAGACCTCTGACCATTCAAGAACTTCAGCAAAACTAACTTCTTCAAATTTCGAAAATAAGTGCATTTCATCGCTATTTACCGACGTAAATTCGACATAAGCCTCATTTTACACTTCTCATCACTCTCGTTAGTTCCCAAAATGCACATTCAACTCTATTAACAGAACGTTGTTAATTATAAACTGAGTGCATTGCTAGAATCTAATTGATAACATCATATATAACGTTTTGTTAATATATAACATTTAGATTTTAGCTCAGGATGAGCCCATTTTGTTTTAGGGAGAAGTACACGTGTTATGTCATTTAAGCAGGCGATTCGTAGCCTTATTGTTGGGTGCTACGTCATTTACTGCTTTTGCCGCATCTATGGCTAGCTATCCGGAAGGGTGGCAGGAATGGCCAGTTGTTAAAGAGTCACAAAACCTACCTGCAGACACGATTCTGCCTCCAGACACCTCATTGTTTATTCAAGAATCCGTTCGTGCTTACAGTTGGATTAATAACGGACAAGGATCACCGCTTACGATCCGTGTGAATCCAAAAAAGATTGAACAGTACAAAACCCATGGTCCATACACAGATGGTCCTACGGCAGTCGCGATTTCCGAGGTCGATGGCATTGTTTGGGTGACCGAACACATCGGTGGTATGGCGATTTATGGAAGTTACGATCGTCAAGGCAAAGATATTAGCCACACACATCCCTCATTAGAGCCTTCATTTTGCCAAAGTTGCCACACTACGTATCAAGACATTTGTATTAATGGTACCTGTGCTGAGCCAGTTTTGGGCGTTTATAAAGATAAGCAGTAGTTTATTGTGAGTAATCGAGTTTTCGGCTGGTTGACGATTAACCAGATGCTATTTGTTTCGCATTTGGTGTTGGTTCTGTCCATCATTCTAGGTCTGTCTTTCACGCGCTTTCAAAGCGAATGGAACATGGGTATTGAGCATGCCGCTACTATGGCGAAAACTCATCTCTCTTCTCAAATGACTTTCCTTTCGGGATCGATAGCAGGTCGCAATTACGCTAACTTAATGATGCCATCGACTAAGGCTAACTTGAGTGCGATAGACGACCTGCTCTTTATCGAAATTTCCGGCGTTTCCGATTACAAAACCCAGACGGTTGCTGTACGTTACTTGGCGGAGTCCAATCAGGTGTGGCGTATCGATGTAAGCGATCTTGAAGTGAATGTTTTAAAAGACCAAAAGGGCAACTTAGTTCGAATGTTGTCCATGACGCCAGAAAAAGACGAGATCAAGCGTAATAAGCTGCAATATTTGATAAACAAGACCAACGTTGATTTAGAGGCGTTGCAAGCGAGTCAGTTACTCAATCGTAATACTGAACTGCCTTGGAATAAGGACTATCTACGCCAAACGGATTTTTACTACGATTCGACACTGTCGGTACTTCACGTCTGTTTACCGCTACGCAATATTAATGGCGGTTACATTTGGGCAGTGCTAGATGCAAGTGACCTCGATACTATTAAGGTCACCTTGATTAAAGAGCTGATCAACGAAGCCTTGATTGCCGCGCTTATTTCAATGGTCTTGATCTACATGGTGACAATGTGGATTGTGAGTCCGCTTAAACGTCTCTCTCAATCAATGAAAAAAGACATTGAGAAGATCGATCAATCACACATTCCTGAGATCAAACGCTCGGATGAAATCGGCGAACTGGCTCGTTCATACTCAAGCTTAATCACCAAAATTAAGAACCAACTAAGAGTGCTTCGCCAGCAAACAGATACCGATACCTTGACCGGAATCGGCTCACGCTATTTGTACAAGCGCAGTGCGCCTGTCTTTGTTCATGAAACCTTGAGCAACATGAAGTACGCCTGTTTCGTTTTGTGTGATATCGATAATTTCAAAAAATTTAATGATACTTACGGGCACACTGAAGGGGACAACGCCTTGTGTGATGTCGCTGAAGTCTTTCGTTCTCAGCTAGGTAAAGATCAACCTTCGTTTCGCTTAGGCGGAGAGGAGTTTGCTTTGCTTATCTACGGCAACACTTTAGACGTGTTGAACTCCAAAGTTGAGCACTTAAGACGAGCAGTCGAAACACTTGCCATCCCACATATCAAAAACCTGCCATCTGAAGTTGTGACGATTTCAGTGGGTGCGGTTCCACTTACAAAAGCAACGCCACACCTTGATTTAGAAGCCTGTGAAAAAGCGTTAGAGCAAGCCTTTGAAGTTGCAGATAAGAACTTGTACACAGCAAAAGATAAAGGCCGAAACGTTGTCATTATGGCAGAACCTATCAGCCTGTAGTTTTTAGTTTCATTCCATTTAATTCGGCCGTTCGGCCATTTAAGACCAAAGAAGAGAAAGGAGTCTCGATGCATAACATCGGAGAGGATAAGCATAACTGTCGCCCCCAAACACGAGTCTGGGTCGACACAGATATCACGGTCGGACATCACGATGGCTTTAAACTTTGTGATGTCGATGATGGATACGCGTTAGGTTTACTACTAAGAAGCCAAGAAGTTGATATCGTTGGAGTAAGCTCGACACTAGGCAATTGTGACGACATTGAAGTGACCACAAGTATTGCGACCACTTTCATTAAGAAGTTTGGACCGACTTACCTCGAAGTGTCGCAAGGGAGTGCTACTTACTTAGACTCTACGAAAGATATTCCCCCAGCCGTCAACGATCTCGCCACTCAACTAGAACAAGAGCCATTAACCATTCTTGCAATTGGCGCACTGACCAACATTGCTTTGCTCATTCGTCACTTCCCAGAACAAGCTAAGAATATTGAAAAAGTAGTGTGTGTCGCGGGTAGACGCAGTGCAGAGCAGCACTTTGTTGCCAGCAAACGCCAGCCGAGACCATTTCGAGATTTAAACTTTGAAGTCGATCAAGCGGCTTTTCAAGTACTGCTCGATAGCGATATCCCAGTAACACTTGTTCCATTTGAAGCTTGCGCGCAAGTTTGGATTAACTTTAAAGAGCTTCATAAAATGAGCCACGGGAGCAGTCTTAGCCATTTCTTAGAGTCCCATTCCATTGCATGGTGCGCTGAGTGGGAGGTGATCTTTGGTGCGAAAGATGGCTTTATTCCTTTTGATATGGTGGCTGCCGCTTACGTTGTGAATCCAGAATGGTTTATTTCCCGCCATTGGAAATCAAAGGTAGAGCTTGCTGAGAGTGATACAGAGAAACACGAAGAGAAAGCATATCTGATCTGTAACGAATCGATAGAGCAGGGGCGAGAGCTCGAATATGTGGTCGAAGTGTCACCGGATGCAGAACCAGAAATGCTCAAGCGTCTTGCAGAACGCGACATTGGTGCTTTCGTGCTTGGCTTATCTCACATCAATGTCATTGTTGATGATGTTGATTTGGCAGCGGATTACTATCAGCGCGTGCTTGGATTTGAGCGTGCAGTCGATGCTCAAAGTCAAAAGATGGATTACCGCAGTGTGAGTATGGCCGAGTTTAACCAAGATGCAGGGTTAGGTGGGCAAGATGTCGTTGTTGATGTGTTATTTGTAAAGCATCCTTACGCATCAGTCTATCTTGAATTGATGAAATATCACACGCCAGTTGGGGCAACCGAAATACCACCTCAACCAAAAACCTACGATATAGGTGGCCCACGTCATATTGCCCTCGAAGTCTCAAACTGTAGTGAGGTGTTCCGATACTTGAAAGAGCAAGAGGGCGTAACCATGATTGATGACTCAGATAACTATCACCCAGAAAAATTGGACGGGTTCCCGATCTCGTTTTTCTACTGGATAGACAAATATGGCATTCAATGGGAAATGGAAGAAGGGCGTAGAGTAGGGACATCTCGCGGAATTATTTAACACAACCCTATAAAACCCACTTGAATCTGATTAAAAAGCAAGCGTTTAGTCGTTTGCTTTTTCTTTGTTATGAAGAAATATGACATTTATATTGGGTTGATATTAGTTGGGTTACAGAAATTTTGTTTGAATTACGAAAGCAAAGGTTTAAATGCTGGTTAAAAACTGCTCCTACCCCTTTAGGGTAGTTTGATTCTGTAATTGATTTACATCATGTATTAATTTTCTTTCACATTTAACAATGCGCTCAGTGATAAGAACCTAACCCTTAGGAAGTACAATGAGCAAGTTGAAGCTAGTAGTCATCGGTAACGGCATGGTAGGCCACCGTTACATTGAAGACTTAGTCGAGAAAGCTGATATGTCTAATATGGACATTACGGTTTTCTGTGAAGAACCTCGTGTCGCATACGACCGTGTGCACCTTTCCTCTTACTTTTCTCACCATACTGCAGATGAACTTTCTTTAGTGAAAGAAGGTTTCTACGAGAAACACGGTATTAACATGCTGATCGGCGAACGCGCGATTAACATCAACCGTGAAAACCGTATTGTTTACTCAAGCACTGGTCGCGAAGTTCAATACGACAAGCTGATTCTTGCTACTGGCTCATTCCCATTTGTTCCACCTATCAAAGGTCACGAAAGCAAAGACTGTTTTGTTTACCGTACTATCGAAGATCTTAAAGCGATCGAAGCGTGTGCGAAGAAAAGCAAATCAGGCGTTGTTGTCGGTGGTGGTCTGCTAGGTCTTGAAGCAGCAGGCGCATTGAAAGCACTGGGTGTAGAAACACACGTTGTTGAGTTCGCGCCAAAGCTAATGGCTGAGCAACTTGACCTTGCTGGTGGTAACCAACTTCGTCAAAAGATCGAGCGTATGGGTGTGAACGTTCACACCAGCAAAAATACGCTTGAGATTGCGGCAGAAGGCACAAACGCACGCAACGTTATGCGTTTTGCTGATGGTTCAGAGCTAGAAACAGACTTCATCGTATTCTCTGCAGGTATTCGTCCACAAGACAAACTAGCACGCCAAATGGAGCTTGAAGTGGCACCTCGTGGCGGTGTTGCTATCAACGACCATTGTCAGACTTCTGATGAGAACATCTACGCGATTGGTGAATGTGCGTCTTGGAACGAAATGTTCTACGGCCTTGTTGCTCCTGGCTACAAGATGGCGACAGTTGCTGTTGATCACCTACTAGGTAACACAGAAAGCAAATTCGAAGGCGCTGACATGTCTGCGAAGCTAAAACTGTTGGGCGTGAAAGTAGGTTCAATAGGTGACGCGAACGGTCGTACTGAAGGCTGTAAGAGTTACGTTTACCAAAACGAAGAGCAAGAAGTTTACAAACGTCTTATCGTTTCTGAAGACAACAAGAAACTGCTTGGCGCGGTTATGGTTGGCGATACGTCTGACTACGGCGACCTGCTTCAACTTATGTTGAACGAAATCGACCTACCAGAGCACCCAGATGCGTTGATCCTTCCTGCACACGCAGGCGCTGAGAAACCAGCACTAGGTGCAGACGCTCTACCAGAAAGCGCAGTGATTTGTTCATGTTTCGACGTGACAAAAGGCAAGATCGCACAAGCGGTTGCTGATGGTCACCACACATTGGGCGACATCAAAGCCGTGACTGGCGCAGGTACAGGCTGTGGTGGTTGTATTCCTCTAGTGACGTCTGTTCTAAATGCTGAGCTTGCTAAATCTGGTATCGAAGTGAAGAACGACGTGTGTGAGCACTTTGCATACTCACGCCAAGAGTTGTTCCACCTAATCCGCATTGAAGAGATCAAAACGTTTGATGAGCTTCTAGAGAAATACGGTAAAGGTTACGGCTGTGAAGTTTGTAAACCACTGGCTGGTTCTATCTTGGCTTCTTGCTGGGGTGAGCACATTCTTAAGCCACAACTGGTTAAGCTGCACGACACGAACGATAACTTCCTAGGTAACATCCAAAAAGACGGTACTTACTCTGTTATCCCACGTATGGCGGGTGGTGAAGTAACACCTCAAGCATTGGGTGCGCTAGCGAACGTTGCTGCAGAATACAACCTATACACCAAAGTAACCGGTGCTCAACGTATTGGTCTGTTTGGTGCTCAAAAAGACGATCTTCCAGAGATCTGGCGCAAGCTTATCGACGCTGGTTTCGAAACAGGTCAAGCATACGCAAAAGCACTTCGTATGGCGAAGACATGTGTGGGCTCAACTTGGTGTCGTTACGGTGTTCAAGATTCTGTTGGTCTAGGTTCTTACATCGAGAACCGTTACAAAGGCATTCGTACACCTCATAAGATGAAGTTCGGTGTTTCTGGCTGTACTCGTGAGTGTGCGGAAGCACAAGGTAAAGACCTTGGCATCATCGCGACTGACGCGGGCTGGAACATGTACGTATGTGGTAACGGCGGTATGAAACCTCGTCACGCAGACCTACTTGCAAGTGATCTAGATAAAGAAACGCTAATCAAGTACATCGACCGCTTCATGATGTTCTACATCCGTACTGCTGCGCCACTACAACGCACATCAGTTTGGATGGAAAACATGGAAGGTGGCGTTGACTACCTACGCGAAGTGATTGTTAACGACAAGCTTGGCATCAACGCTCAACTAGAAGCTGACGTAGCGAAGCTTGTAGACGAGTACGAGTGTGAGTGGACTGCGACCATCAACGACGAATCACAACTGACTCGTTTCGCGCACTTCATCAACTCTGACAAGCGCGATGACAACGTTGTGTTTGTACAAGAGCGTGAACAGCACCGCCCAGCAACCTTCACGGAAAAACACCCTGAAGCGAAAGGCGACATCCTACACGTAGCGATCACTGAAGCATAAGGGAAGGTTGATTATGTCATTTGAAAAGATTTGCCAAATCAGCGACATCGTACCGGGCACAGGTGTTTGTGCACTGGTTGATGGTCAGCAAGTAGCGGTATTCCGCCCAACACAAGCAGAAGAAGTGCTGGCGATCAGCAACACTGACCCGTTCTTCAAATCAAACGTGCTTTCTCGCGGTTTGATTTGTGAGCACCAAGGCGAGCTTTGGGTGGCAAGCCCACTTAAGAAGCAGCGCTTTAACCTGACAACAGGTGCGTGCATGGAAGACGAGCGTTTTAGCGTGAAAGCGTACAAAGCGCGCGTAACCAACGGCGAAGTAGAAATTTCTGCATAAGCTTGGTTTCCATTCCCTCCTCTAAGGGGGAGGGAATTAACCGAAATCTAGATTTAATAGGTAAAGGCTTTCCGTGGTTCATCTGCGGGGACAGGGAAGCTAGGTGTTACTCAGCGGCAAGCCTTTCTCTATTCAATCTTAAATTTTTAACTTTCACTTTTGAATAAGGACACATTCATGTCTACTGATTATAAGCCTGCAGAATTCGTTCAAACCATGATCAACGTGGGTGAAGCGAAAACCAACACTAGCACTCGCGATTTGTTACTTCGCGGTACTATGGCGGGTATTATCCTGTCGCTAGCGGTTGTTGTTGCTATTACCACTATGGTTCAAACTGGTATTGGCATCGTGGGTGCGCTTGTCTTCCCAGTTGGTTTCGTGATCCTAAGTGTGATGGGTTACGACCTAGTAACCGGTGTTTTTGGTCTAGCGCCTCTGGCTAAGTTTGCAAACCGTCCTGGTATCACTTGGGGTCGTATCTTCCGTTGTTGGGGGCTTGTAGGCTTGGGTAACCTTATCGGTTCTCTAATCGTTGCTTACCTTGTGGCTATCTCACTAACAGGTAACTTCTCTCTAGAACTGAACGCAGTAGCGAAGAAGTTTGTCGCTGTTTCTACCGCGCGTAGCCTTGGTTTTGAAAACATGGGTATGGACGGATGGATCACGTGTTTCGTACGCGGCATCTTCTGTAACCTAATGGTGTGTCTAGGCGTTATCGGCAACATGACAGCACGTTCAGTATCTGGTCGTGTAGCAATGATGTGGTTCCCAATCTTCATCTTCTTCGCTCTAGTATTTGAGCACACAGTAGTAAACATGTTCCTATTCCCACTAGGTATGATTCTAGGTGCGGATTTTGGTATCGCGACTTGGTTGAACTTCAACCTTATCCCAACCATCCTAGGTAACATTGTTGGTGGTCTAGTAATGACTTGTATTCCACTGTACCTAACTCACGCTAAAACAGCGCCTTCTATCAATGCTGAAGAAGAAGTAAAAGCACAACCTGCAATGGCTAAGTAACCATTAACGGGTAATTCGCTTAATATGGTCCCGCTTCTGGATGGGCGGGACTATTCTCTAACTAGATTTCAATTTTTAACTTTCACTTTCGCGACATATTTTATTGGTTTAGCTATAAAAAGTAATAACTCCTTAGAGTGGTTTTAGCCCTAAGTGCATAACGCGAGTGTTACTTTTTATATCTAAATTTTTCGATAGGCGTTGATATGACTACTGCTCACTCATCTTTAAACAGCGGCTTTGTTTCTCTTGTTGGTGCAGGTCCAGGTGATCCTGATTTGCTTACAGTAAAAGGCTTAAAAGCCATTCAAGCGGCTGAAGTTGTGGTGTACGACCGATTGGTGTCGAAAGACATTCTTGAATTGGCTCACGCATCAGCAGAGATGATCTACGTAGGCAAAAAACTGGACTTTCACTGTGTGCCTCAAGATCAAATCAACCAAATCTTGGTGCAGAAAGCGCAAGAAGGTAAGCGTGTTGTGCGTCTGAAGGGCGGTGACTCATTTATCTTTGGGCGTGGTGGTGAAGAGCTAGAAGAACTAGCGGAATTTGGTATCAAATACGAAGTGGTTCCGGGTATCACAGCAGCAGCGGGTGCAACGGCTTATGCTGGTATTCCATTAACACACCGCGACCATGCGCAAAGCGTTCAATTCATCACTGGTCACGTACAAAAAGATGGTCGTGAGATTGAGTGGCATTCACTGGCGCAATCCAACAACACGCTTGTGTTCTACATGGGTTTGAAGCAAAGCGGACACATTATGGATAAGCTGATCACTCATGGGTTAGATCCTGAGATGTCATGCGCCATTATTGAAAACGGTACGCGCCCAGAGCAGCGCGTGTTCCAAGGAAAGTTGAACGAGCTATCGAGCATGGCAGAGCAAGCCGTGAGCCCAGCATTGATTGTGGTTGGTAGCGTTACTCAGCTGCACAACAAATTGGATTGGTTCGGCAATTAACCGAAGACCTAATCCTAAGTATTAGATCGCGCAAGGACTGCGTTTCTGCTGCATCTCTCTTTTACGCATTGGCATTTCATCAATCAGATTGTTGATGAATTGCCAATCGGTCTTCGCTCCCCAGCGGTGTTTCTCTTCACCATCTTTACCTAATAGAATCGCCGTGTGTTGGCCTTGTTTCACTTCGTAAAGTTTGGCTAACATTTTCAAATCAAACTCTTCTTTTAGCCATGATGGTTGCGTGTAACCGTCTTCGGCAATAACGAGCGTAATAACGTCACGGTCTTCTAGTTCGCATTCATTCATCAGTGCCTCAAGCAAAAACTGCTTAACGTGGTCGTCATTTGCAGGGGCGAAATACAGCACGCTGCGGTGCGGCCAATACTGAGAGTGCGCTGGATATCCAAATGCAGCACTTGATATGAGGCATGAAAGCAACAGGGCAATGGTCGTCTTGTTCATGGCTTCACTCCTTGAAACTCGAATATCAAGTTATACGATAAGTTTAGTGGAATTAGCTCATTGTGCTTTGAGCCAAAGTGGCATAGGGTATGCGACAAACAAATAAAGCGTATTAAGAAGATGAATTCGGATAGCAACAAACAAAAGATCGCAATCTTGGTCGATGTACAAAACGTTTACTACACGTGCCGTGAAGCGTACGGCAGCAATTTTGATTACAACCAGTTTTGGTATGTTGCGACACAAGGGAAAGAAGTGGTGAGCGCACGAGCTTATGCTATTGCTAGTAACGACCCTAAGCAGCGTCAGTTCCACCATATTCTTCGGGGTGTCGGATTTGAGGTGATGTTGAAACCTTACATTCAACGCCGTGACGGTAGTGCGAAAGGTGACTGGGATGTGGGTATCACCCTAGATGCGATTGAGATTGCGCCGGAAGTGGATGAAGTGATTCTGGTATCTGGCGATGGTGATTTCAGTTTGTTGGTGGAACGCATTCAGCAACGCTTCAACAAGAAAGTTACCGTCTATGGCGTGCCAAGGCTAACTTCCCAAACCTTGATTGATTGCGCTGACCATTTTGTTGCTGTCGATGACGACTTTCTTCTTTAAGTTTTGCTTGCGCTAGAAACAGATAAAAGAAAAGGGCGAGTCACTTCAGGCTGTACGCAAACGTACAATGACTCGCCCCTTATTTCTGATTTAGATGATTTACGAAGGAATGATCATTTGTCCTAGTAAGTAACCCAAACAACACGCACCAATCACGCCGATTAAACCCACAGACATGAATGAGTGGTTGAAGTACCACTTACCAATCTTAGTTGTACCTGAGGTATCGAAGTTTACAGTCGCGATATCTGAAGGGTAGTTTGGAATAAAGAAGTAGCCGTAAACCGCTGGCATCAAGCCGATAAGCAGTGCTGGCTCCAATCCTAGACCTAAACCGACTGGCAACATCATACGCGCTGTTGCTGCTTGAGAGTTCACCACTACAGATACGATGAATAGCGCAAGCGCGAACGTCCAAGGGTAGTTGGTTACCATCTCTACGATGCCGGATTTAAATTGAGGCATTGCGTATTGGAAGTAGGTATCTGACATCCATGCAATACCGAAGATAGCAATCGCCGCCACCATACCTGATTTGAACACTACGCCATTTGGTACATCGCGAGGATCGGTCTTAGTTGCTAGCAAAATGATACCGCCGAAGCAGAGCATCATCATTTGAATCACAACGGCCATACTGATTGGTTTTGCACCTTCAACGATGGTACGAACCTCTGGCCACATCGCAATAACGACAATCACAAGAATCGATAGGATGAACAGTAGAACAGAGTTACGTGCACTCGAAGGTAGCACTTCATCCAATGATGTCGCGGTTGTGTTTAAGATCTTGTCACGCCAAACCGGATCTTTTAGGCGCTCTTGGTACTCTTCATCGTCTTCCAACTCTTTACCGCGTTTTAGGCTGTATAGAGACATCAACAAGGTACCAAACAAGGTTGCTGGCACGGTAACGAGCAAAATAGAAAGTAGTGTGATCTCGTGTTGGATATCAGACAATTGTGCAAGGTAATAAACCACTGCCGCTGAAATTGGTGACGCAGTAATGGCGATTTGAGAAGCAACCGATGCTGCTGCCATTGGACGCTCAGGACGAATGCCGTTTTTAAGCGCAACGTCGCCAATGATTGGCATGATAGAGTAAACCGCGTGACCAGTACCAAGTAGGAAGGTCATAAAGTAAGTCACGAACGGCGCAATAAGAGTGACGCGTTTAGGATTCTTACGTAATACGCGTTCTGCCACCTGCAACATGTATTTTAAGCCACCTGCGGCTTCAAGAATGGAGGCACAAGTCACCACCGCTAGGATGATCAGCATTACGGTCACTGGTGGAGACGTTGGAGGCATCTTGAAAATGAAAACCTCAATGACCAAACCAATACCAGAAACGACACCAAGACCAATGCCGCCATACCGTGAGCCGATATACAGCATCACGAGCAAAAATAGAAACTCAAGATACAACATGTTTAATTTCCTTATTAGAAACAGGGACTTCTATTGTTTCGATATTGAAGGAAAAAATACTTAGCCTTGTTCACATTCCGTTTTATAAGAAACAGCAATGTCCAATAATTGGGAATAACTCACGCTGAGCCGTGTCAGTGTTAATAGTGGTTTGAAAGGGTGTTGAAGGAATGTTTGAATCGTCGTCAGCTAAGGTTACAGCGGTCCATTTTGGTGCAAGGATTTTCAGTGGTTTTGAGCGCTTTTTGGCCTAGATGATAATTTAAACGATAGGCGTTAGATTTTCAGGTGACTTAATGCCAAGTTAACCTTAGTTAAAATAAAAAAGCCGCGTTATGCGGCTTTTCTTTTATGCTTCGTCAGTTGTTTGAGCTTCTTCACTCACTTGCGAAGTTTGCTCAGCTGCTTTTTCTTCAGCTTCCATCTTCGCGCGCTCTGCTTTTGAGATATAGCGAGGCTTGTTGCTCTTATGAAGCTTTGCATTTTGTTTTTTCAACTTCGCTTTTAAGATCGAATTGATTTTCTTCTTGCGGTTCATGGTGTTGGTCCTTTAATTTAGCGGGGCAGGATAGTGATTTTTCCACCAAGTTACAAGCCTAATGGATCCCTTATGAAAACACTTATTACAGAACGCCTGACACTTCGTCTTGTTAGTGTAGAAGATGCGTCGTTTATTTTAGAACTCTACAATCAGCCTGACTTTTATCGTTTCGTCGGTGACAAGCAAATTCGCACCTTAGAAGAAGCAAAACGTTACATCCAAGACAACATGTTAAGGATGCAAGAACTCAAGGGCGTCAGTTTGCTGGTGGTAGAAACCAATCATGATAAACGACCTATTGGCATTTGTGGTTTGGTCAAACGCGACACATTAACGGCGTTTGATATTGGTTACGGTTATCTACCTAGCGCTTATGGCAAAGGTTACGCAAAAGAAGCGGCGAGTGTCGTGGTCGATTTTGCTCGTGACGAGATGAACATAGATAACTTGGTCGCCATCACCAATAATGACAATATTCGTAGTATAAGTTTGCTAGAAAAATTGGGTTTTCAGTTTGAACGTGTCGAGCAGACTTACGATAATGGCCGTACATTGCAACTCTATACCATGAAGTTGTGACCCGATAAGAGGTAACTAAAGCTTTTTGGTTAGTGCCCTATAGTCAAGGTCTCTGAGCCAAAGCTGCTTTAGATTGAGGAAAGAATGAGCGACATTTTACTAGGCAAACTCGCCACAGAATTTAAAACCGTTAAAGCGATGGTGGAGGTTTACTGTAAAGACCACCACGGCACCAAAGGTGAGTTGTGCGCGGAATGTCGTGAACTATTAGAATACGCGGAAGTGCGGCTTGATCGTTGCCCTTATGGAGAAGATAAGCCGACTTGCAACAAATGTCCGATTCACTGTTACAAGCCGGAGCCGAAAGAACAAATGCGCTTAGTGATGCGTTACTCAGGGCCGAGAATGTTGCTTAAGCATCCAATCTTGGCAATTCGACACTTGATGCATGAGAAACGCGAGGTACCTGATAAACCTGCTGCCAATGCGTCGAATCGCCACAAACGGATGAGTGCAGAGCGCGAAGCTAAGAAATCCTAGCCAACATAAGACTTAAGAGGTGGTTACGACCGTTAAGCTCTTAATCCAATACTTTTGCGTGTACCTGCGGTAACACAACGCCAATTTAACGACTTCTTCAGCGATCATGAGCGCGTAAACGTATTTGAATTCCCAACCTAATACAAACGCAGCAACCGCACACAAAGGCAGGCCTGTCATCCACATCGCGATAAAGTCCATGCGCAAGCAAAAGACGTTATCGCCACCCGCACGAATGATACCGTTGATGATGATCATGTTAAGCATGCGAAGCCAAATCGCGCTGCATAAAATCACCACCGCAGGCGCTGCAAGTGGGTAAAGTTCAGGGTTGTCTAAGTTCAAAGCAGCAATGATTAATTCTCGGTTTAGTAGCAGTAACGCGCCAACAGAAATACCAAACACAAACACCGCTTTAATGAAGAAGCTTGCCATGTGCTGAGCTTGTTCAAAAGCATCACGCCCTAACGACTGCCCAATCATCACTGAACACGCGACCGATATACCGAAGAAGATGGAATAACATAGCGACTCAAACGGGCCTAACATGCTGAATACCGCAAGCTCTGTCGTGCCCATGTGACCAAAAATCATTTGATACACCATGGTGCCAATAGCCCATAGTAGCGCACCTAAGGTCATTGGCAGCGCCAAGCGGCGGTAAGAGAGCCACAAAGAGGGACGCTCAGAACCTTCTTTCACTTCCAATAACCAATGCTTACGCCAACGCATGTAACCAACCATAGCCAGCACTTGGAACAGGCGAGAAATTGTTGTTGCTAGAGCCGCACCCGCAACACCCATTGCTGGTACACCGAAACCACCTTTAATGAGCCAGAAGTTCAGTGCGATATTGAGAACAATCGTCACTGCGCCCAAAAGTAAAGGAGTGACGGTGTCACCAGAAGAGCGCATGCTCGCTTCTAAAACAATAATGATATGAGTGAGTAACAGAACAGGAAACGCATACCAAAGATAGGTGGAGCCGAGTTCGATGACTTGCGTATCGTTGGTTTGTAGACGCATGATCAGTTCGCTACCGACTGTGATTATCAGGGTAACAGGAATCAAGACTTTTAAACCAAATCGAATCGCTATACCAGTAACGGTTTTTGCGCTTACTGCGTCATCACGTCCCCAATATTGAGCTACAAGCGTACCATTTGCAGACGCTAAACCTGCCATGATCATAATCGCGACAAAATGCCATTTTGATGCAATTCCCACAGCTGCGGTTGCTTCTTTACCAAAGTCACTAACCATGAGAACATCAGCCAAGGCGAGAATCGCCACCAACGCACTCTGGATCGCGACAGGGAAACCCAAGCGGATGATCTGCTTCAGTAGCCCGCTAGATAAAGAGTTGTCGCTGTTTTTGATACCAATGTTGTTCGTCATAGTTACTCCTCGAAATTTGTGAGGAATATAAAGCCAATAGGGACAGAAATACATGTGCGAAAAACCACAAAACCTGTGCAAATCCGTCATCGAACAATTTGCCATCAAAACAGAGTGGCATGACGATGTACATTTAGCACCCGCATGTAAAGAACGATTCCTGACCCTAACTGAAATCCCTGAATGGAAACGAGCAGATATCTTTATGGCGGGGCTTGCTGAACTGCGCGATGGTTACCATGTCGAGCGAGACAAAGTGGGCGTTCATACCTTGCTGTTTACCATTGAAGGTGGCGGTGTTTTGATTACACCGGATTTCGTTAAAGAAATTGAGCCTTATACGCTGACTATTTTGCCCGTGGATACGTGTTTTCGATTTGAAATGAATCCAAGCAAAGGACTCTGGAAGATGGTTTGGCTTCTGCCACAAAATACCGATGCTTGGCAGCATCTTTCTGACTTGGGGCAAACCGTGGTGCCGTTTAGGGGCTCTGAGCAGGTATGGTCATTGATGACCTTACTCTATAACGAAATTGGGGGACGAACGGGGTTTCGTCAGTTGTTGATCAGTGAAGTGCAACGATTGGTAAAAAGTGTTGAAACCCCAATCAGTACGTCGCTATCGCGCGTTCAAACCCTCTTTAACGAAGTTGAAGGTCAGTTACACTTGCCGTGGACCATTGCCGAAATGGCAAAGCAGTGTTTTATCAGTGAAGAGCAGTTCAATCGTTTATCTAAACAGCTTTTCAATATGAGTCCGAGAAGCAAGTTAATTGAGCTTCGTATGCACAAAGCCGCAGACTTATTGCAGTATCCAGCTTGGTCAGTCGCTATGATTGCCAACCGATTGGGTTATCGCGATCCTTACAACTTCACTCATCGATTTAAAAAGTTCTACGGCACTTCGCCAACACGTTATCGCAAGAGGCTACTGGAGAATCAAAACCAATGAGTCGTTTTGATTTTTTATGATCGATAAAGTAGAGAATTCAGAAACAAAAAAACGAGGGCATTGACCCTCGTTTTTGTTTGTCTTTTTGGAAAGGCTTGAATTACAAACCCGCTGCCATTTGATGCTTTGACTTGGTCGCAGCGATTAACATGTAAATGCAAGTTGCAAGCAATGCTGCGAACAGGTAACCCAACAAGCCGTGCATTTGACCCATGAACTTATCAGCGACCACCGGGCCTGCTACCGAGCCTACGCTGTAGCTGAACAACATGACTTGCGTTGCAGACACGATGAAACGTTCGTCCAAA
This sequence comes from Vibrio sp. CUB2, assembly GCF_001557945.1. NCBI lineage: Bacteria > Pseudomonadati > Pseudomonadota > Gammaproteobacteria > Vibrionales > Vibrionaceae > Vibrio > Vibrio sp. CUB2. Next base: position 22,823 of record NZ_LNRB01000017.1, on the reverse strand, counting down.
CCTTCACAACCCAGGTTAATTGCAATTGGGTATAGTGCGAATGTTGCCATGCCCAATAGGAACAGTGCTGCTGCCAATACTACCGCTGACGATGAAACGAAGGTCAGACCGATAGAGAAAATACCAAGGATACAGAAGAACGCCATTAGCACTGTACGCGCCATGTACTTGTTTAAGGTTGTCACCATAGGTTGAACCAGCATGCCGCCAAGGATCACAAGTGCCATTAGAGTGCCAATGTCTTGGTGGCTGATTTTGCGGTTTGCAAGTTCAACAGGCATCAAGCCGTAAATCGCACCTAAAGTAAGACCAGACACTACACAACCGATGATCGCAGCGTGGCTTAGTTTAGAAATTTGTTTAAACGACAGTGCAGTTGATTCATGGCTGTTTGGTTGTTCACAATCGATGAACAGTAGCACTAGCATTGCAATTAAGATCAGTGTTGTGATGGCAATAAAAGGAACACCGCCGCTCACACCAAGGATACCGATACCAAACTGGCCCAGTGCAGAACCACCGTATAGTGACAGCATGTACAGGCTTAAGCGTTTAGCGCGTGATGCTTCATCACCAGACATTAGCCATGATTCAACAATGACAAATACGCCAGCGACCGCAATACCTGCGATAAAACGTGCGACAAGCCATACCATGCCGTTAGGGATAATAGGCAGTACGATGATCGTTAGTGAGAATGCAGCTAAGCTACCTACAAACGCTTTACGGTGGCCAACGTTGCGAACAATACGTTCAAAGAACATTGCGCCGATCAATAGACCGCCATAGAACACACTCGCCAACCAACTCGCGTAATCAGCAGAGATGTTGTATTCACCAAGCATAAGAGGGATCAAGCTCATCAAATAGCCTGACGCCACTGCATAAAGAGACAGTGCTACGACAGGAACTGTGACTCGTGGTGATGCTGCAGGAATGGCTGTGTTTTCCAATGTTTTGCGCCTATAAGTTAAGTAAAAATCCGGGGTTATTCGGCGCGAATATGAGGCTAATTAATAGGCAAGTAAAACGATATATTTGATTCGTTTCGACAAAAGAAATTTATCGAAATTCTATGGGGAAATGCTGCATAAAAACGCCAGCCTGTAAGCGAGGCTGGCGGAAGGATTTATTTGCTAAGTGCTTGATTTAACCATTGATCGAATTGAGTCTTCGGTAGGGCGCCGTTGATCATATCCACGCGCTGGCCATTCTTGAAAACCATAATGGTTGGGATGCTACGAATACCAAATTGAGCGGCAAGCTGCTGTTGCGCTTCGGTATCAATCTTGACAAAACGAGCGTTTCCGGTCTGTTCTTGTGCCACATCCGAGAAAACAGGCGCAAAACCAACACATGGATTGCACCACGGTGCCCAAAAATCCACCACAACTGGCGTGTTACTTTCTAGCAGCGCCGAGAAGTTATCGACAGTGCCTTCTATCGGTGCACCATCAAACAGGGCGTTTTTGCATTTACCGCAACTTGCAGCTTCTGCAACTCGCTCATTAGGGACACGATTTAAACCGCCACAAGACGGGCAACGAGTTTTAAACGATGACATGACTTCTTCCTTTATGACAACTTGATGAAAACATGACTTACCAGTCAGCCTCATAATTTGTATACTTATTTTTTAGCCTGCCGAATTATAAGACGGCAAGTCTGTATTTGGACCCGAACAGGTTCTAAGAAATTTCATTAAAATACAACAATAAATAGGTCTGCGATGACAAATTACTACGCTGAAATTACCGGTTGGGGAAAATGTCTTCCACCAGCCACGCTCTCTAACGATGACCTTAGCACTTTCCTTGAAACTTCAGATGAATGGATTCGCACCCGTACTGGTATTGAAAACCGTCGCATCAGCCACGTAAACACGTCTGACATGGCAACGGTAGCCGCGCAACACGCGATGGCTCGTGCAGGTGTAGAAGCGAGTGACATCGACCTAATCATTGTTGCGACATGCTCTCCTGACTCTCTTATTCCAAACATTGCTTCTAAGGTTCAGCAAAACCTTGGTATTCGCTCTGCTGCTGCATTCGATTTAAACGCGGCATGTACTGGCTTCGTGTACGGCCTAGAAACAGGCACACGTTTGATTCAATCGGGCAACTACCGAAACGCAATCATTATTGGTGCTGAACGTCTTTCTTTCTACATCGACTGGGCAATGCGCGACACTGCTGTACTGTTCGGCGATGGTGCTGGGGCCGTTGTTCTGACTCGTACGGAGCAAGAAACTGGTCTACTGCAATCGCAAATTGGTTGTGATGCAAAAGGGCGCGATATCCTTTCTGTACCTAAGTTTGGTACATGCATGGATCGCTTTGCGGAAGACAACGGTTACTGGGACTTCAACTTTGTAGGTCAAGAGATCTTCAAACGCGCCGTAAAAGGCATGGGTCTAGCGGCGAGAACGGTTCTGAAAGCTTCAGAACTAACCACAGATCAAATCGACGTGGTAATCCCGCACCAAGCAAACATTCGTATCATCCAAACACTGTGTGACCTTTCTGGTATCCCGCAAGAAAAAGCGTTTGTGAACATCCAAAACTACGGCAACACTTCGGCAGCGACGGTGCCAATCGCATTGTGTGAAGCGCTAGAGCAAGGTCGTGTTAAGCCAGGCGACAACATGTTATTAGCAGCGTTCGGTGCTGGCCTAACATGGGGTGCAGCTGTGTTGAAATGGGGTGACCGCGTAACGCCAATTGCTGAAAGCGACGCTGCATTACCTGAGAGTGACAAGTCTGCACTTGAGCTACTAGAGCGTGCTATCAAGCTTTGTAATGAACGTCCACGTGGTGAAGACGCATAACTAGCGCTGGCGGCTAACTGGTCAAAACAACTAACAAGCAAAAGGGAGCCTAACGCTCCCTTTTTTGTGCCTATCTCACACGTGTTAAGACATAAAGGTGTTAAGACATAAAACCGAGATTTGATGAAGAGAAGTTTCGGATGTTGGGGAACACGTAATCCAACGCTGCGCCATCGGTAATGCCCATCCATTGTGCGAGTGTTGCGCCCACTTGATCAGTACCGATTTTCGGAATCAAACGTCCTTTCGAGTAATCATCTTCGCCATCCAATACCAAGTCAGGCCATGTTCCAATTGGCTTCGACCCGTTAACCGCGCCACCCATAATAAACTGATGTCCGCCCCAACCATGGTCGGTACCGTTACCGTTGTTTGTCATGCGGCGACCAAAGTCAGACATAGTAAATGTAGTGACATTGTCACGCATTCCAAGTGCATCGATTGCTCGATACATAGCAAACAGGTTTGTCGCTAAGTCTCCCAACAATGCAGGGTGTTTCGACAGTTGCGAATCATGAACGTCATAACCAGTATGTTTAACGAAGAACACTTGCTGCTGTTGATTCAACTGGCTCTGGCTCGCAATCAATTTGTAGACCGTCTGCATTTGCTTACCGAGCGTGGTAGAGGAAAACAGCGGTGCATCCTCTACATTGTGCAGTTGCTCTGCCAACACGCCACTCATGGTCATAGACTCATCAACCATCAGATTAAAGTGGCCACTGAATGGATTATTAGGAGAAGTCGCCAAGAGTTGGTCATAGACCTCTTTGTAAAGTGGGTTGCCAATCGCGCTCAGCTGCACGGCTCGGTCTTTCTTAAGCACGGTTTGTCGGTGTTCAAGGGAGCGTAGCCACAAGGAGTCACCATGAACACTGTACAGCGGCGTAATCTCTGAGTGTGAGCTCATGACGTCAAGCATTCTTCCTGCCCAGCCTAGGTTTGTGAACGTGTTCATGCCGCCTCGCATTAAGGTGTTGCTTTGCGAGTTGTGAGAAAAGAGCTGATCAGGCAAAGCAACCTCACCAGATTCAATCATCTGTTTCGTCATGGGTTGCTCAAGGACACCACTGTTAAGAACGACAGTGGCATCACCGTTATCGAACATTTCAGACAGTCGCGCTAACTTTGGATGCATACCCAAGGGTACGGTATTGCCTTGGTTGTCTGTGGCATTTAACCCAATAGGTATGATGCTGTTTTTGGCAACAGAGAGTTTGCCTCTCACATTGGCGTATTGGTCGTAATGGAAGCCGGACAAGGGCAGGAATGTATTAATAGCATCATTACCGCCAGACAAATACACACAGATAAGCGCACGAAACTCATTGGTTGGTGAAGCCATTGCATAACCTGGTAAACCCACGGAAGCCATTGCGCCCAAAGAAGCCGTACTTTTCATAAAATTGCGTCGTGAAAGTTTCATAATTCGCTCCTAATTTTGAATGTAGAATTCGCTGCCAGAAATCGCGGTAAAAATCACTAAGGCAAGTTTGGTGGTAGGAACATAGTTGGTTTGGTATTTGTTGAGTGCGTTATGCATGATTTGCTTTAGCTGCGGAGAAGCCGTGCCCGCAAAGAAACGCACATCGATGGCCTCAACTAATGCCTCATGATCATCAAGTAACTCGTACAATTCAGCCATATCCAATGAGTAAGTCGAACCAGAACCTTTACGCACGCTGTAAAGCATGAAATTAACCAACTCTGTATATACCGACCAATCCAATAGTTCGTACTCAGGCGAAACCATTCCTGTAAACACAAAGTCGGCTGAAGGCTGATAATCGGGCGAATAGAAGTTAAACACAGAAGGTGACCGTAATGGTCCTTGATTGGCGATGTTCATCAAGGATACCGCGCCATCGTATCGTGCAGCGTTGAGTGTAAAGCCCGCCGCACGATGGAAATTGGTGAGCACCAAGATTGGCTCTTTTACTTTTGTTGGGCGAGTGGGTGTTTTCCCGCGAGCCTCGTCATCAAGTAAGATCGCTCGGATGACAGCATTCAAATCGCCCTTCACATCATTGCCGTTGTTATTGAAGATGGTTGCGACTCTTGCAATGTATTCTGGTGTTGGATTAGAGGTCACAAAGCGTTGGATGAGCAGTTTAGAGACAAACGGCCCGATATTGTCGTGACTCATCAAAATATCAATGACACGTTCCAACTCCTCTTCGGCGGTCAATCCCGCAGGGATCTTGCTACCGAGTACGTGTTTTTCACCAGTGTCATGACGGTTTTTAATCACGCGCATAGGCTTCACAAACGCAGTGTCTGACTTGTTCCAACCCGTCAGCGCGCGAGCGAGTTCTTGTATGCCTGTTTGTGTGTAGGTCGCGAGCGCATGCCCAGTTTCTAAATCGTATTTGACGCTACCGTCTAAGTTCAATTGATACAAACCGATGGTGAACAGTTGCATCAATTCACGAGCAAAGTTTTCATCCGGAAGTGCGCCTGTCGCGGGGTTTGCTTTTGCGCTTCCCATCATCGACAAATAGTTTCCCATGGCAGGGTGCATAGCGGTTTTTAGCAGCAAGTCACGATAGTTGCCAAAGGCATTTTCGACCAGTAAGTCATAATAATTGACCAGACTTTCCGGCTTGCTACCGAGTAGGCCGCCATATCGGGATACAACGAGAACTTGGCTAAGAGCAAAGGCCATTCTTTGTCTGAGTTGATCTTCGGAAGTGAGGACAATTTGATACCAAGCGTTTTCTCGGTTTGCTTGTGCCCCTTTACTAAAAGGCGTGAAGTAAAGATCACTGTGATAAGTAGGAGGGAGAAGTATTTGTTCTGTAATCCAATCCTCGTAATTGGTTTGGTTTATTTGGTCGATCAAAGCAGGAGTGGGACCAAATGTGGTTTGATATAGAAAGCGTGCAGTTGGTAGATCTGGGTCGTCTTCGTCCGCCGATACTGGTCCTACAAAAAACAACAGCATGGCAACAAAACCTAGCACCCAACAAGAAATTTCGTTTTGTTTCTGACGTCTCATAGTTAACTCGCTTACCCAAAGGAACGACTTAAATCCATTTAACGGGAGTCATGAAGCTCGAAATGAGCTAATTAATAAATTTAGTGAAATCAAGCAGCTGCAAGACGGATTATAGACGGTAAAAATCACTGTCAAAGTTATTAATTGCAGAGAATAGTCTGGTCAGGACTTAATTTAAGATAAGAAAAAACAGATAAGTGACTGAATAGTATTGCTGCCAACCTCTTGTGATCGAATTCAAATAAAATGTGAAACTTTTTTGAATAAGTAGAAATATTGCACGGGATAACATGTCAGAAATCACTTCTGACTTCATAATGATATAACAGTTAGTTTGGTGGTTTTGAGCTTTTAAGACAATTGGATCTAAAAAAGTATGCCAGAGTGATTACTTTACTGATCGATTTATTATTTAAGTTGCATAAAGCGTGAATAAGCTCACGATTGTACATAAATCGCACAAATAAATGCGATCAATAGCTAACATTTACCGGGTCGATGAGTTCGACACGGTTCAATCCGCAGCTAGTAAAGAGGAGAGGTAATAGCTGCACCATAAATGTTGGATAGGAGAGCACACATGGAAGCTCGCAAAACTATGCTCGCTATTGTTATTGCATCTACGGTCGCTGCGTGTGGCAGTGATGACAATGATGAGAGCGCCAGTCAAACGTACACACTTAATGGTACCGTCGTGGATGGGTACATCTATAACGCCTTAGTCTGGATGGACATCGATAGAGATGGTGAGCCAGACGCCGATGAACCTCAGGCAAACACTGGCCTTGATGGTACATATTCATTTCAAATCTCAGAACAACAAAAGGACGCCTTAGTGGGTGTGCCGATTTTGGCTCAGTTAACGAACGATTCTGTCGATGTGGGGACTGAACCCCCAACCACGATGGAAGAGTTAGAGCAGAAAATAGCTGCTAATGAAGCACAAAAGGTCTTTGAAGATGCTGAAAATGGACACTCCATTGTTCTTGGGATGCCACCTTTAACACAAGCCGACTTTGATGATCTTGAAGACGGTGAACTCGATGGTCAGGTCATCAACCCTTTTACTACCCAAGTTCATGAAGAGCTGACATCTCGAGTAAGCGCCGTTCTGGAAGATCAAAACCTCGATGAGTTGAGTGATGAGGAAATAGGAGCGCTGCTTGTTGCACTTGGAAGCCTAGTGAACCAAGCAATTGACGATGCAGTCGACGAGTTAAAAGAAGAGCTCGAAGATAGCACCTTGACCGATGAAGAACTTAAAGACCGTTTGATGGGGGATTTTATCGCTGAAGGCGACACAGGCGAAATTCTCGAACTAGCTGAAAGTAAAGTCGACGAACGCGTATCGGATGAGCGAGTTGCCGAAGAGCTAGAAGATGAATACCCCGATGGTAAGGTGACCCATTACTCGTATACAGACAGTTACTACGGTACGCCGGACAACATGGACATCTCATTGGACTTCACGGTAGAGGGCAGTGAAACGGAGATCGTCGATGAAACCTCGAACACATTGACCTATCAAGCCACGGCTACGGAATATTATGAGCGAGCCGGCGTAAAAACGGTGTTCAGTACGTTTACAGAGGAAGCGGTGCAGAACCTCGATGACGGTACCTTCACGGCCAAGATAACGTTTAAAGCAGACTTGAACTTCGATGGCGAGTTTGATTTCACCAGCCACGTATATGATGTCGGTGTTGCAGATGAAGGGGAGACTCGCGGTCAGTGGGAATTTACCCGTTACGTTGATGAATCCAACCCTGCCGATTCTGGTGGTGACAGCGTCACTACGAATGATCCAGAACGCGAGTTAAGTTACAGCACGGTGGATTTGTTTGCAGAAGCGGTCATGGCCGGCGATATGTCTGGTGTGGACTTACTTCAAACCATGGTTGAGGTAGAAGAAACAACGGCAGATTATGATTACGAATCTCGTGAATTTAAAGAGTACGACCTAGATGCTGCAGTTCCTCTAGAAGCGGCCACCTATGCGCAAGTTCGTGAACGATGGGACTATGTGGATGGTGGTAACAAAGAAGTCATCATGCATGACTGGGATGCAGACGGTTCAGTTAATGAAACGACAACAAGTATGAATAATGCCGATGGCTCCGAGTCATATACGAAAGCAGGCCCAGTTTGGAACTGGGATGGTTCAGTTAGCTTCGAATACCAAGTCAATTATTGGGAAGAATATACCTATACCAAGGGTGTCAACGACGACGGTCAGAAAATCGAAACGAGTGTCGGTGGCAAATATATTCTCGATGACGCTAACGCGGTCAAGAAAGTTGATGAGAATGGCGATGGTATGATGTTCAACCGTTGGGACGAAGTGAAAACCTATTGGTCAGAGATAGATATTCGTACTCATGTTGAATGGCAACACTTTGCAATTGAAGGGTATGACTATACCTTTAATGATGGTGGACAAAAATACAGTACTCTGATCAACGACAATTACACCGGTTATCCTGAGTACGTCGGTCCTTATATTGAAGACTTAGTTGAACTGGTCGATGGTTGGATCGAAGAAGAGTTGTCTGAACAAGCGATATGGTTGCGAGTGATTGGTGAGTCTATTCGTGGCGTGAGTCGCAGTGAAGGTTACGATTACTGCGAGGTCAATGCGACTGGGGCATCAGTCAATGCTGCGTTGTTTGCGACAGAGCTGACAAACTGTGGTGGCTTACAACCATTAACGGAGGATGACGTTGTCGATTCAAGACTGACGAGACGCAAAGGAAACGGAGTCGAAGTTCGTTTCTGGGATATCTATGAAGGTGGTATGGCCGATCGCGAGACTTGGAAAGCCGACGGCAATACTGAAAACCTCGGGTGGGATTGGAGTATCACTTCAGAAGGATACTTAAGGTTAAGCAAAGGAGACGATTTTGTTCGTTTGATTGCGCCTTACTTCAAAGGTGAATATGGTGCTGCGGTTATTATCTTTGACGAGTACTCAGATACAAGTATGAACGAGATGTGGAGTACGTATTTTGTCGATACTGTGGATTTATACATACCACCACAACCTGAGTAAAAAAGCCAAGTTGCTTGCAGCATCAATAACGAAATAAGCACAAGAGCTTAAACTAAAAAGCCGCTCACCCATTGTATTAACACGAGTGAGCGGCTTTTTGTTTTAACGAATTAGGCTCAACAGCTTATTTTCTTGCTAGCTTATGATGCGCTCTAGAAAAATGATCGGCACAGAATGCGCCAACAATGGAAAGCTCGCCCGCCAAACATAGGCCAGCAGCGACTTCTGCTAACGCTTTTGCTTTGCCATTGCCGTGCAAGCCAAGTATATCCAAACACGCTTTTTGAGTTGGTAGACCAGTACCACCGCCTACAGTACCAACCATAATGTTTGGTAAAGTGACTGACGTATACAAGTTACCGTGAGAATCTACATCCATTCTAGTAATACCAACCGCAGATTCTGCAACGCACGCTGCATCTTGTCCGCAGGCGATGTACAAAGCGGTGAGGGCATTGGCGTAGTGCGCATTGATACCGATAGTGCCGCTTAGTAATCCACCTACAGTATTCATTTTGCCAAACTTCACCATCGCCTCTGGTGTGGTGTGCAGGTATTTCTCGACCAAAGCTGCAGGAATCGCCACTTCAGCTGACACTTTTTTACCGCGAACCGAGCGTAAAGTGTGGGCGTTGGCTTTCTTATCACCAGACAAGTTACCGTCAAGGTAAGCATCAATCGGTGCGACTGGACTGTGTTCAAGAATGTAATGGAAGACTTTGTGTGTCGCGATGGTCACCATGTTCTGGCCAGATGCGTCGCCCGTCACGTATTCAAACACCAAGTAAACATGATTACCTTCGATGTTAACGTTGATGTCTTTCAGCTTGCCGTGCGTGGTGGTGGATTCCGCTTCTTTACGGAAGATATCATATTGAGTGACCACCCAACTTACGAACTGCGCTGCTTCTGCAAGTGATTGGAAACCAAACACCGGAGTACGACTGACGCCTTCGCTGATCAAAAGTGTACTTGCACCACCAGCTGCGGTAATCAAGTTCGCGCCGCGGTTATAAGAAGCAACAAGCGCGGCTTCTGTTGTTGCGAGTGGTACTAGGTAGTCGTCATTCGCGAACAAGCCGTTAATACGTAGAGGCCCAGCAACACCGACAGGGACGTTAACAGTACCAATAAAGTGTTCAATGTTGTTGGCGTATTGGTCGTAATGCGATTGTGTGAAAGGATCCAGAAGAAGATCTTTGTCCGTCATCGATTCGAGTACTTTCCAACGGCGTTCAATGTGCTTTTCCGTCAGACCCGCACTGAGGCAAAGTTTCTTTTCTGGCTTGTGGTATTTCGGTTCTAATGCCGATTGTACTTTTTCGCAGGTTTCATTATCAGAGAGTGCAGAGCTATTCCTTGCGCTGTCTAAATTTAATTTCGGCATACAAACGTTTCTTTATTCATTTGGTTTGGAATTGTAGTGATACAAAACGTGATTACAATCCCGCGTATACGTTTTGCAACAAAAGGCTGCTCCGCTTCAAACTGATGAACATTCGGCTTGACCAATAGATAGACCGTTATCCATTGGCTGATAAAACTGATATTTGGGCTAACCAATACAGTAGGTTATTGAAAATTCGACCAAAGCTAATATGGAAGGGAGACTGAGAAGTAAAACGCTATGTACAAACTACCGAATTTCTTCTTATTGTAAAAATTGTGCAAAGTGGGCGAACTACTCTAATTTTAGACTTCAAATATTGAGATTGGAATGTGGTCGGGTGGCGTAAAATGGTAAATAACTTGGTTTGCGCCACGGCATAATAGTCCCACGTTTTCAATTGAGGGTAACGTATGATTGTTTACTTTCGAGTTCAGGACGTAGAAGTGTTGTGTGATGAAATAGACCTCGCAACACTGATGCAAGCCAAGCTCAAACAATTACCAAGTTCCAAGCCTCAAATGGACTGAGCAGTATAACGTCACGAAGTGCTGGATGCGTTCAGCGCAATAGACTGTTTATACACTTTAGGAGATAACCCGGACACTCTTTTAAAGGCGCGCGAAAAGTGCGAAATACTGGTGTAGCCAAGTTGATTGGATATATAAGTGAGAGAGTGTCCTTCTTCCATCAATTCGCAAGAAACAGAGAACATCAATGACTCTTTAATATGCCGAAAAGAAGTGCCTTCATTCTTTAACTTTCTTTGAAAGGTTCGAACAGAATAGCTCAGCAACTGAGCCGCTTCTTCTATCGACAAATTACGCTCTCGCACATAAGGGCGCAGGAGTTCAAACACGCTATCGGTAAAACTTGTATGCCACTGGATCTGACTCGGTTCAGCGCCTAACTGTGAGTCCGATATTTGGATTGGTACGTTAAGAATGTCCGCGGGAATATAAACGCCGGTCTTCTCTTGACCCACAAATATCTGACACTGGCTAGGTACAACACTTTTTACGATATCGCTGTTACTGCCTTGCAGGCGTACCTTACTTGGATACCAAGCGGTCTTGGTCAAAATGCTAATGAGCTCAATGATGTAAATCACAGCAAATGCTTCAGACCAGTTAGCGATTTGAGTGTCTTTCTGTTCCGAATATCGACAGAACCAAGCGTGGCCATGATGGGTTTCGAAAGAAACGTTACTGCCAGGCGAGTCTAAACTGAAGATTTCATCAATGTGCTGCATTGAATCGCCGATGGTTTTAAATGGCACAAACTGATGCAAGACATTGGGTATAACGCGGCGACGAAAGACTAACACCAATAAGTCGGTGAATTTCGTTACGCCAAGTTGGGAAGAAGTGAGATGAATTAAACGTTTTATCGATTCAGACGGAATGTAGTCGCTCTCGGTTTGGAATAAGTCCGCAGGTAAGCCAGCGTCACTAAGTAGCTTATGCTTGTCCAAGCCATAGTCAGCAAAGACTTCAACCAGAATACGAGCATAGTTAGTCTGAATGACAGGTAGATGAAACGTTTGATTTGGCATTTTGGCGGATACTCCTTTATCACTGTTTTATCTTAGCGCATAACGCACGGTTTTAGATATAGCTCGCTATTTATTATTCAATTAATTGAAGGTTGAGCAGGACGGTATATTCTTAAAATGTTCAATCTATTCAATGGCAAGGGGATAACATGTCCGAGAACGAAAAACAAAAACAGCCAACGGAAGTGGCAGAAAACAAAGAGACGAATAAAAAAGACAAAGTAAAGACGGTCACCAACTATTTGCTTTTGTTTATCGTCGTCATGCTCGGGTTCAGCATTGTGTCAGACCGCATCATTCCAGTGACTGACAATGCACGAGTAAAAGGCTACATCGTTCCGATAAAACCTCAGGTTTCTGGCAACGTTTTAGATATTAAGGTTCGTCCGAACCAACTTGTTGCAGAGGGTGACGAGCTCGCCGTTCTCGACAAATCAGATTATGAAATCGCAGTAAAGCAAGCTGAAGAGAATCTGGAAATTGCTGGGCAGAACGTTGGTGCGCAAACCGCGTCCATCGCTTCGGCTCAAGCAAGATTAACTTCTGCGATTGTGGAACGCCAAAACACTGAAGCGCAAGCCAACCGTGTTCTTGCCATGGCAGAGAAAGGCGTAGTGTCGAAATCGGATGCAGACAAAGCGAGAGCGTCACTGGCAACCGCAAGAGCGAACGTAGTGAATGCAGAAGCGGATCTTGAAAAAGCGAAACAACAACTTGGCGCAGAAGGTGAAGAAAACAGTCAAGTCAAAGCAGCATTGCTGGCTCTTGAGCAAGCTCAACTGAACTTAGAACGTACTGTGATTCGTGCGCCAACTCAAGGTGGTGTTTCGAACTTCAGCTTGACCGAAGGCTTCTACGCTTCTGCAGGTCAGCCAATCATGACGTTTGTGTCGACAGAAGACATCTGGATTGAAGCGTACTTCCGTGAAAACAGTTTAGGCAACGTCAGCATTGGTGACGAAGTAGAAATCGCCCTCGATTTTGTTCCTGGCAAAGTCATCAAAGGCAAAGTCAGCAGCATCGACTGGGGTGTCGATTGGGGACAAAACCAACAAGCGGGTAAGCTAGCGCAAGCCAACCAACAAACAGGCTGGTTACGCCAAACGCAAATGTTACCGATCGCTATCGAGTTTGATCGTGAAGAAGTAACGGGAATGCTACGCGTTGGCGGTCAAGCAGACGTGATTGTCTACAGTGGTGACAACTTCGTGTTCAACACGCTCGGCAAACTTTGGATTCGTCTACTGAGCGTACTGTCTTATGTCCGATAATCTGAGCATTGATAACGCAACTCAACGCCGGATTCTGCGCTTCACCATTGGTGTAGGTCTGGCGGTGTTTCTCGCTGCTTGGATTAATTGGCAACTGGCGTTTGTCGCGCCAGTATTTACTGCGAAGTTCTTGGTCGATAAGCCAAACCTTCATAGAGAAACGATTTACGAGTTGCTGCTGGCATTGATTGCCACCATGGGGTTGGGGTTGCTTCTTTCAGGAGGCATTACTCAGTACCCAATTGTTCTACTGATTGCTGTCGGCTTGATGATGGCATGGGGTTACTACTTGTTTACTGACCCCAAATGGAATCTGTTCGCGACCATTTTGTTGATTGCGGTATTGATGTTGCCATTTATGGCAATAAATAACCCAGCAATTTCTGTTGTGCTCGCGAGTGGCTTGGCAATTTCTGGTGCGGTATCGGTGGCAATTTTTGCTCTGGTTCATATTTATCTACCAGAGCCAGACAGTGAGTTCGCTGGTTATGCGGCTCCACCAATTGGTAAAGAACAACGTTGGCATGCGTCATTTCGAGCCATGTTGATTTCGTTTCCTGTGGTGTGCTTCTTCTTTATCTTTCAGATTTCAGAAGCGCTGCTCACCATGATGTTTGTCGCGTTGCTGTCTTTGATGATTACGTCAGAGAAGTCAGTCAAATTAAGCGCGTTCTTAATCATCAGTAACGGTATCGGCGGGATACTTGCCATCTTGGCTTTCTCGATTCTCGCGATTGTGCCAAGCATATTCTTTTACACCGCCTTTATTGCGTTATTGGCGGTATTGATAGGGAAGAAGATTTACACCGTGCCAGAGAAGGCACCGATATTCGCCACGGCGTTCAGTACCTTGCTTGTCTTAATCGGCAGCACGTTAATGAGCTCTGGCGATATCGACAGCAATACATTTATCCGAATTTTCCAATTAGTGTTGGTCGGGACGTACATGATCCTCGCATCACTCTTTTTGGAAACCCGACAATGGAAGTTTTTGCAAACATAACACTTAACAGACAGTGAAAAGGTAACGCTATGAAAGCTTCAAATGATTTCTCTAAACAGGCGATAGACGCCGCTATCAAGATCGGAGCCGTAGCGTTACTGATCTGGTGGTGTTTCTCTATCCTCAGTCCATTCATTATGTTGGTCGTGTGGGGCGGCATTATTGCCATCGCTTTGTACCCAGTCATGATGTCCCTTCACAATCGCTTAGGTATCTCAAAAGGTAAGGCGAGTGCGCTCCTCAGTACTATCGGTGTGCTGTTACTTTTAATCCCACTTATCGCGCTCTCATCTGGCCTTTATACCAGTGGCACCGAGGTCGTCACTGGGTTGCAAGATGGCACTTTAGTTGTACCTAAGCCACAAGAAAGCTTAAAAGAGATCCCTGTCGTGGGCGACAAGCTGTTCGTTGCGATTAACTACGCATCGACCAACATGGAGGGCTTTTTAGTCAAGTATGGCGAGCAAGTGAAAGGTTTCCTTTCTCAAGCGGCATCTATTGTTGGTTCAGTAAGTGGTGGTTTTATTCAGTTTATTATTTCTACCATGATTGCTGGTGCGTTCATGAGCAATGCTGAAGTGTGCCAGAAAGGCTTTACCAAGCTAGCTGATCGCCTCACCAACAAGAAAGGCGAAGCGTTGATTGATCTTTCAAAGTCGACTGTTCGCAGTGTCGTTCAAGGTGTGATTGGCGTTGCGCTGATTCAATCTGTCATGGCGGGTGTTGGTATGGTCGCGGTTGGCGTTCCTGCTGCTGCGCTTTGGATGGTTGCAGTTATTCTGATTGCGATTGTTCAGTTGCCGCCGATTCTGGCATTGATTCCTGCGATCATTTACGTGTTTAGTGTCGAATCAACACTGGTTGCTGGCATCTTCCTCGTTTGGTGTATTTTGGTGAGCGCGAGTGATGCGGTACTGAAACCAGTACTTCTAAGCCGTGGTTCTGACACTCCAATGCTTGTGACGCTACTAGGTGCTCTGGGCGGTATGGCAATGTCTGGTATCGTTGGTCTGTTTGTTGGTGCCGTGGTACTGAGTCTGACTTATCAATTAATGGTGAACTGGTTAGATGAAGAGGACACTGAAGAAAACAAAGCACTGAACATGGACCAAAAAGCGAAGGAGGAAGACAAAGTAGAGGTGGCATCATGAAACCGATGACCAGGGAAGATAACTTTTACTTTTTGTTCTTTGCACTTATTGCGTTGTTTTTTGGCTGTGCCGTGATGCATCAGTTTTATCCAGATGGGCAGGAATTTGTTCTTGCTCTTTTGGTGGTGACGCTAGGCGCTTCGATTGCAGGCATCAACAAGAAGAACAAATCCAATCGTACATGGTATGGTGTGTTACTGATTGTGGCCGTCATCTCCTATGGGATGTCATTCTTAGAGCATTTAGATCTGTCCATTTTGACACTAGGTGCATTACTGGTTTTCTTGTTTTCGCACATATACTCGGCGCTAAAGCAGGTGGTGCTAACCAAGTCGGTGACGACAAACCACATCATCGGTTCGATTTGTATCTATCTGCTCTTAGGACTGGCGTGGGCGGTGATCTACTTGTTGGTGTTGGAGTTCTTCCCGAGCTCTTTCACAGGATTAGAAGCAAAACCTTGGCTGTCGAACTTGTTTAATGCCTTGTACTTCAGCTTTATCACGTTGACGACGGTGGGCTATGGTGACATTTCACCAACGGTTCCAGTGGCTCAGTTCTTCGTTTTCTTTGAAGCGATAGTCGGGAGCTTTTACTTAGCCATCATGGTGGCAAGTTTGGTGAGTATTCGTTTGGCTCAAGCACAGAGTGAGTAAACAAATGAATGGTTTGAATGGCGGAGCGGAAAAGTCTCCGCCATTTTTGTTTCAAGAGGAAATGAACTTAGCCATTAAATGCACGAGCGACGCGACCTTCACAGCTGAGCGTGTAGTTCCCTACATAAGCAGGGATGAAAGCCGATTGCCCTTTGCCAAGCACCAATGTTTCGCCGCTTTCGGCAAACAGCGTTACGTCTGCATCGATCGGCATTAAGATTTCCGCACTGCTCATCTCAACTTGTTGATCTTTTGGCTCTTGGAAGACAGAGAACTTGAAGTCTTGCACAGGAACAGGGAAGTGATGCTCACAGCCTTTGATTTCTGCTTGGGTTAGCAGCGTGTTCATCGGTTTTGGAATGAAGTCGGTACACTTAACCAGTTCTTCCACATCCATGTGTTTTGGTGTTAAACCAGCGCGAAGTACGTTGTCTGAGTTCGCCATGATTTCCAGACCAGTGCCTTTGATGTAAGCATGAGGCGTTCTCGCGCTTAAGAACATGGCTTCACCGGGTTTAAGCGTAATAACATTCAGCAGTAATGGGGCAAACAAACCTACGTCATTCGGGTACTGAGCAGCAAGGTCTAAAATCAATTCGCATACAGGGCGTGCTTGGTTAGCTGCTGCGTAACTTAATAAGTGATCCACGGCGTTAATCTTGCGCGCTTCTTCCATAGAAAGAATCTCCACGAAGAACTGACACAAGCCGTCTTGATTAGGATTGCGCTCAAACTGTTCTAGGTAGCCGTTGATTTCAGGAATGTCACACAGGCGGAACTCAGCGATGATTTCATCAAATGGACGAAAGCCGTTCATCGCTTGATATTCCGTTAGGGCATAAACCAGCTCTGGCTTGTGGTTGGCATCGTTGTAATTACGATTGAATGCACTCAGCGGTACAGCTAACTCTTGTTCTTTTGCATAACCGATCTCCGCATCTTGCTTATTTGGGTGCACTTGGATAGACAAGGCTTTATCCGCTGCAAGAATCTTGAACAGGAAAGGTAGGTCACCAAAGGCGTCTGCCGTGCTTTGCGATAGAAACGCTGACGGATCTTGTTTGATCAATTCTGATAGCGAAACAGTTGTACTTGAAGCAGTATTACTTCCTTGTTTAACGATAGAGCAACCATTCGGATGCGTGCCCATCCAAACCTCGGCTTGAGGTTGTTGAGCTTCGTTAGCAAAGCCAAACAAATCGTGGATAGCAGTGCGGCTTCCCCAGTCGTAGTTTTGGATCTTATTGTCCATTTTGAAGAAGCATTTTGATGAAATAGTATTCGAATTCATGAATTTTACCCGTAGAAAACCCTCCGAACTGAATCGGAAGCAAAAAATAGTGGAGATTGGACGGGTGAGTGGTTAACTCACCCTAAGAGGTGTAGAAGTCGCTTCTACAATCAGATGTCTACAACCTAAGCTTGGGAGCGAGCGGCTTTCTTGAAGGTTGAGCCTGCAAGAACGGTAACAACAGCAAGCCAATAACGGCTGCGCATACCGAGATGGTGATAAAGAATCCAGTCCAGCTGTATTCTTCAAGAATCAATGCCAATGGGTAGCCAGAAAGTGCGGCCCCCATGTAAGCAAACAAACCAACAAAGCCCGTTGCAGCACCAGCGGAATCTTTGTGTGAACATTCCGCTGCAGCCATGCCAATCAACATTTGTGGACCAAATACGAAGAAGCCAATTGAGAATAACCCCGCAGCTTGGAACGCAAAGTTAGTTAACGGCATCAACCACAGTGCAGCAACAGATAGGAATATACCTGCGGCAAACAATAGGTTCATTGGACCTCGGTTACCACCGAACAGTTTATCCGAGCCCCAACCAGCCACCAGAGAACCAACAAAGCCACCGATTTCAAACATCGATAATGCCGCGTTAGCATTGATTAGACTGTAGTGGTGTTGTTCTGTCAGGTACAAGTTACCCCAGTCATTAATGGCGGTGCGCACGATATAAACCAGTACATAGCTGAATGCGAGCAACCAAATGTACTTGTTGTTGAACACGTATTGTTTGAGGATTTCTTTATAACTCAGACCTTGTCCGTGATTTTCTTGAGCGAGTTCTAACTTGTCATCTCGCCATTGACCAACCGTTGGCAGTCCTTGAGTGGTCGGTTTATCGCGCAAGCGCCAACAAACAATCACACCTAGAATCACGCCGATTACGCCCGGTACAATGAAGCCTTCTCGCCAGCTGTAATGGAATGTGAGAAACCCAACGAGTAGGGGAATTAACGCGCCACCTACGTTATGAGCGGTGTTCCAAATTGCCCACAAAAAGCCACGTTCTGAGCGCGAATACCAAGTGGTAAGTAACTTAGAGCACGAAGGCCAGCCCCAACCTTGGAACCAAGCGTTCATAACCCACAGGGCTGCGAGTGCAACCAAAGAGCTAGAGAAGCCAAATGCGATATTGATAAGACCCGTCGCGATTAAACCGACACCCATGAAAAAGCGAGGGTTAGAACGGTCAGAAATGGTGCCCGAGATAAACTTCGATAAACCATAGGTGATGTAGAAAAGCGTACCTATCATACCGATATCGGCTTTATCTAAACCTAAATCAGCAATCATCGCGGGTGCAGCGTAGTTGAATGTTTTACGAGTGAAGTAAAAGCCCGCATAACCAAGATACATACCCAGCATGATGTGCAGACGCCAATAGCGATAGCGTTCATCCACTTGGTCTTTGCTAAGGGGAGCTTGGTTGTAGCTCGGAGACTGAAATAATCCAAACATGCTCGTTACACCTTAGGTAATGTGATGGCGATTTGTGTGCCATCCACATGATCGTTCAAAGAGTAGATATACATTTTGCCGCCAAGTGCTTGCACACGTTCTTGCATGCCGCGAACGCCCATGCCTTTCATGCAGTCTTCGGTTTTGAAACCAATGCCGTTGTCTGCGATGTTCAACGAAATGTTCTCGTCAATAGACAGCTCGATAACGATCGACGTCGCACTCGCATATTTGGCTGCGTTGTTTAACGCTTCTTGGCACAAACGGAAAAGGGTGACTTTTAGCGTGTCGCCCAAAGACTCATAGTCACCTTGCCAATCAAGCACAACGTGAGTGCCATGATTGTCGAACTCCATTTCACGGGTTAACTGGTGAACGGAATCTTTCAAATCCAAATCATCGAGCATTTTCGGGCGCAGTTTACTCAGCAGGTGCTTGGTGGTGTCATAAACATTGAGTGAAAGGTTTTCGATCATGTCTGCACAGCGTGTGTTCATTTCTGCGTTATCAACGCGCTTAATGATGCTCGCTTGGGTACGAATCGCCGTGATGTTCTGACCAATTTCGTCGTGCAGTTCTCTTGCCACGTCTCGCCGCACCGACTCTTCTGCTTGAATGAGTTGTCGGGACAAGGTTTGGTTTCTCGACAATTCGCCACGCAGCTTTTGGTTAAGATCTTTTTGTTTCTGCACCGCTAAACCGAGCATGATGCCCGTTAAGGTTTGTGCCGAAAGGGACAACAGAAGGTCAGTGATTTCCAGATTCGAAACACCGCTTCGCGCAGCAATCAAGGCAATACTGTTTAACATGGTTGCGAGCAGTGCACCTTGCCACCCATAGCGTAACGCAAGCACAATGATTGGGATTGCCATGCAGAAAGGCGCAAAGCGTTTTAGCTCGTCTGGCAAGCTGGTTTGAACCAAAATGCTGGCAATCAACAGCACGCTATACAAAAGAATATGACGCACTTTGAATTGAACTTCATTCGCCAATAGGTTTGAGGTCAACGGCGACCAAGGGCTTTGGAAGAGATAGTTCCAAAGCAAATAGCACATTGGCAGAACCAACAAACCGCCCGCAATGCTCGCTAACCACGCCATGTAGACAGATTGAACGTGATAACCAACCGCAAGTACGTTAATGCAAGACGTCACGAGCAACACGACCGCCATCACCGCTAAGTGCTGGTTCTGATCGCCTTTGTAATAACGTTTAGCAAGGTAAACAACCGGAATGCTCAATACGCTAGCCACCAACGCCATCAGCCATTGTGGTTGTTCAAGAAGTAGAGCAAGAGCCACGGTCAATCCCCATTCAGCGAGATAAATCGTTGCCCAATACTTTGTACGCGTGTGCAGTGTTAGACCCAAACGCAACGCGAAGGGAAACAGCAAGATCGCCAGTTCAGCATCATTCACAAAGTAATAAGCGATCACCCACAGACAGAACCACGAGCATCCTGTCATGAATAAACCGCAAATAGAGGTGATGGTGTAGCTACGCATTAAAATGACTCTTGCGAGAACAGTTTGGCGAGCTCAACGTTGTTCTTTACGCCAAGCTTATCCATGGCGTTTGCACGGTGAACGTGAACGGTTTTATGGCTTAAGCCAAGCTCAGTGGCGATAGACTTCACATCCAAGCCACGAGCCAGCAATTGGCAGACTTCGTTTTCTCGGCGAGTCAATTGAGTCAGCGTCGCCGCTTTGTCACTTGGTGTGGCGAGCTTCAATGCAATATCAGGCGTTAGGTAACAACCGCCTGAAGCACTGGTTCTGACTGCTTGAATTAACTCGTCAGGGCTACAACGTTTACTTAGGTAACCTTTTGCGCCCAGTTTAAGTGACTTTTCAACCATTGCGGGAGAGTCGTGCACGCTAAGCATGACACAAGCAATTCCAGAAGGGATTTCGGAGAGTAGGGTAAGCCCACTTTCGTCTGCCATCGAGATATCTAGGATAACCACATCTGGCTTGCACGCAGGTAATCCCACTCGAGCTTCTGCTACCGAGCTAAATTCACCTACAACATTCATGTCTGTCTCAAGGCTCAACAATTGAGCAAATCCAGAACGAACAATGACATGGTCATCAACAAGCGCTACGTTAATCATCTTAAATACCAAACTTCAGCAATACACAAACGAAAATGAGCTCTCAAAGAGCTCAATAAAAACCTACTATGATACTAAATTGACCAAGTTTATTTAATGATCTAGCGCGCTTTGACTGGCAAAGCGCGCTGTTTGATTAAGCTTGGTTTTCTGCGAGCTCAAGCTTCTTCTTGTTTTGACGAATCTTTTTCTCTTCTGCGATAGCAACGAAAGCAAGCAAAACAATACAAATCATTGCTGAGGTATCTAGGGCAGCGAACGTACCTTTCCAACCCGTTAGACCAAAGATTGGTGTGCCATCTGCAATCATACCTAGACCCAGTTTCGCGAAGCTGTCACCAATTAGGTAAGCGAATGTGCCTTTTACGCCGTCTGCCACACTGATTGCCTTCTTAGGAACAAAGCCAACCGCGGCAACACCGATAAGCAGTTGAGGACCAAATACTAGGAAGCCAAGAACAAATAGCGACGCTAGGTACATGAACTCACTGGTTGCGTGTTGGTAGAACTCAAGTGATACGATGATCAAACCCAAAGAAACACAAGCCACTAGCGCACGGCGACCATTTGCAAGGTCAGACAGGTAACCCCACATCAAAGTACCCACAAGCGCACCCACTTCGAATAGGGTAAAGCCAGAGATTGCTGCTTCTTTTGATAGACCAAGTTCTTGGTATGCGTAAACCGTTGACCACTGGTCGATACCGATGCGCACGATGTAAAGGAAGATGTTTGCGAAGCAAAGTAGCCAGATCACTTTGTTTTTCAGAACGTACTCAACAAAGATCTCTTTCTTAGTCATTTGATTGCCTTCAGCCGCTTCGTCTTCTTCGCTGACTGCTTCATCAAATAGCTCTTCTACTTTACCTAGACCGTAGGCTTCAGGAGAGTCGTTACCATAGCGCATACCGATGAAACCAACGATGATCGCAATGATAGAAGGGAACACGAACATGCCGATCACGTGACCGTCAAACAAGTAGTTAGCACCAAACAGAGCCACACCTGCAGCACCCGCGCCACCTACGTTGTGAGACATGTTCCAAAGACCTAGGTAAGAACCACGCTTGTTACGCGGTGTCCACTTAGTGATGGTCGAGTAACTAGAAGGACCACCAGTACTTTGGAAGAAACCACTTAGTGCATAGAACGCCACCATCAAGAACAAGCTCGCGCTGCCACCGCCCATGCTGAAACTGAAACCAAGCATTGCCAGACCAGAAAGGATAAGCATGAAAGGAAGGAACTGCTTGGTGTTTTTGCCATCGGCGTAGTAGGAAACTACGGTCTTACCGATGCCGTATGTAATCGAGAAACCCAGACCAATCAAACCTAGATCGGTCATCGACAAACCGTAAGTTGAAATCATGTCGTTTTGCGCGACGTTGAAGTTTTTACGGATCAGGTACATGGTCAAGTAGCCAATAAACACCACTAGGTAAGATTGGATAAATGGTTTGAACCACATTTTTCTACGTACTTCGACAGGAAGATCGAGGGTAGGCTTCCGGACTTGTTCAAGGAATTTTAACATCGTGAACTCTCTTGTATTAGTGTGATGCACTTGCGTGCTCGCTTTCTTTTAGCTGTCGGCGATTGTAGAGAGTCCTCTTTTGAACCACATGAGAGGAGGGCTTAGATCGACTAGGAAAAATTCCTAGAAAACGATTGCTGATTAAGAAAGCGTGAAAATCATCACATTCTGTACGGGATAGCCATGTTACGAGCGATAAGCATCCAGTTACCTAGTTAGTTTCTTCCTTGGCGGGCTTTGTTGCTTAATTCGGTGGGAAGACATGGCAGCCTAAAGTTGTTCAGTTCTTAAGCAATATACTGAGTTTCAGGCATACCAAGTCCTGTAAGCTTGTTCAGCGCTTTGATCATTGCGTAAGTCTCGCCAACCTGAGCATTGTAATTTCTTAGGCTTAATTTCCCACCTAGCAGCTGTTTTACTCGGTACATTGCTGTCTCTGATAGTGAGCGCTTGTGATAGCCATACCGCTTTTTCCACTTCTTGTTGGAGCCGTAGAGCTTTTGACAACCTACTGCTAAATTGCGAGGGT